>CAZWHL010000001.1:0-5823 GCA_964633625.1 uncultured Rhodoluna sp.
GGCGTTGCAGATTGAACTAGAGAAACAAGCGGCACTTGATGCCGAAGACGAAGAGTATTCCGATGAAGACACCAATACTGAATCGGATGACATTGAATCTGATGACACTGATTCTGATGAAGAAGTTGAAAACGAACCAGTAGCCGAAGAGGCTACCGAAGATGAATCAGCGGTTGCGAACCTTGAAGAAGGCGAAGATGCCGAGAATAATTCCGAAGATACAGGTCGCAAGCCACCACGATTTTTGCGCCGCCGCAAGGGCTTCAAGATTAAGAAGGCACGCGGCAAAGGCAAGAACCCACAGGACTAGTCCTACCAGAATCGCCATGCGTGCACTGGCCTTGACCGGTGCCGGATCTGGCTTTCGTTCTGAATCTTTTACGTAGAACCTCATTGGGCTCAGCCTACGCTAGCTCGCCAACTACAAAGTCGATTGCCTTAGTAAGTTTCTTCACGTCTTCGATATCAGTTGCAGTGAAGGTCGCTACGCGAAGTTGATTGCGACCAAGCTTGCGATATGAATCAACGTCAACAATTCCATTTGCACGAAGAACCTTAGAAATTTCCGTCGCCTGAATCGCGTCATCAAAGTCAATGGTCACAACGACTTGTGATCGGTGTTCTGGGTTTGTAACAAACGGTGTTGCAAAACTTGCAGCATCCGCCCACTGATACAGGAAGTCCGATGCAGTCTTGGTCTGCTTGTCAGCCCAAGTCAAACCGCCGTTGCCGTTCATCCAATCAATTTGCTCAGCCAAGAAAAATAGCGTGGCAATTGCTGGTGTGTTTAGGGTTTGGTTAAGTCTTGAGTTGTCAATTGCAGTTTTCACGCTCAAGAATTCAGGAATGTAGCGATCGGTCGCCGCGATTCGCTCGGTGCGTTCAATCGCAGCAGGGGACATCAGTGCAAACCAAAGACCACCATCAGAAGCAAAGTTCTTTTGTGGCGCGAAGTAGTAGACATCTGTCTGAGTAGCGTCAAAATCAATGCCACCGGCTGCAGAAGTTGCATCGGTAAACATCAATGCGCCGGCATCGGCACCAGCCACGCGCTTGACCGGGGTGACCACGCCTGTTGAAGTCTCGTTCTGAGCATATGCATATGAGTCAACGCCGGCCTCGGCCTGAAGTTCAAGGCGTGAACCAGGCTCACCATTAATTACGGTTGGCTTGGCAAGCCATGGGTTGGTCAGGGCATTGGCAAACTTGGCACCAAATTCACCGTGCACCAGGTTCTGGGCCTTGTTTTCGACCATTGAGAACGCGGCAGCGTCCCAAAAAGCGGTAGATCCACCATTACCAAGCACGATTTCGTAGCCGGCTGGGTTGTGGAAAAGTTCCATCAAGCCCTCTTGAACCCGCTTTACTAGGTTTTTCACCGGCGCCTGGCGGTGAGAGGTTCCCATAAGTTTGGCGCCCTCAGCGGCAAATGCAGCCAATTGGGCTGGGCGGACCTTTGAAGGTCCACAGCCAAAGCGACCATCGGCGGGTAGGAACTCGGCGGGAATCTTGATTTCAGGCATATTCACAGTCTAGTTGGGCTTTCCAAGGCGGTTACTGGGCTTCAGCGGGCTTATCGGTGTTGATTTGACCCCGATATGGTCGATTTTCGTTACCTGGCCGTTATAAAAGGTAATCAAAATGCCTGGCTGAGGTAAACTCGACCTGTTGCCAACCGAAAACCGGAGGTTCTAGTTTTGGCAGAAAAAGCTAAAGGCAGGTATCGCGCAGACGTTGACGTCAACGTTTTCGAATCATTCGAACTGCGCAGCCGCCGATCAATTCGTGAAGCCGAGAAGGCAAGACTTTCTCGCGCCGAGCGTCGCCACGCCAAAAAATTGGCCAAGGCAGACGCCAAGTTCTTTGCCGCCCAGGCGCAAGATTCAGCGAATGGTTCAGCTTATGTAGTTCGTGCAACTCGCAAGGTTCCTTTCTATGCACGTCGCCCATTCCGCAACTCCGTGACCATGGCAATTGCTTCTGGTTTGTTCGCAACCTTTGCCCTTCCGGCTTATGCCTACAACCCAGACATCGCAGCAATGTCGCGATTCACTACCACCGATGCCCAGGCATTGGCTTCGGCATCGGACACACAGAACCTAACCGTGGCTGCAGTCAACACGGTGAAGTTCTCTCGTGGCCAATACGAATCAGCAGATGCCGCCGAGATCGCGCGTCAAGAAACTTTGAACAACTACCGAACCTACGACGGCCCAACCGCAGCCGACTATGTTTCGAATCCGCCTTACAGCACGCTTGATGGCGCAACCATCTTGAAGGTGGCGGCCAAGTATGTAGGTACACCTTATGTATTTGGTGGTGAAACCCCACGTGGTTTTGACTGCTCGGGTTATGTTGCTTTCGTCTTCGCTCAGTTTGGTATCGCGCTAGAGCACAGCGTGCACACGCAGGCTCGCATGGGAATCAAGGTCAAGCCAGAGGATGCAATGCCAGGCGACCTTGTGATCATGAACGATATGAGCCACGACGGAATCTACGCGGGTAACGGAAACTTCTACCACGCACCACGCCCAGGCGACACCGTGAAGTTGGCGCCAATTTTCACGAGTAATGTCCACTTCGTGCGACTAGCCACGAAGTAAGAATCCCACGCATTTTAGTTACCAAATCTTCATCAAAAACACACCCTTATTTCATCGCGCTCGCCGGCGCACAAGCGTAATCTGGCATCAGGTTCTAACTCCTGATTGAAGAGGTGGTCGAGATGACCTTGATTTGCTTGCCAACCAAGCATGCAGCTCAAGCACGTTTCTACTGTCAACAAAGCCAACAACTTCAACAATCGCGAAACTAACGCGCTGTCATTTATGACGGCGCTTTTTTATTGCCCGGATTATTCGGAGTAGTTAGTCCTAGAACGAAAGCCCACAATCCGTGTGGGCGTCTTCGAAAGGAAAAAATGCGCACCCTTGTACTAAACGCAGGATACGAACCGCTGGCAGTGGTCTCTTTCAAGCGAGCCCTAATTTTGGTTCTCAATCAGAAGGCAACCGTGCTTGCTGGATCGGATGATTTAACCGTTCACAGCGCCAAAGGCGAATATCAATTGCCCTCGGTGATTCTGCTCTCTCGCTATGTGCGCATTCCAGGCAGTCGCGTAATTCCTGTTTCGCGTCGTGGTGTGCTTCGCCGTGATGGCCACAGATGTGCTTATTGCAATCGTGCCGCCAACACCATTGATCACGTTCAACCAAAATCTCGCGGCGGCAAAGATACCTGGGAGAACCTGGTTGCTTGTTGTCTGAAGTGCAACAACAAAAAAGGTGACAAGACTTTGGGTGAGATTGGTTGGAATTTGAATTTTGTTCCGCGAATGCCAGCCGGCACTATTTGGATGGTTCGCGGTGCCGAGCGCTTTGAGCCTGAATGGGATCCGTATTTGGGTCTGGCAAGGGCGGCATAAAAAGCAAAGGGTATATTTGCTGGGCAGGCCCTCGTAGCTCAGTGGATAGAGCAGTGGTTTCCTAAACCATGTGCGGAAGTTCGATTCTTCTCGGGGGCACCACGATAGTAGGAAGCAGCTCGTGCAAGCGTAAACGGCTGTCGCCGTTCACGGGGCACCAACCTCAGCACCGGTGCTCGCTAGCGAGCCTTACCTTTGATTGAGCGGCCAAAAGTTAGGCTACTTTCCATGGCGGCTCTCGAAAACTGGACTAAGTGGCAAGAAGAAATCCGTGCCATCGGTGTCACAAATCCGCTAACTAACTTTGAAGCCAATGCTTTTGGCCAGATTGATTTAGAGCGCAGCCACCCAGGTGGTTTTTCGCAGTTCGTTACTGGTCGTCAGACTCTACTTTCTAACCTGGTTCGCGACCCGCTAGCTTTTTCAAGAGCTCTTTCTGCTGCTCGTCGAATCAAGACCAAGTCAGACCGCATCAGCAGCAACTTTGGTATCGAAACCATTTACTTGGTTGGCGGTTTGGCAAATTTTGAAGCCGACGGCTTTGACCTAAATATTCCAATCCTGTTGTGGCCGGTTTCACTGATCCGCAAAGCCGACGACTACGAACTTGCGATCGATGGTGAGCCACGAGTTAACCCGGCTTTGGTTGAAGCGCTGGATTCTTGCTACGGAATCAAACTGAATCAGGCGGACCTGCTTGCTCGTCAAAATGAGAGCTCTGACCTGATTCCGGTCACCGTGCTGAACTATTTGGCAAACCTTGCTGGTAACACCGCAAATCTTGATCTAAAGCGAATCCTGGTGATCTCTAACTTCACCACGATAGTTTCAGAGTTGCTGGCCGACTTCGATAAGCGCAGCACACCACTTATCGATGCTCTAGTTGGTGAACCAACTCAGGGTCTAGCCGACATAGACGTGCCAGAGCTGAACCTGGTGGTTGATGCCGATGCCACTCAAATGCGAATTGTGAGTCGAGCTTTGGCGGGGCAGAGCTTTGCCGTGGAGACCTTGCCTGGTTGCGGTTACACCCAGACCGTGGTCAACGTGATTGCCGGTTTGGTTCACGATGGCAAGCGCGTACTTGTTGTGGCGCCACGCCGCCAGACCCTAAACGAAATTGCCGACCGATTTAGTGCGATTGGTTTGGGTGGCCTTGCAGTTCGAGCCGATTCAACTTGGGTTGATGTGGTTGCCGGAATTTCTAGAAACGAAAAAGCCCAACCCGATAACGTTGCAGCCATTCGTAACGAACGAATTGCCGCAGAAAACGAAATCGATAAGTATTTCGAAGCGCTTAATTCCACCGATCCTGAACTTGGTGTGTCAATTTCAAGGGTGCTTCGTGAACTTTCAACACTGAGCGCTTTGGCAAGGCCAGCTTTGACTAGTGCACGCATTCCTCGAGACAAGTTGCTGACTCACGTTGATCGAAGCAATGCCCTTGAGTTGTTGAACGAAGCATATGAACTTGGCGAGTTTAAGTACGGGCCACAAGATACCGCCTGGTACCAGGCAGTCTTTGAATCTCCTGCGCAAATGGAACAAGTCTTGGCTGTGGCTAAGAACCTGCATGAAGAACTTTTTCCAAAACTTTCCAATCAGCTGAATGAGTTCACTCAAAAGGTGAACTTTAAGTCTGCAGTCACGGTTGAAGACTGGGGAACTTATCTGAGACTTTTCGTAGGAATTCGTGACACCCTCGACCGCTTTGTTGCCGATGTCTTTGATCGCCCTCTGAACGAATTGATAGCAGCCACTGCGCCGCGTAAGGGCACCGAGCGAAATCAAATGTCTGGCGGAAATCGTCGTCGCCTGAAGAAGTTGGCCAAGGAATATCTTCGCCCAGGCATGCATGTTGCCGACATGCACGCTGCTCTAAAAGATATTCAGCAGCAGCGAGAGTTGTGGCAGCTTTACTGCACACTTCCTAGCGCTCCGCAGGTGCCTAGTGGCATCAACGATGCACTAGTTGCGTACCAGGCATTTGTGGAGGACCTTGAACGAATTCAGCAGCACCTTGATCCGGAATCTGCCGAGCCATCGTTAATCAAACTTTCGCTGATTGAACTGAAACTAAAACTTCGCTCGTTGGCCACAGACACCGATGCGCTTGCCAACCTTGGTGATCGTGCATTGGTTATGTCGCGTCTTCGTGAGGCTGGTTTGGGTGCCCTTGCTCGCGACCTAGGTAAGTTGCACACCCCAAAGGAGCATCTAGCTCTTGAGCTTGATCAGGCATGGTGGCAATCAGCCCTCGAGAGCGTGGTTTCACGCGATGGATCGGTGTTGGGTTATACCCCGCATCAGATTGCAGCCAACGAACTTAGGTTCCGGGCTGCATACGAAGCGCAAATTGCCGTTGGTGCAAAAACTGTGGCGCACGAGTTGTCGATGCG
>CAZWHL010000001.1:5923-9817 GCA_964633625.1 uncultured Rhodoluna sp.
CGGCACTGAAGCGCGCAAACCAGGTTGTTGTTTTTGGCGATGATGCAATTGCTGCACCTACCGGATTTGAAATTGAAAACCGCCCAACGACTATCGGTCGCGAGATTGAAGTTGAATCAATCTTCAACCACGTGCGCAGAGTTTTTGGTGCCGAGGTGCTCCGCAAGAGTTACCGCACCACCAGCCAGGCATTAGGCAATCTGATCAACCGCGAGTTCTACCAGAACCGAATCCAGTTTGTTCCGTCGGCAGCTGAGTACCAAGGTGAACGCAGTTTTGTTCTTGACCTGGTGCTTGAGGAAAATCGCGCCAAGACCACTATCGAGGGCGCTACCGAGAGCCTTGATGCCGAACTGAACCGCACGGTAGAGCTTATCTTTAACCACGCACTGTGGCACCCTCAGCAGTCACTTTTGGTAGCCAGTGCTTCAAAGGTCCATGCGGACCGCATTCGTGCTGCAGTCGTGCAAGGCCTGCAGACCAGAACTTCACTTGCCGAATTCTTTGATTCGCACGGTCGTGAAAAATTTGAAGTCACGCCAATTGCAGAGTTGACTCACCGGATTGCCGATCGTGTGATTTTCTCGCTTGGTTTTGGTCGCACCTCACACGGAGCGGTGTTATCTAACTTTGGTCAACTGAGTGAGCCGGATGGTCGCCGCTACCTTGCCAATTTGTTGGTGAGCGCCCGCGACCAAATCACTGTGGTCTCGTGCTTTGGGGCAGAGGATGTTCCGGTAGATCGGCTATCGGGAGGCGCAACTATTTTGAAAGACCTCCTCGCTTCCACTCAGGCACAGCACGAGCCGATCCAGCAGGTAACAGACCCAATGCTCAGTGATCTGAGTTTGCGTCTCAAGAAGCTAGGCGCCCGAGTGGACGACAGCTATTCCCGCGACCTGCCGTTGATTGTTTCTTATGCCAAGGCCTCTGCCGTAATTGAACCCGATTGGTCTATTCCGGGTCAGAGTCGCACAGAGAAGTTCCGCATTCGTCCGGGGCTACTGACCTCAATGGGCTGGAAGTACATTCGCGTTTACAGCTTTGAATTGTTCTCTGATCCTCAGTCGGTTGCGATTCGTATTGCAGAGCAATTAGGCCTGCAAGTAAGTAAGCGTCCGCTGCCGCTATTTGATGCAAACGATCAGGCTTTTGAGGACACCGATATTGCCTGGGGTGACCGTGGTTCTTCGAATGACTCTCGATTGCACCAAGACAAACCACCACACTGGGGTTAAGAGGCATTGGGGTTAAGCGACACTGCGGTTAGTCGCCGCTAAATGTCAGTCGCTATTTTTAGAGCTGCCTGCAGAATCGGTCTTATAGAAACCGCTGCCTTTGAAAGTAATGCCAACCTGGCCAAACACTTTACGAAGCTCGCCGCCGCATACGGGACAGGTGGTTAGGGTGGCCTCGCTCAATGTTTGTTGAATGTCAAAGGTGTGCTCGCATGCTTTGCAAGCGTATGAGTAAGTAGGCACGAAACTATTTTAACCGCTGAGTGAAGTGTTTTATGCCGGTTGGGGTTACTGCGGCATCCACCGGATGATCATGTTGTTCTGCAGGTACCTCGGCAAGTACCTCACTATCGAAGACCACGGCAACGATTGGCGGTAATGGTTTAAATTCCAAGAGTGCCCTGTCGTAAAAGCCTTTGCCTTTACCCAGGCGAATGCCGTTTGCATCAACTGCTAAGGCTGGGATGATCGCAATATCAATTTCGATTGGTTCAACGCTTGGACCGGTGGCTTCGTGAAAGCCAAAAATACCTACTTTGGTATCGCCATCAAAGTTAACCCACTCCAGGGTGCCATCTGTTCTTGAAACAGGAAGTAAAACTTCAATTTCGTTGTCCAGCGCCCAGTCAATAAAAAGTTCGGTGTCCGGTTCATTGCCGAAAGGTAGGTAGCAGGCAACTTTCTTTGCGCCATTCGCAATACACAATTCTGCAAGATGAATGTTTAGCTCGCTGGCTTCATCTGGGTTGTATTGGCGAGCTGCTCGATCAGTCGAGAGCCTGGCGCGCAGTTCAGCTTTCTGAGCTGCTGCAGCATTTAGTTCCATGGCACTAATCTTGCCATCGTGAACCAATCATTTGTGCTTAATCATGGCGACGTAAATTTGCGACTAGTTCGCGTTCGCGATGCCAAGAAACTTGAACGACTGATTCTTGGGAATCGTGAATGGCTGCGCCCTTGGGAAGCAACCAACCCACATGGCCCAAATACTTTCGATATCAAGGCGCAAGTTCGTGGATTGTTGAAGCAACTAAAAGAAGATCAGGGCTATCCATTTGTAATTGAGTACCGCGGCGAGGTCGTGGGGCAACTTAATGTCGCTAACGTGCTTTTTGGATCGGTAAGCAGCGCGATGCTGGGCTACTGGATTGCGCCAAATTTTGCCGGAAAAGAAATCACCCCAACCGCCGTAGCGCTGGCCATTGATTACCTAATCAACATCGTTGGCTTACATCGGGTCGAGATAGATATTCGCCCTGAAAATATTGCCTCGCTGCGAATAGTTGAGAAGCTTGGTCTACGTTATGAAGGCCTCAAGGAAAGATACATTCACATTAATGGCGACTGGCGAGACCATTACATCTTTGCGATCACTTACGAAGAAATTCCAAGTGGAATTCTCAACCGATGGAAACAAAATCGAGTGCCAGCGATGCAATATCCGTGGAAAAATTCATAAAAAATTCGCCAAGAACACACCGACTTAAATAGCGTGACACGCACCAAATCACTCCTACCGTTGAACTATGAATTTCAACGGTTCCGGGGGCTTGATGTTTCTCATCATCGCCGGACTATGGCTTTGGGTTTTTATCCCATCTTGGTTTAAGCGCAGCCAGGAACGCCAGACCGGTAAGCCAAGCGATCGTCAACGTCGCCTAGAGGCAAGAGCCGCCCGAGTGGCAGCACCTCGAAGTGCGATTTCGAACTTGGCTGAGAGAAATTTTCGTCTATCAATGACCCAGAAGATTTTCTCGTCTATCGCGTTTTTTTCTCTAGCAACGTCAATTGCGTCGATTTTCTTGGCTGTGTCGCAAATTTTTTATTGGATTGTTACGTTTATTTTCTCGGCTATTTTTGTCACTTCTTGGGTGATCGCACGAGCTGCAAAACGCAAAAATCTTGACGTACTTGCCAAGGCATCTAAGAGTCGTTCAAATATTTTCGCGTCAGTATCTAATTCGCTTAGGTACGAGGACGCGCAGAGTTCAATCGCTGGAATCCCAGTAGATACGCGGGCTTGGGAGCCTAATCACCTTCCTGCACCGCGACAAAGAATTGGTGAGTTGGAGCTGCCGACTCTTGCCGAGGTAGTTGAAATTGAGGAGCGCGTGATTAAAAAATCTCAAGCGACTCTGGATTCAACTGCTCTCGATGAGATTCTGCGGAGACGACGCGCCAATGGATAGTAAACGAGAAATCGAACTATCATCCCCAAATTCAATACTGATAGCACTAAAGTTTTAAACGATTCCGCATCATAAATTTCAGGAGAAAAAAGTATGGGGATTTTCAATAACGCAAAGAAGCTCTTTGAGAAAAACGCAGAGAGCATCGCAAAGGATGCTGGCAAGCTTGCCGCCGAAGTCGTTGACGAGGTAGCAAATGCCGCAGCCGACCTAGAAAAGAAAGTGGATCAAACCGTGAAAAAAGTTGAAAAGAAGGCTACCAAGGCAGTTAAGACTGCAAGCAAGTCAGCTTCAAAGGCAACCAAGTCTGCAGGCACTGCAGTAAAGAAGGCTGCTTCAACCGCAAAGAAGGCAACTGCTGCTAAGAAGCCAGCTGCTAAGAAGGCTGTTGCGAAGAAGACTGTTGCAAAGAAGACTGTTGCAAAGAAGGCAGCTCCTAAGAAGGCCGTAGCAAAGAAGGCTCCTGC
>CAZWHL010000001.1:9917-35211 GCA_964633625.1 uncultured Rhodoluna sp.
AGAAGGCTGTAGCAAAGAAGACTGCTGCACGCAAGCCAGCTGCTAAGAAGGCTGTAGCAAAGAAGACTGCTGCACGCAAGCCAGCTGCTAAGAAGGCTGTTGCAAAGAAGTCTCCTGCAAAGAAGACTGCTGCACGCAAGCCAGCAGCTCGCAAGGTAGCAAAGAAGAAGTAATTCTTCTAAACCTTTATAAAAAGAACCCTGCCGATAGGCAGGGTTCTTTTTTCTTAACCTATTAGTTTTTAGAAACCACCCAGGCAGCAGCGGCACTAAGGCTTGGGTGTTGAAAATTGAACCCAGTTGCCAGTAGTTTTTCTGCCGACATGTTTTGGCTGCAGAGCAATAATTCGGTAGCTGCTTCACCCAGGATCAGTTTGAGTGCAAAAGCCGGCACCGGAATAATCGCGGGGCGCTTAAGCTCTTTGGCTAGTGAAACAACAATGTCTTTGCAGGTTGCCGGCTCAGGTGCGGTTAAGTTAAACGCTCCGGTTGCTGACGGGGTATTGATCAAGTGAATGATTGCAGCAGCTTCATCGACCTGACTGATCCACGCCCACCATTGCTTGCCAGATCCAAGTGGCCCGCCAACGCCCAATTTGATGAGTGGCAAAAGTCGCCCAAGAGCGCCAAGCTTGCGAGACATCACCATTGTGGTTCTGGCAATCACGACTCGAACGCCGCTGGGCGCCTTATTCGCCTCTTGCTCCCACTGGTTGGCCAAGTCGCTCAAGAACCCTGAACCCTTTGGTGCCGACTCTGTGAGCACCTTGTCACCGCAGTCGCCATAGAACCCCGATGCCGATCCGCTAACGAAAACCTTAGGTGGATTCTTAGCACCGGCCATCGCCTTCACCAATGTGCGAGTTGAATCAAGTCGCGAAGCAACTATTTCCTGCTTGTATTTTTTTGTCCATGGAATTTTTCCGGTGGTAGCACCGGCCATGTTCACCACGGCATCGATATTGTCCATTAGGTCTGCCGGAATAGTTCCGGTGGCTGGATTCCATTCAACTTCGTCTTGGCCGTTGATTGGGCGACGCACCAACTTGATGGGTTCGTGCCCAGCAGCAGTAAGTTGACGAGCAACCTCACTGCCCACCAATCCACTTGCACCAGAAATCAGAACGCGCATTAGAACTCCTCAGGGTGGGGGCCGGTGCGCAATCCTGAATCTAGGGTTGCGATGGCGGCCATATCGGTGTCATCAAGTTCAAAATCAAAAACCGATATATTTCCGGCCAAACGGGATGGTGTGGCCGTCTTTGGAATTACCAAATTTCCCAACTGGATATGCCAACGCACGATCACCTGAGTAGCGCTGCGGTTGTGCTTGACGCTAATAGATTCGATTATCGACTTGTCGTTGAAGCGTCCACGAGCAAGCGGTGACCAAGCCTCTGTGGCTATACCGTTCGCCGAGTTGAAAGAGCGTATCTCTGTCTGCTGAAGTCCCGGGTGCAGTTCAACCTGGTTGAGAGCCGGCACAGTGCCACCGGCTGCCAACAGTTGTTCCAGGTGCGCCGGCTGAAAGTTTGAAACGCCAATGCCGCGAATCTTGCCCGACTGCTGTGCCTGTTGAAAGGCTGCCCAGGTGTCGACGAATTTATTCAGCTGGGGGCTGGGCCAGTGGATCAACAGCATGTCGATGTAGTCAATGTTGAGTCGCGAAAGACTCGCGTCGATCGCCGTCAGGGCTCGATCAAATCCATGATCGTCTTTCCAAATCTTTGTGGTGATGAAAATCTCATCGCGCGCCAGACCAGAGTTTCTAACCGCGCTGCCGACTTCTGCTTCGTTGCCATAGAAGGCGGCAGTATCGATGCGCCGGTAGCCAGTCTCGAAAGCACTCAAGATAAGCGGCTCGGCTGATTCGCCATTCAATTTGTAAACGCCTAAGCCAACCTGCGGAATTAGCTGACCGTTATTTAGTTTGATCTTGGGATTGTGCTCGACGATTGATTTAGCATTCATGGTTAACTCCAAGGCCCAAAGATTGGATTCCATTCCTGAATCTCGCGTTCGCCAATGCAACCGGCGATGTCAAATGGATCGTTGTCTAGAGTTTCGGCAACTTGCTTAAGTGAATCTGCTCGCCAAATTAGAAGCGCAGTAGGTGTATCAACCATTGGACCGCTTGCTAGCAAAGTTCCTTCGGCAAGTCGCTCGGCAAGCCAGGCGCGGTGAATTGGACGCACCTCTGCTAGGTGCTCTGGAGTTGCTGTGTAGTGATAAGTGACGGCGTAGGTAGGCATGACACCAGCCTAAAGCCGGTCGCGCAGGGGGAGTATCGGTGTTCTAAATCCAGCTAGGCAGCCACATGTGGGCATGCCAGTACCAGTAAGGGATCCAGGCGCCATTCCAGATTGGCAAGAAAAAGATTGTGGCCAGCAGGCAAAGTGCCGCGTAGAGCACGAACAGGCCCTGTGCGCGAATGGGACGTGCGGCTTGGTACACGTAATGCCGTGCCACAAAAATTAACGCCAAGATCATCCACGGTAAGAACGCGATTGCGTAGAACTGAAAAGTTGTGCGGTTCAAAAACAATAGCCACGGTAGGTAGCCGCCGGCCAAGCCCAGCAGAATAATTCCCGCGCTTCTTTGACGAGTCTTGACGAACCAAACCGCCAAGAAAAACACCGATGCTGCCGCGGGCCACCAGATGAACGGATTGCCAAGTGCTGTTATCGCGCTCGAGCAACCGCCGATCGTGTTGCAAGAATCTTGTCCAGTGTCTAGCCCTTCGTAAAAGAAGCTGGTTGGGCGAATCGCAAATAACCAACTGAGTGCATTGGCGGCGTAGTTATGCGGTGTGTGTAAGCCCACGTGAAAGCCGTAGGCGGCTTTGTGATATTCGATTAGCGATGTGAACCAATTTCCGGTCACGTTTCGGTCGTAGCCGCCGCTGGTGAAGATCCAGCCGGACCAACTAGTCAGGTAGACCAGTGCGCTAATTGGCACCAGGTTTGTAAAGGTGAATGAACCCTGTTTTAGCAATCCCGTTGTTAGCCAATCGGTTTGGCCAGCCGCACGTCTGGCCAGTGCCTCGCTGACCACCACGTAAATTCCAAATGCGGCGATGAAGTAAAGCCCAGACCACTTGACTGCGGTAGCTGCACCAAGGCTTAGGCCGGCTGCAAATAGCCACGGTCTAAAACGCACCAGGCGATCAATATCGCGCACTTGTTGATCGCGAAGAAAAAAGTAAAAGGCCAGCAGCGCAAAAAACATCAGTGAATTATCTAGCAGCGCGGTGCGGGCCAACACGATTGCGTGACCGTCAATAGCAAATAGGAAACCGGCAGCCAACGCCCAGGCGTTTGATTTGAAAATCAGTTTGGCAACCGCAATCAAGAGTCCAACCGCGGCAATTCCAAGCAAGGCAGTGGTGATGCGCCACGAGTATGAGTGCTCCGGACCAAAAAGCCACATACCCAAACCAATGATCCATTTGCCCAGCGGTGGGTGAACTACAAAACTTGGGTCGGCCAGATAGGTATTTACCGAACCGGATTCAAAGGACGCGTTGGCATCGTTAGGCCAAGCACGCTCGGCACCGTTGTTCCAAAGAGTCCAAGCATCTTTTACGTAGTAGGTCTCATCAAAAACCAACTTGCCCGGATAGCCCAGATTCCAAAGGCGCAGGACCGCAGCCAGGGCAATAATTAGCCAAGCACCAAAGCGATCGATGAACTTGCGCACATCGGTGCGATTTAGGTAGGTGGTCAAGGTTGCAATCACGTCCCTAATGCTAGACAAGAATGCTGGACAATAGAGCGTGCTTATTCTTGCTGCTACGCCCATAGGTAACCTCGCCGATGCGTCGCCGCGCCTGGTCGAGGCCATAGTGGAATCAAAGTTCATTGCTGCCGAAGACACCCGTAGCCTCTTGAAGCTGGCTAATTCTTTGGGCGTAAAACTAAATGCCCGTCTATTTAGCCTTCACGAGCACAATGAGGGAGATCGCCTCAAGCAAATTCTTGAGATCGCTCAAGATGAAGACGTATTGGTGGTCAGCGATGCGGGAATGCCAACTGTTAGCGACCCAGGCTTCTTGCTGGTTCGTGCCGCGGTGGAAGCCAAGATTGAGGTCACCGTAATTCCTGGTCCATCGGCAGTGCTCAGCGCGCTCGCCGTATCGGGGTTGCCAACAGACAGATTTACGTTCGAGGGATTCTTGCCGCGCAAGCAGGGCGACCGCCGCAAGCTGTTTGCAATGTTGGCACGCGAACCTCGCACGATGGTGTTTTTTGAATCACCACACAGAATTTTGGAATCGCTTGAAGACGCAGTGTTGGAATTGGGCACTAATCGTGCAGCAACGGTATCTCGCGAACTAACCAAGAAGTTTGAGCACACCGAACGCGGCACGTTGGCGCAACTGGTTGAGTGGGCCAAGGGCGAGCCAAAGGGCGAGATGGTGCTGGTGATTGCCGGAGCGCAGGTTGCCGAAGTGCAGGTTGAAGATTTGGTTGAGCAAGTGCTTGCCCTGTTGGCTGATGGCGCCAAGCTCAAAGAGGCAGTGGCCGAGATCGCTTCGGCAGCCGGTGCCAGCAAGAGTGACCTGTATCAACTGGTGCTGGACCGTCGCAAGGCAGGCAACTCCTAACCCGCCTAGGTTAAGATTGAACCCATGCCTGCAAACAAGGGAAAGTCGTTCTACGTAACAACCCCAATCTTCTATGTCAATGACGCTCCGCACATTGGTCACGCCTATACAGAGGTTGCTGCCGACGTGTTGGCTCGTTGGCATCGCCAGCGCGGCGAGCAGTCGTTCCTGCTAACCGGCACCGATGAGCACGGCGAGAAGATTTTGCGCACTGCGGCGGCTAATAAGACCACTCCACAGGAATGGGCAGACAAGTTGGTTGAAGAAGCGTGGTTGCCACTGCTTGAAACCATTGACATAAACAACCAAGACTTCATTCGCACCACAGAGGTGCGTCACGAGAAAAACGTTCAGGTTTTTCTGCAGCACCTCTACGACACCGGTTTTATTTACCAGGGCTCTTACGAGGGTAACTACTGCGTTGGTTGCGAGGAATACAAGACTGAGGGCGACTTGATTGATGGCCAAGGCGATTTTGCCGGCCAGCAGGTTTGTGCCATTCACTCAAAGCCGGTTGAGAAACTCCAAGAGACCAACTACTTCTTCAAGCTAAGTGAATTCACTCAACCGCTGTTGGATTTCTACGAAGCCAACCCAACTTTCATCCAGCCGGATTCTGCTCGCAACGAGGTCGTTGCATTCGTTCGACGCGGACTTGATGATCTTTCGATTTCTCGTTCAAAAGAAAAGTTTGACTGGGGTATCGACATCCCTTGGGATAACGGTCATATCACCTACGTGTGGTTCGATGCGCTGTTGAACTACATCACCGCAATTGGTTATGGCGATGACTCAGCCGATGCCAAGGCAAAGTTTGAATCACTGTGGCCAGCGAGCGTGCAGGTAGTAGGAAAAGACATCTTGCGTTTTCACGCGGTTATTTGGCCAGCGATGTTGATGGCTGCCGGTCTTGCTCCGGCCAATCAAGTCTTTGGTCACGGTTGGTTGCTAGTTGGTGGCGAGAAGATGTCAAAGTCCAAGCTCACCGGTATTGCGCCTTCACAAATCACTGACACTTTTGGTTCAGATGCATTCCGCTATTACTTCATGAAGGCAATCGCCTTTGGTAGCGATGGCTCGTTCTCATGGGAAGACCTGTCTGCTCGCTACCAGGCTGAGCTCGCCAATGGTTTTGGAAACTTGGCTTCACGTGTAATTGCAATGGTGCACCGCTACTTCGAAGGTGTGCTTCCAGCCGCTGGCGAATACACCGATGCAGATTTGCAGGTGCAAAGAATTGCCGCTGCCGCAGTTGCCGATTCTGATGCCGCAATTGAGAAGGTTGCAATTCACGACGCCATCGGTGCGATCTGGACTTTAGTTGATGAATTGAACAACTACATCACCGTGCAAGAACCTTGGGTGCTTGCCAAGGACGAGGCAACTCGCGATCGCCTGGCAACGGTTTTGAACACCACCGTCGAGGGTTTGCGAGTTCTTGCCGTTCTGTTGAACCCAATCACCCCCAAAGCAACCGCAAAGCTTTGGGCGGCCATTGGTGTTTCGCTTGGCTCAATTGACGATCAGCACACAGCCGATGCTGGCAACTGGGGTCAATTCACTTCAGGTGCTGCAATCGGCGAGCTAGAGGCATTGTTCCCTCGCATAGAGACCACTGAAGAAGCCAAGTAGTCATGAGCCAACGCAAAGCACCTGCGTTTGCCTCAGCGTTTCCTGCGGCGCCTGAACCGCTAGAAGTAGCGATTTACGACAACCACTGTCACCTTGATTTCGTTTTTGACGAAGACCTTGGTGCAATGCCGTGGAATGAAAATCTAGACATCGCCCAGGGCGTTGGTATCAAAGGCGTGGTGCAAGTTGGCGTGACTCTGGAGAGTTCAAAGTGGTGCGCCGAGTTGGCAACGAAAGACCCGCGAGTTTTGGCTGCTGTGGCGCTGCACCCAAACGAGGCGCCGCTATACGAAAACCTTGATGCCTTAAATGCTGCGATTGCAGAAATTGAGGCATTGGCTTCGCAACCGCGAGTGCGTGCGATCGGCGAGACCGGTTTGGATTTCTTTAGGACAGAGGGTGAGAATTCGATAGCCCTGCAGCAGCACAGTTTTGAAGAGCACATTCGCATCGCCAAAGAACACAATATTGCGTTGATGATTCATGACCGCGATGCCCACGACGAAGTGGTTGCAACTTTGAAGCGTGTGGGTGCACCGGAAAAGGTTGTCTTCCACTGTTATTCAGGTGAAACAGACCTAGCGGAAATTTGCATCGACAACGGTTGGTACATGTCTTTTGCTGGCAACATCACTATCAAGCGCAATCAACACCTTCGTGATTCACTTTCGATGGCTCCAAAGGATTTGATTTTGATTGAAACCGATGCGCCGTTCTTAGCTCCGGAGCCATTCCGTGGTCGGCCAAATGCTCCATACCTGGTGCCAGTTACCGCAAGGTTTATGGCCGAGGTACGCGGCGAAGACTTGAACGAACTATGCGCGCAGTTGGCGCTAAACACTGAGACCGTTTACGGCGATTGGGCAGCGGGTTTCTAGTGGTTGAGCTTTTGGGTGCAGTTGATATTCGGGAGTTGGCATCGCGACTTGATGTGACCCCAACTAAAAAACTTGGTCAAAATTTTGTCACCGATCCAAACACCATTCGCCGTATTGTTGCGGCGGCAAAACTGACTGGCTCGGAGACGGTGGTTGAAATTGGTCCAGGGCTTGGTTCACTGACACTTGGCCTGCTTGAAGTTGCTAAAAAAGTTATCGCTGTTGAGATTGATCCAAAGATGGCATCAGAGCTTGAGGCAACTATTGCCAAGCGTGCACCGGGCACCGACTTCACCTTGGTTCGCGACGATGCGCTCAAGGTAAACGAACTGCCTTCAGTGCCGGATGCTCTGGTAGCCAATCTTCCCTACAACATTTCTGTTCCAGTGCTGCTGCACTTATTAGAGCGCTTTTCCACAATCCAAACAGGGCTGGTATTGGTTCAGGCAGAGGTGGCACACCGATTAGCCGCTGAACCAGGGTCAAAGATTTATGGCATTCCAAGTGTGAAGTTGGCTTGGTATGCCGAGTCTTATTTGGCCGGCAATGTTGGTCGCAATATTTTCTGGCCGGTACCAAATGTGGATTCAGCTTTGGTTTACTTCTCAAAACGTGCTGTACCGCTTGGTGACGAAGCTATGCGCCTGGCAACTTTTGAGGTTGCCGATGCCGCCTTTGGTCAACGCCGCAAGACCTTGCGCCAGGCTTTGGCTAACTGGGCTGGTTCACCAGCCGAGGCAGAGCGCATTTTGATGTCCGCTGGCATTAGTCCGCAAGCTCGTGGCGAGGAACTTACAGTTCATCAATTCCTAGCAATTGCTGAGGCGCGCTAATGACAATTGCGTTCAAAATACAAGAAGATTTTGAGTCTGGAATGGGCCAGCTGTTTTCGGTGCTCAGCGATGTTTCTTCGTGGGTAGTTTTTGACCGGCCTAGATTAATCTCGGCAAAAAATGGCGAAGTGAAGTTGGCTTTTGCAGATAACAGTCGAGCCATAATTTCTTTTGAAATTATCGACGGCGGCGTTCGAGCAAATATTGTTCACGAGTTATTGAAGAGTGAATCAGAAATTAAGCCAAAGCAGCAATACTGGCAAGACGTTTTAGCTGGCATGCACAGAAGATTGGATCAGAAATGACCAATCGCGTAACTGTAAGTGCCCCGGGAAAGATCAACATCTTCTTCAAGGTGGGTGCGTTGCAAGACAACGGCTATCACGAGGTGCTTAGTGTTTATCAGGCACTGGACGTGCGTGAGACTGTGAGCGTGTCTTCTGCTGATGCTTGGAACGTATCGGTATCCGGTGCACTTTCAGCTGATCAGATCGCTGCCGTACCAACTGGCGAAGATAATTTGGTTGTTCGCGCCGCAAAAACAATTGCTGAACTTGCTGGTCTAGAA
This sequence comes from uncultured Rhodoluna sp., assembly GCA_964633625.1. Taxonomy (GTDB): domain Bacteria; phylum Actinomycetota; class Actinomycetes; order Actinomycetales; family Microbacteriaceae; genus Rhodoluna. The sequence goes on from CAZWHL010000001.1 coordinate 18,434, forward strand.
AACCCACATCCGGTGAATTTTGAAATTACAAAAAATGTTCCGGTTGCCGGAGGAATGGGTGGCGGTTCTGCGGATGCGGCCGCCGCTCTTCTTGCGGTTGATGAACTTTGGTGTACTGGGGTTGATGGCGAGGCATTGCTTTCTAAAGCTGCTGAGTTGGGAGCCGACATTCCATTTGCGTTGTTGGGTGGAACGGCCATTGGTATAGGAAAGGGCGATGACCTAGAACCAATTGATGGCGTGCAAGAGTTGCACTGGGTTTTGGTGCCAATGGATGCTGGACTAAGTACACCGCGCGTTTACGCCAAGCTCGACGAAATTCGTTCAGCTCGCGGCGAGGCACCAGATCTTGTGGCAACTCCAAGCAAACCGAGCGAACTAATTTCTGCGTTGCAGTTTGGCGACGCGCGCGAGGTCGCCAAGCATCTACATAACGATTTGCAAGAAGCTGCGATTGCGTTAATGCCTGAGCTTTCCACCACCATGCACGCAGGTCTTGCTGCGGGTGCTTTAGCTGCGATGGTTTCCGGATCTGGCCCAACCGTGGCAATGCTGACCGAGTCTGCAGATGCTGCGGAATCAATCGCCAATCAGTTGGCCTTTGATGGCTACATAGCAATTCCGGCTCGAGGCCCGGCCAAGGGTTCCCTGATGGAGAGCAACTAGTGGCGCACTTGTTAGGTGCCGAGAACATCTCGCTGGAGTTTCCAACTAAAAAAGTTTTTAACGGCATCACGATTGGCGTGAATGACGGCGATCGAATTGGAATAGTTGGTCGAAACGGTGATGGCAAGTCAACGTTGTTGAAGTTGCTTGCCAAGCGTATGCAGCCAGATGACGGACGCGTAACTCATCGCAACGGTCTAACCTTTGGAATGCTTGACCAGGCAGATGTGATTGATCCGGGGTTAACCATTGGGCAATCGGTGGTTGGCGATGTGTCTGAGCACATCTGGGCAGGCAATCCAAAAATTCGTGACGTGATTTCAGGGCTTTTAAACGATCTGGACTGGAACAAGCAAGTTGGTGAACTCTCTGGTGGTCAGCGCAGGCGAGTGGCGCTGGCGAAATTACTGGTGCAAGACCTAGATATCGTGATGCTCGACGAGCCAACCAATCACCTCGACATCGAGGGAGTTGCCTGGCTGGCACAACACTTAAGAACTCGCTGGGCAAATAATTCTGGTGGCCTGATCGTAGTTACTCACGACCGATGGTTTCTTGATGAAGTCTGTAACTTAACCTGGGAAGTGCACGACGGCGTTATTGAACCGTTTGAAGGTGGTTACGCGGCCTACATTTTGCAGCGCAACGAGCGTGACCGAAGTGCTGCAGCATCTGAGGCGCGCAGACAAAATCTGATGCGCAAAGAACTTGCTTGGTTGCGCCGTGGTGCTCCAGCTCGAACCACAAAACCAAAATTTCGCCTAGACGCTGCTGCCGAGTTGATTGCCAACGAACCGGAACCACGCGACCGTGTGGCACTTTCTAGGTTGGCTACGCAGCGACTGGGTAAAGACGTTTTGGATATCGAAAATCTGAACTACACAATCGAAGGTCGCGAACTACTTCACAATGTCACCTGGCGCCTTGGACCCGGCGATCGCGTTGGTCTGGTTGGTGTGAACGGCGCCGGTAAGACTACGCTTCTCAAATTGATTCAGGGTGGGTTACAGCCAACCTCCGGTGTAATCAAGCGCGGTAAAACCGTAAATATTGCAACGCTCAGTCAAGAAGTTCGTGAACTCGACGAGTTTGCCGATGAAAGAATTTTTAGTTTGATTGCTCGCGAAAAATCTTTCTTCGTAGTCGACAAGAAAGAAGTTGGCATTGGTCAGTTGGTTGAGCAACTTGGTTTCACGCAGGCGCAACTGCAAACGCCTATTTCCGATTTATCTGGTGGTCAAAAGCGCCGCCTGCAATTTTTACGTCTCTTGTTTGGCGAGCCAAATGTTTTGATCCTTGATGAGCCAACCAACGACCTTGATACCGATATCCTCGCGGCGATGGAAGACCTGTTGGATGGTTGGCCGGGAACGCTGATCGTGGTTTCGCACGACCGCTACTTGCTTGAACGAGTCACCGATCAGCAATACGCTCTGCTTGGCGATGGCAGCTTGCGTCACCTGCCGGGTGGTGTCGACCAGTACCTAGAGTTGCGCAAGCACTCGTTATCAGTAAAGCCGGGCACCTCAACTTCTGGATTGCCCGCAGGGTCTATCGAAAATTCAAATCGATCGACGACGCTTCGAGCCGGCGAAGGTGAGTCGTCACCTTCGCTTCGGCTCTCGGGCTCCGCACAGCGTGACGCCGAAAAGAACCTAAGCCGCATCGAACGCGCACTCGAGAAACTTGCAAGCGATGAAGCCAAGCTACACGGACAGATGGCTGCTCACGATCAGTCTGACTACACGGGCCTGGCTGACTTGGCTGCCAAACAAGCCGAATACAACGCCAAGCGCGACCAGTTAGAGCTGGAATGGCTGGAAACATCCGAGCAACTGCAGAGTAAATAGCCAAAGCACCCGCTCAAGTGCTGGCTTATCTGGCAGACTTGTCTTGTGGGCCTCGGCTCATGTTCCCCTATGGTGTAATGGCAACACTCCGCTCTTTGGATGCGGCGTTCTAGGTTCGAGTCCTGGTGGGGGAGCAACCAAGGAATTGGCGAGGAGTCAGATGAGCGAGAAGCACCTAGCGGTTGTTGTTCTGGCCGCCGGCGAAGGCACTCGTATGCGCTCCAAGAAGCCAAAGGTGATGCACGAACTCGCCGGGCTTCCTCTATTGGGTCACGTTTTAGCCACCGCAAACTCGCTTGATGCCGCGCACGTAATTCCGGTAATTCGCCACCAAAAGGAAGCACTCACCGATTACATCAACGCATTCTTTCCAACCGTCACCATCGCCCACCAAGATGAGGTCCCGGGCACCGGCCGAGCAGTTGAATGTGCGCTTGATTCACTTCCTGCAGATTTCAACGGGGCGGTAATCGTAACCAGTGGCGATGTTCCATTGCTTGACGTACCAACCCTTGAGTCGCTGCTTGAGGCGCACCTTGAAGGCAAGTTTGCTGCCACAGTACTTACCGCAATCGTCGAGGATCCAACCGGTTACGGCCGCGTGATCCGAAGCAACGATGGCAAGTTCATTCAGATCGTGGAACACCGTGACGCCGATGCCGACCAACTAGAAATCGCCGAGGTCAACGCCGGTATTTATGTCTTTGACGCGGCTCACCTACGAAGTGCACTGGCGAAGGTTGGTTCGCACAATGCTCAAGGTGAAAAATATCTCACCGATGTTGCCGCGGAGCTCTTGCACGAGGGAAAGAAAGTTCAGGCGCTTGCGGTTAGCGACAACTGGTTAGTTGCTGGAATCAACGATCGCGTTCAGCTTGCCGAGGTAGCCGCCGAACTCAACTTCCGAATTTGTGAAGCGTGGCAGCGGGCAGGAGTAACAATTCTTGAACCAGGTTCAACTTGGATTGACGTGACCGTGCAGATTGGCGAAGACGTGACTCTTTTGCCAGGAACCCATCTGAAGGGCTTCACTTCAATCGGTGAGGGCTCAACAGTAGGACCAGAAGTTGTCATGGTTGACACTCAGGTTGGAGCGAACGCATCGGTGGTTAAATCACACGTCAGCGCGTCAAAGATTGGCGACGGCGCAAGCGTTGGCCCATTTGCCTACCTACGTCCTGGAACAGATCTTGGTGCCGACGGCAAGATTGGCACTTTTGTGGAAACCAAGAACGCAAAAATTGGTCGCGGTTCAAAGGTTCCACACCTTAGCTACGTGGGCGATGCTGAGATCGGCGAAGAGTCCAACATTGGCGCCGGCACAATTTTTGCAAACTACGATGGCGTAGCCAAGCACTCAAGCAAGATTGGTTCGCACGTGCGTTCTGGCTCGCATAACGTGTTCGTTGCACCGATTACAATTGGCGATGGAGCCTATACGGCAGCAGGCACCGTGGTTCGTAAAGATGTAGCGTCGGGCGATTTGGCTATGACAGTTGCACCACAGCGAAACCTTGCCGGCTGGGTGGTTGCTAATCGTCCAGGCAGCAAATCTGCTGAAGCTTCAAAAAACTAAAAACAACAAAAAGAGCGGGAGCCCACATTGGATATCACAGCGAGCAACAGCAAGCGCCTAGTGATCGTGAGTGGGCGTGCGCATCAGCAGCTCGCCGATGAAGTTGCCGAGATCCTTGGCACCAAAGTTGTTCCTACCACTGCGTACGACTTCGCCAATGGCGAGACCTTTGTTCGCTACGAGGAATCGGTGCGTGGTGTTGACGCTTTCGTGATTCAGTCACACGCTGCCGGAATTAACAACTGGGTTATGGAGCAGTTGCTAATGGTGGACGCACTCAAGCGCGCCAGTGCAAAGCGCATCACTGTTGTTGCGCCGTTCTTTCCATACGCTCGTCAAGACAAGAAGCACAAGGGCCGCGAGCCAATCTCTGCTCGTCTAATGACAGATCTTTTCAAGGCGGCTGGCGCAAACCGATTGATGTCAGTTGACCTACACACTCCACAGATTCAGGGTTTCTTCGATGGACCGGTAGACCACCTATGGGCACTGCCGATGTTGGCTGATCACGTTAAAGAGCGCTTCGGCGATGAACTTCTTACCGTGGTTTCTCCAGACTCAGGCCGCGTTCGCGTAGCAGACATTTGGGCCGAGCGCTTGGGTGCACCGCTTGCCATCATTCACAAGCGTCGCGATCCAGATCGTCCTAACCAGGTTGAGGCGCACGAGCTTGTTGGTGATGTGAAGGGGCGCACCTGTCTTCTAGTTGACGACATGATTGACACCGCGGGCACCATCGTCGCAGCGGCTAAGGCCCTAAAAGACAATGGAGCTGCCCGAGTAATCGTGGCTGCTACTCACGCGGTGTTCTCAAACCCTGCCGTTGAGCGTCTGTCTAGCGGTGTGGTCGATGAAGTTATCGTCACTAACACCCTGCCAATCACACGTGAAAAACAGTTCGACAACCTAACTGTGCTGTCAATCGCACCACTGATTGCGGCTGCAATCAGCGCGGTATTCGGTGATGACTCGGTAAACAAGTTGTTCCCAGGCCACGCCTAGCATTAGACTCTTCCTAGAACAACGGCGAGGGCTCCAAATGGGGCCGTTATCGACGGGGTAAAAAGTCTTCCGACTTGTCCTCGCGTAAAACGCTTGAGTTGACAGAAAGAGAAGAGAAATCATGAACACAGCAGCAAAGCTTGTGGGTACTCCACGCACCAAGTTTGGTAAGGGCGCTTCACGTCAGGCACGTGCAGCGGGTCAGACTCCAGCCGTTATTTACGGTCACGGGTCAGAGCCTCGCCACATCACCGTTCCTGCTCACGAAGTTGCACTTATTCTTCGTCACAAGAACGCAGTTATCGACCTAACCATCAACGGTAAGGAAGAGTCAGTTCTTGTAAAGAGCGCAACCAAGGATGCAGTTACCCAGGTTATCGAGCACATCGACCTAGTTGAGCTTGTAAAGGGCGAGCGTGTGCATGTTGAAGTTCCAGTTCACGTAGTTGGCGAGTCAATGTCTGGAACTATCGTGGACGTAGAGCACAAGACCGTGAAGCTAGAAGTCGCTGCAACCAGCATCCCTGACTTCGTTGAGATCTTTGTTACCAAGGACAACGGCGCTGGATTCCACATTGTTGCGAGCGACATCAAGATTCCTGCAGGCGCCAAGATTGAGCTACCAGCTGACGAACTAATTGCATCAGTAGTTATGACTCAGGCTGGTCACGCCGAAGAGACTCCTGCTGCAGCTGCAGCCGAGGCTCCAAAGGCTTAATCTGTCATCTTCAGCATTCTTAATAGTCGGGCTCGGGAATCCTGGGCCCGACTATTCTGCTAACCGACACAACGTTGGTCAGATGGCATTATCGGTGTTGGCCGACCGACACAGCGCAACATTCAAGAGTCACAAATCAAATGCCGCAGTAGCCGAAGCACGCCTTGGCTATGGGGGAGCAAAGCTAATTTTGGCCAAGCCTGGTTCATACATGAACACCAGTGGCGGGCCAGTTTCATCGCTGATGAAGTTCTACGACGTGCCACTTTCAAACTTGATTGTTCTGCACGATGAATTAGACATCGATGCCGAAACCATTCGAATCAAAAAGGGCGGCGGTCACGCTGGCCACAACGGACTTCGCGATATCATTGCCGCTTGCGGATCAAATGACTTCACTCGCGTGCGCATTGGTATTGGCAGACCACCGGGCCGTATGGACACCGCAGACTTTGTTCTAAAGGATTTCAATTCAACCGAGCGTAAGAATTTGCCAGTGACACTGGAGCTTGCTGCCGATGCTGTTGAAGAGATCGTGAAGTCTGGTGTGCTAGACGCCCAAAACAAAATTAACCCAAAGGCCTAACTAGGCAAACTCAACATTGCCTGGTTCCTATTGGGCTTTTTGCAACTTAGACTTAACCCCGTGAGTGTAGAAAATCTCAAGGCCCTGTCGCGCCTTGCCGCTCTCATTTCAGAAGGATATCCCTTCGTCGCACTGCAAGCCAAGATTAAGAACTCGCGCATCGACATCGTTGCTCCGCAAGGTGCTCACGCTCCGGTGCTTGAAGTAATTAACCAATTCAGACACGATGCCAAGCTGGCCCAGGTGCAGTTGGTGGTGGTTGCCACCGGTCGCGAGGCTGAAGACGTAGCCGCGGCACTGAAATCACTTTCACCGGAGTCGGAAATTCTGGAATTCCCATCCTGGGAGACCCTGCCGCACGAGCGTCTCAGCCCAAGCCCAGAAACAGTTGGCAAGCGCCTGCAGGTGCTGCACCGCTTAAACGAAATCTCAGCCCTGATTGAGAAAAAGAAACTTCATCACTCGGTATTTGTTTTGGCATCGGTTCGTGCAGTACTACAGCCGGTGGTTGCCGGGTTGGCCAACCACCCGCCTCTAAAACTTGAGCGCGGTAAGGACTACCTACTGTTTGAGCTTTCACTCAAACTCGTTGAGTTGGCGTATCAGCGAGTAGACATGGTCACCCGCCGTGGCGAGTTTGCGGTGCGTGGTGGAATCCTGGATATTTTTCCAACCACTGCCGAACACGCGATGCGTCTGGAATTCTTTGGCGATGAATTAGATGACATACGTATCTTTAGCGTTGCCGATCAACGGACAATCACGGGCGAAGATGCCGGCGAAAGAATCGATGAAATCGATCTCTATCCGGCTCGCGAAGTTATCATCACACCAAGTGTCGCTGGTCGCGCGCGTGAAATGCTGCACGAGTTTCCAAACATTTCAACCATGCTTGCCAAGATCGCCGAGGGTATTCCGGTTGATGGAATGGAATCACTTGCTCCGGTTTTGGTAGACGCAATGGTGCCATTCACCGACTACCTTCCAAATAGCGCGCTTGCCGTATTGCTATCGCCAGAAAAATCGGCTGCTCGAGCTGCAAATCTTGTTGAAACCAACGAGGAATTTCTGCACGCGGCTTGGGATGCCGCGGTTGAAGGTGCCCAGGCGCCACTTGATTTGAGTGATGGCGGTTTCATTGACCTTTCACAATTCAAAGATTCCCTTGTTGGTCGCTCACTTATCACCGTTTCGCAGTTTGGTGCCGACGACGATTCGCTGGTGAACCTCAACCTTTTTGAGATTCCAAACTTCAAGGGCTTAGATACCACCGCACTCGAGTGGCTAGAGGACCAGTGCAAGCAAGGCCAACAAGTCATAGTGGTCGCCGAGGGTCACGGAACGGTTGAGCGTCTGAATGAACAATTAAACTCGGCTGGCATCAACGCTCAGGTGACTCAGGGAAATCTGCGCAAGGGTTTCACTGCACCGGACAGCAAAACTATCGTCATCACCGAGTCCGAGTTCTACGGAAAATCATCGGTGTATGTAAGCCCGCAGGTTCGAAAGTTGGCCAGCAAGCGTGGCCAGGCAGTTGACCCGCTGAGCTTGAAGCAGGGTGATTACGTTGTGCACGAGACTCACGGCATTGGGCGATTCGTGGAATTGGTTGAACGCACCAGCGGTGTTGGTCGCCAGCAACACCAACGCGAATATCTTTTGATCGAGTACGCACCATCTAAGCGCGGATATCCGGGTGACACTCTGTTTGTTCCTACCGACCAACTTGATCTACTAACCCGATACGTGGGCGGCGAGGCTCCGGTGCTTTCCAAGATGGGTGGCAGTGACTGGGCCAAAGTTAAGGGCAATGCACGCAAGGCAATTCGCAAGATTGCAATTGACCTGGTCAAGCTTTACTCGGCACGCATGAAGTCTCGTGGACACGCGTTTGGCCCAGACACTCCTTGGCAACACGAACTCGAAGAAGCTTTTGCTTTCGCCGAGACTCCGGATCAGCTGACCACTATTGACGAAGTGAAGCGCGACATGGAAAAAGAAATTCCTATGGACCGTTTACTTGCCGGTGATGTGGGTTACGGCAAGACAGAGGTCGCGGTTCGCGCCGCTTTCAAGGCAATTCAGGATGGCAAGCAGGTGGCCATGCTGGTGCCAACCACTTTGTTGGTTCGTCAGCACACCGATACCTTCGAGGCTCGCTACGCTGGCTTCCCGGTTACAGTTCGATCGCTATCACGTTTTCAAAGCGCCAAGGAGGTCAAAGAAACTCTTGAGGGTCTGGAAAACGGCAGCGTTGATTTAGTGATTGGTACTCATCGATTGCTTTCAAAGAATGTGAAGTTCCGTCAACTTGGTTTGGTAATCATCGACGAGGAACAGCGCTTTGGTGTTGAGCACAAAGAAAAACTCAAAGAGTTAAAAACTAATGTTGACATTCTGTCTATGTCGGCAACACCAATTCCGCGCACGCTAGAGATGGCGATCACCGGAATTCGTGAAATGTCTACTTTGGCAACGCCGCCAGAGGAGCGCCACCCAATCCTCACTTACATTGGTGCTTACAGTGAGAAGCAAGTAGCCGCCGCTATTCGTCGCGAGCTAATTCGTGAGGGCCAGGTGTTCTTTGTTCATAACCGCGTGAGCACTATTGAGGCCGTGGCAAATCAGCTTGCCGAACTCGTACCAGAGGCACGCATCGCCGTTGCTCACGGTCAAATGTCTGAGAGCGCACTTGAGCAAGTAGTGGTTGATTTTTGGGAACGAAAGTTTGACGTTCTAATTTCAACCACCATCATCGAAACCGGAATCGACATTCCAAATGCCAACACCTTGATTGTTGATCGCGCCGAAAACTTTGGCCTTAGTCAGTTGCACCAGATTCGCGGGCGAGTGGGCCGCAGTCGCGAGCGTGCTTACGCTTACTTCTTCTACGACCCAAGTAAGCCACTAACTGAGACGGCACACGATCGCCTGGCAACCATCGCCCAGAACAACGAACTTGGTGCCGGAATGCAGGTTGCGCTAAAGGATCTTGAAATTCGCGGTGCCGGTAACTTACTTGGTGGTGAGCAGTCCGGTCACATTGCTGGTGTTGGTTTTGATTTGTATCTGCGCATGATCGGTGAAGCGGTTTCCGAGTTCAAGGGAATCAAAACAGAGTCGCCGGCTGAGTTGAAATTGGAACTGCCGGTTGATGCTCACATTCCCAATACCTACGTTGACAGTGAGCGACTTCGCCTTGAGGCGTATCACAAGCTTTCTGCAGCAAGCGGTGAGCGTGGGACTCGCGCGCAACTTGATGCGATTCTGGCCGAGCTAGAAGACCGATACGGTGCAGCTCCTGATCCGGTTAAGAATTTGATTGATGTCACAGAGTTGCGTCAGCAAGCAAATCGCCTTGGCTTGAAGGATTTCAACGTTCTTGGTTTACAGGCAAAGTTGCAACCGGTTGAACTAACTGAAGCGGAGCAGGTGCGAATCGCCAGCATTTACCCAGGCACCAAGTATTTGCAGTCGGCACAAACATTGCTGATCACTGCACCGCGCGACGAGAACTTCGAACCATTGCGCGACACTGCCATCATCCAGTGGGCGTGGGGCTTATTGGCTAAGGTTTTTTCAAACACCGAAAGTAGTAAAAATGACCAAGCTTGATGAACTGATTGCAGTTGCCGCAAGACTTCGCGGCCCGGGCGGCTGCCCTTGGGATGCCGAGCAGACTCACCAATCGTTGGTGAAGTACTTGATCGAAGAGGTCTACGAGCTGGTGGATGCCATTGAGTCTGGAAACCGAGACGAAGTGCTCGAAGAACTTGGCGATGTTTTGTACCACGTGGTCTTCCACAGCGATCTTGCCGAGCACGGTTCCCTTGGTGAGAAGTTTGACATTCAAGACGTGGCCGAACTTTCAATAAAGAAAATGGTTGGTCGTCACCCGCATGTTTTTGGCAATGCCGAAGAACTTGAAAAATATAAGGCAGAGACCGGTGAAGACGTTATGGTCAACTGGGACGATCACAAGAAGCGTGAGAAGCCAGAACGATCATCGGTGTTGGATGGCATTCCACAACACCTGCCGGCTTTGGCGCTAGCCGACAAGGTGATTGGCAAGGCAGAAAAAATTGGGCTTCTAGACGCAAATGCGCCCGGACCGTTCAGTGTGACCAATGAGGCAGAGCTTGGTGCAATTTTGTTGGCAATGGTTTCGTCTGCACGTGCCGCCGGAATTGATGCCGAGGGCGCGCTTCGTGGCGCGGTAAAAGAACTGCAGGTTGAAATTCGCGAGGTTGAACTTGACGATGCATCTGACGCAGGCGTAATCGCGCTTCCCTCGGAATAACCAACCCGCCCAGTAAACTTGGGCCATGGCTAAAGACGTGCACCCACCCCGTGGCATGCGCGATTTTCTACCCGTAGAAAAGTTAAAGCGCGACATCGTTCTCAACACCATTCGCAGCACGTATCTTTCACACGGCTTTCAAGAAATTGAAACTCCGGCTCTTGAAGATCTTGAACGCCTGACCTCGGGTCAAGGCGGCGACAACGAAAAGCTTGCCTTCCGCGTGATGAAGCGCGGCGAAGAACTTGACCGTGCTTTAGCTGGCAAAACTGATGACAGCATTGACCAACTGGCGGATCTTGGTTTGCGCTATGACCTAACCGTTCCGCTGACTCGTTACTTTGCAACCAATCGCGCAAAGTTACCAAAAGTTTTCAAGGCTATTCAAACCGGTCCGGTTTGGCGAGCAGAGCGCCCACAAAAGGGTCGCTACCGTCAGTTCATTCAGTGTGATATCGACATCATTGGCGATTCATCGGTCCTTGCCGAGATCGACATTCTGGTATCTTCACTTGAAGCCCTGGAATCAATTCATCTGAGCGACGCAATTATTCGAGTGAACCACCGCGTGCTGCTAGCTAATTTGCTTGAAGGTTTAGGAATTCCAGAAGATGGCAAACCAGCGGCGATGATCATCATTGACAAGCTAGACAAAATCTTTGCCGAGGGCGTGGTAAAGGAATTGGGTGAAAAGTTTGGCGCCAAGGTTGCCGAAACTGCAACTGGTTGGTTGGCTTCACTGAAATCGGATCTTGAAACTCCCGGTGAACTACAAGATATTTTTGCTGCAGTTGAATCACGATTCGGCAAGGGTAGGCTGCGCTTTGACCCAACCCTGGTTCGAGGTATGGGTTACTACACCGGAACAATTTTTGAAATCGAACACCCAGAGTCCGGTTCATCAATCGGTGGTGGCGGTCGCTACGACGGAATGATTGGTCGCTGGACCGGCGAAGATGTTCCAGCAGTTGGTATCTCGATTGGTTTTGAGCGTGCGGTTGATCTTGTTCCAGACTCCCTAGTCAGCAAGGCACCAATGCGCTTGGTTCTGGTGCTCGAAGACACCAGCGCCGAGACTATCGGTGCTGCACTGGCTCGTCAAAAAGAACTTTTTGAACATGGCTACGGCGTGCGCCTTGAGCAACGCCCAAAGAAGCTGAATCTGCTGCTTGATAGCCTTGCCGAGCAGGGATTTACGCACTTTGCCACGGTTGGCGCGGACTCGAACAGCTTCGAGAGCCTCGACATCAAGCCAATCGCCTAAACTAAGACCTATTACAACGACGTTTTTTCGCGTCGTTTTGGCGCGTCTATCACAGCCCAAATAAGGAGACATCTTGTCAATCATTGAAGCAATTGGCGCACGCGAGATTCTTGACTCACGCGGAAACCCAACCATTGAGGTTGAGGTACTGCTAGAAGACGACAGCTTTGGTCGCGCTGCAGTTCCATCAGGCGCATCTACCGGTGCATTCGAAGCACACGAAAGCCGCGACGGCGACAAGTCTCGCTACCTAGGCAAGGGTGTTCAGAACGCAGTCAAGGCTGTTGTCGAAACAGTTGACGAAGCACTCGTTGGCTTTGACGCGCTTGACCAGCGCCTAGTTGATGCCGCGCTTATTTCAATCGACGGCACTGCTAACAAAGAGAACCTAGGCGCAAACGCAATTCTTGGTGTCTCGCTGGCTAACGCACGTGCAGCTGCCGAGTACACCGGTCAGCCTCTTTACCGCTACCTTGGTGGACCAAACGCTTATACACTTCCAGTTCCACTTATGAACATCATCAACGGTGGCGCACACGCTGACACCGGTGTTGACATTCAGGAATTCATGATCGTGCCACTTGGTGCCGAGACCTTCAGCGAAGCAATCCGTTGGGGAGTCGAGGTTTACCACGCACTAAAGGGTCTGCTTCACAGCAAGGGCCTTTCAACCGGTCTAGGTGACGAGGGTGGTTTTGCGCCTGAGCTTCCAAACAACGCAGCGGCACTTGAGTTAATCGCAGAGGCAATTGCAAAGGCTGGCTACAAGCTAGGCACCGACATTGCACTTGCATTAGACGTTGCAGCCACAGAGTTCTACTCAGAACAGACCAAGAAGTACACCTTCGAGGGTCAGGAGCGCACTGGCGATGAGATGATCGCTTACTACACCGATCTTGTTGCTCGCTTCCCACTGGTTTCAATCGAAGACCCACTCTCAGAAGACGACTGGGCCTCATGGACCAAGATGACTGCATCACTTGGCACAAAGGTTCAGCTAGTTGGTGATGACCTGTACGTGACTAACCCAGCTCGTTTGCAGAAGGGTATCGACGAGGCTGCCGGTAATTCGATTCTTGTAAAGGTAAACCAAATCGGTACCTTGACCGAAACGCTTGATGCTGTTTCGCTGGCTCAGCGCAGCGGAATGAAAGCGATCATTTCTCACCGTTCAGGTGAGACAGAGGACACCTTCATTGCTGACCTTGCAGTTGCAACGAACGCCGGCCAGATCAAGACTGGTGCACCTGCTCGTTCAGAGCGTGTTGCAAAGTACAACCAGTTGCTACGCATCGAAGAAGAACTAAGCGATGCAGCGTTCTACGCTGGTCGTTCAGCTTTTCCTCGTTTCAAGGCGTAATACTTAGAGCATGAGAACACCCCGCAAAGTTGCGCCTTCACAATCGAAGGCCGCTTTGCGGGTTTCTCGTTTAAACCTGTCTAGCCTCACGCTGTTGGCGATGATCGTGCTTGGTGTGGTTACTCTTGCGCCGCGAGTTCAAACCTGGTTCATGCAGCGCCAGGCAATTTTTGCGGCTCAGCAAAGTCTTGAAGAAGCTAAAAAAGAAGTTGCCCAGATGCAGGTAGAGCGCAAACGTTGGGAAGATCCCGCTTACATTCGTGCTCAGGCTCGCGACCGCCTTTATTACGTAATGCCAGGCGAAGTGTCTTACCTGGTAATGGACGCCGATGGTGTGAACACCTCGGATACCTCTGGAACGGTTGGCGCCAAGATGGCCGCCGACAAAAACAATGCGCAGATCTCAAGCACGATTTACCAAACCAAAAACAACTGGGTCGATGCTGTTTTGGAATCAGTAATTCGCGCCGGGGTAGAGCAGCCAACCGATAAAAACATCGTTGCCGAAACCAAGAGTGGTGCAAACACTAAGGCCGGAAACTAATGCCGCTTACTCCAGCAACCGCTGAAGACATTGCCGAGGTTTCGCGTCAACTTGGCCGCGAGGCTCGCGACATTGTTGCGATTGCCGCCCGATGCATTTGTGGTAAGCCAACCGTGGTGCACACCGCACCTCGACTTGCCGATGGAACGCCTTTCCCAACTACCTACTACTTAACTCACAAGGGCGCGACCTCGGCCGTCTCAACTCTCGAGGCAAGCGGCCTAATGGCCGAATTGCAACAGCGACTAGCCGACGAACCGGAACTTGCCGCCGCCTACCAGGCAGCTCACGAGGCCTTCATTGCCGATCGCGACAAAACGGCACACGAACTTGGTCTTGAGGTTCCAGAAATTGCAGGAATCTCGGCCGGTGGCATGCCAACGCGCGTGAAGTGCCTGCACGCGCTAATCGGCCACGCACTAGCGGCTGGTCCGGGAGTAAACCCGATAGGCGATATCGCACTGGCGGCTTGCTCGTGGAGCCCAAATAGGTGCGTTTGCGAAAGTAACTTGTAGCGCACTTTGTAAGGTTGCTTCGCCCCGTGCCACGAGGCTCTACTACGGCTAATTCAGGGCTGACTTGGGCCTAAAATGGAACAATGTCTGCAATCAACTCTGGCGCCAACGCGCCCAAAATTCTTATTGTCGGTGGCGGTTACGCCGGTTTCTACACAGCTTTCAAGCTAGAGAAGCACTTGAAGCAGGGCGAGGCGGAGGTCACTCTTGTAGACCCACTTCCATACTTGACCTACCAGCCTTTCCTGCCTGAGGTAGTTGCAGGTTCAATCGAGGCTCGTCACGTTGTGACTTCTCACCGACGTCACCTACGCAAGACCAACATCGTTGCCGGCAAAGTAACAAATGTTGATCACAAGACCAAGACTGCAACCATCGAAGTAGAGGGCCTAGCTCCTTACAAGATGCAGTATGACCAGATTGTGGTTACAGCTGGTGCGGTTTCGCGCACCTTCCCAATTCCAGGTGTTGCAGACAATGCCATTGGTTTGAAGACCATCGAAGAAGCAGTTGAAATACGCAACCGCATCATCACCAACCTAGACAAGGCAGCTAACTTGCCTGCGGGTGCAGCACGCGATCGTCTACTGACTTTCGTTGTAGTTGGTGGTGGTTTCGCAGGTATAGAGACTTTCGCTGAAATGCGTTCGCTAGTTAGCTACTTACTGCGTTACTACCCAAATATTTCTTTCGCAGACACTCACTTCCACTTGATCGAGGCCATGGGCCGCATCATGCCAGAAGTTGCTTTGAACACCAGCGAGTGGGTTATCGCAAACCTAGACAAGCGCGGCGCAAAGATTCACCTAAACACTCAGTTGCAGTCTGCTGAAAACGGCAAGATTGAACTTTCTACAGGTGAGTCATTCGAGTCAGACGTAATCGTTTGGACCGCCGGTGTTATGGCGCACCCATTCGTACGCAACACCGATCTACCGCTAGACGAACGTGGCCGCATCACCGCAAAGGCAACCCTCCAGGTTGTTGACGGCGAGAAGGTAATCGTAGACGCCTGGACCGCTGGTGACGTTTCTGCTGTTCCTGACCTATCAGGTGGCGGTGTTGGTGGCTTCTGTGTTCCAAATGCTCAGCACGCCGTTCGTCAGGCAAAGCTACTTGCTAAAAACATCGTTGCTTCACTTCGCAACCAGACCATCGAAGAGTACCTTCACAAGAACCTGGGTGCAGTTGCCGGTCTAGGAATTGGTGTTGGTGTTTACCAGTACAAGAAGCTAGCAATCAAGGGTGTAATCGCTTGGTTCATGCACCGTGGCTACCACGGTCTTGCTATGCCGATGTGGGAGCGCAAGATTCGCGTAGTGTCTGGCTGGATCTGGAACTTCTTGCTACGTCGTGACATCGTTGCGATTTCGGCAACTAAGGACCCACGATTAGCTTTCGCGACCTTCGCGTCACGTCCAAAGGCCTAATCGCAAAACTTGGAAATGACGCCTAGGTCTCTAGGCGTCATTTCTTTTTCAAGCGCGCAAGCGTTTGCCCCTGTATTCCAATGGCAGAGAAAGGCGACTTAAAATCGCTACAGTGTGGGTTCGAGTCCCACCAGGGGCACAAAAATTAAAACCTTCCTTTATGGAAGGTTTTAATTTTTATGACGGTGGTTCGACGAACCCACCTCGGGCCCCAAAATGCGAAGCATTTAGGGCGGGGTTCGTTGCATTACTTGAGCCCCGAAGGTTGCTCTAATTCAGCAAACTCCCAGCAAGTGCGGGTTAACATTGCCACATGGACATCACACTTATCGTCGTAATCGGCGCAATTGCACTTATCGGTATTTTCCTATGGGCTACTTACAACGGCCTAGTCACCTTGAACGTTCGTGTTGATGAGGCCTGGAGTGACATCACCGTTCAGCTCAAGCGTCGTGCCGATCTGATTCCAAACTTGATCGAGACCGTTAAGGGTTACGCGACCCATGAAAAAGAGGTCTTCGATAACGTGACAAAGGCACGTGCAGCTACCGTTTCACCTCAGGTACTTTCACACCCGGGTCAGGCAGCGGCGGCCGAAGACGCATTTGGTTCAGCTATGAAGAGCCTGTTCGCAGTCGCCGAGGCTTACCCACAGTTGCAAGCCAACCAAAACTTCCTAAGCCTGCAGCAGGAACTTTCAGACACTGAAGACAAAATCATGGCCGCACGCCGTTTCTATAACGGAGGCGTTCGAGAACTAAACACCAAGATCAAGCAGTTCCCACAGACCTTGTTTGTGCGCGGGCTCGGTTTCAAAGAGCGCGAGTTCTTTGAGGTTGCCGACTCTGCTGCGATCGCAGACGCGCCAACCGTAAAGTTCTAATAGCCTTACAACTATGTATTCAGCTATAGCTGCTAATAAACGAAACACGTTTTTCATCGTGTTTGGTTTCGTCGCAATACTTGG
>CAZWHL010000001.1:35311-82159 GCA_964633625.1 uncultured Rhodoluna sp.
AAGCACGCTGTGGTTGCCGCCACCACCGGTTTGCTGGCAATCATGAACGACAAAGAGCTTGAGGGCGTAATGGCTCACGAGCTTGGTCACGTCAAGAATTACGACATTCGTGTTTCAACTATCGTGTTTGGTCTAGTTAGTGCCGTTGGAGTACTGGCAGACTTTGCAATCCGTATGGCTTTTTTCTCAGGTGGTAGCCGCCGAGACTCGAACGACAATGGTTTTGGTGCCGCGATGATACTTATCGGTGTTGTGGCAACAATTATTTCTTGGCTGCTTGGTCCAATTGTGGCGGCGGCGGTTTCGCGTCAGCGCGAATACCTTGCCGATGCAAGCGGAGCACAGACCACACGCTACCCAGAGGGTCTGGCTAGTGCGTTGGAAAAGCTGGGGCAGTACGGCAAGCCAATGCGTCGTGCGAGTTCGTCGATGGCCCATATGTACATCAACGATCCGGTGAAACCAGGCCTGACCGAGCGTCTGTTCTCAACCCACCCACCGATTCCGCAGCGTGTTGCTCGTCTGCGCGCAATCGGCAGCAAGTTCTAAAGGCCTGAACCACCGCAACAAACTAGACTTACTAGAAGTCCTGAATCTAGTGAGGTACCAATGTCTACCAAAGTTACTCAGCCAACTCTTGCCGAGTTTGAACTCGCGCACCAGAACGTGCTGAAGGTTGCCATTGAGACTCCAATTCTGAAGAGCAACTACCTCACCAAATTAACTGGAACTGATGTCTTCCTGAAGTGTGAAAACCTGCAGCGAACCGGTGCTTACAAACTTCGTGGTGCCTATAACCGCATGAGCAAACTGACCCCAGCCGAGCGCAAAAAGGGTGTAGTTGCGGCAAGCGCGGGAAACCACGCTCAAGGTGTGGCGCTGGCGGCACGGAAGCTTGGTATCAAGGCAACCATCTTTATGCCGATTGGCGCATCACTGCCTAAGCTTCAGGCTACTGAAAACTACGGTGCCGAGGTTGTGCTTACCGGAGCGGTTTTTGCCGAAACCCTAAAGGCAGCGCAGGATTACTCTGCCAAGAAGGGTGCAATTTTTATTCCGCCGTTCGATCACCTTGATGTGATTGCCGGCCAGGGAACCGTTGGGCTGGAAGTTCTTGAGGAACTCGAGAACGTAGATAACATTCTGGTCGCGATCGGTGGCGGTGGTCTTGCTGCCGGTGTTGCCACTGCAGCAAAGCTAAAGGCTGCCGCAATGGGGCGCAAAATCAAGGTGATCGGTGTGCAGGCAAAGAATGCCTCACCATACGTGCAGTCGCTAAAACTTGGTCGCCCGGTAGAGCAGCAGATCACTCGCACAATTGCCGACGGTATTGCAGTTAGCAAGCCGGGTGCGATTCCGTTTGCACTCATCAAAAAGAACATCGATAAGGTCGTGACTGTAAGCGACGACGAAATTGCGAAGGCAATCGTGGTTTTGCTTGAGCGTTCCAAGATGGTGGTTGAACCTGCCGGTGCCGTTGGTGTTGCAGCAATCATGTCTGGTGCGGTAAAACTCAAGGGAAGAACCGTTGTGATTCTTTCTGGCGGAAACATTGATCCGCTTCTGTTGCAAAAAGTTGTTGGTCACGGTTTGGCTGCTGCCGAGCGCTACACATCAATCTCTGTGATGCTTCCAGACCGTCCAGGTATGTTGGTAAAAACTGCAGAGGCTATTGCATCAGCACATGGAAACGTGGTTGAGGTGCTGCACACTCGTCATGGCAAGGGCCTTGAGATTTCCGAGGTGGAACTAAAGATGTCGGTTGAGACCACCGGTCACGAACATCGCCAGCGAGTTTTGAAGGCACTGCAAGATGCCGGCCTCAAAGCGCGCATTGACGAAGAGTAGTTCGTCAAAGATTAAGACTTAAAAACCAATCCCCCGGAACAAATCCGGGGGATTGGTTTTAACCTAAGAAGTTTTTCACTTCCAAAATCTTGATCTCGCGTTCCTTACCGTTTGGTGCAAAGAATGAAACGGTGTCACCAACCTTTGCTCCCAGGATCGCGGTACCTATCGGTGAGTCAGGGCTGTAAACCTCAATGTCACTGCCTTCGGCGATCTCGGCACTGCCCAACAAAAATTCCATCTCGCTGCCATTCATGGTCAGCTTGATCACGGTGCCTTGTTCAACCACGCCATTTGACTCACGAGCCTCGCCAACGACTGCGTTGGCCAAGATAGCCTCTAGTCGCGCTGCGCGAGCCTCAATCTTGCCCTGCTCTTCTTTGGCCGCGTGGTAGCCGCCGTTTTCCTTTAGGTCGCCTTCTTCGCGAGCCTCTTGAATCTTCTTGGCGATATCTTGGCGGGCAACAGTCAAAAGGTACTCCAGCTCGCTTGCGAGTCGGTCGTAGGCCTCTTGAGTGAGCCAGGTTGCTTCGTGGGTTTCAGACATAATCCCTCTAGTTTATTTGAGCCAGCATTTATCGACTAGCCCAGTGACGCCCAGTTCGGTCGTATTCACGAAGGTTTCGTACTGCCCAGATTCCGGAACCTCAACCTCTTTGTAGCCCACAACGGCAAATCCCTGATTCAACACCTGGATGGCGCATTTGGCGGCTCCAGTGGGGCTCTGAACACTAAATTTGACCGATGTTTGGCCCTCGCTCAGCACCTGATAGCCCAAAACACTGTGTTTGATTTCGTTGACTCCGCTAACGGTGACCCAAATTGCCCAGCCAAGGAATGCTGCCAAAAGGACCGATGTCAAAGCGATGATTCGCTGGCGGGTGCGCTTGCTATTGGTGGCGGTTTTGCCATAGCGTGCCGCTAAAAGGTCAGTTTCGGAACTCATTACCTTTAAGGCTACATACTTAAAGCATGCAAACTTTGATTTCAGCAATTCTTGCCGCCACGCCAAGCCCATCACCATCAACAGACCCGGCCAATACTTTTTATAGTCCGGGAACTATCGGGTTTATTGCCACCTTTGGAATGGCGCTGGGTGCCACATTGCTGATTTTTGATCTAGTTCGCCGCGTGCGCCGAGTTCGATACCGCGCCGAAATTCAGGAAAAGCTAGACGCCGAAGCTACCGGCAGCGGGGCTAAGCGCAATAAGTAATGCAGCGGTCCAGTGGCACATAAAAGCCAGCACCGTGAATGAGTGGAATATCTCGTGGAAACCAAAAACACCGGGAAACGGATTTGGTTTCTTTAGCGCGTAGACCACCGCACCAAGTGTGTAGCAAAGGCCGCCAACCAAAATCAGTATCATCATTGGTGCGTTTGCGTTCATGAAATCTACAACGTAGACGAATGCGCCCCAGCCCATGGCAATGTATATCGGCACATAAAGCCATCGCGGTGCGTGAATCCAAAAAACTCTGAATCCAATTCCAATAATTGCGGTTCCCCAAATGATTGTCATCAACAGAAGAGCTTTTTCTTGAGGCAGAGCCAACCAAGTGATTGGTGTGTAACTGCCGGCAATCAACAGAAAAATATTTGCGTGATCAATTCGCTTTAGCGTGACCTTTACCTTTGGGCTCCAGTTGAAGCGGTGGTAAAGCGCAGAGTTGCCGAAAAGCAAAACAGAGCTGGCAAAGAAAATTGCGGTGGCGATTTTAGCCGGCACGCCATTTGCCAATACCACCAGAACGATCCCGCCAGCGATTACCAGTGGCAGAACGCCGGTGTGAATCCAGCCGCGCCAGGTTGGTTTGACCTCTGGAGGGGTCTCGCGAAAACCTTCACTGATTGGCATGCTCACAAGGCAACTCTATTGCTGGAACCTGAAGTAGCCTAGAACTGTGCGAAACCTGATTTACCGGCTATACGAGCGCTCCCTAGAGCGCGGGCTTGCTCCACTGGACTTGCCAAAGCACGTTGCGGTAATGCTGGATGGTAATCGCCGTTGGGCAGAGCGTCGCCCAGGTGCCAACGCAGCGCACGGTCACGCCGCCGGTGCAAACAAGATCTTTGAATTCCTTGGCTGGTGTGACGAAATCGGCATCAAGGTGGTCACGCTCTACATGTTGTCCACCGATAACCTCGCCAAGCGTGACTCTAAAGAGCTTGCCGATTTACTAAAAATTATTGGTTCGGTAGCGACCGAAATGGCTGGTCGCAAGCGCTGGCGAATTCGGCTGGTTGGCGATCGCGAATCGCTTCCTGCCGAGTTACTGCAGGAGCTAGAGGCGGCTGAGACCGCAACGGCAAATCTAAAAAAGCCTGAGGTGAATCTTGCAGTTGGTTATGGTGGGCGCAAAGAAATTGCAGATGCCATGCGTTCGATTTTGAAAAAGCACTCCGATGAAGGCACTACCATCGAGCAGCTCACCGAATTACTAGATCCTGATTTGATTACCGAACACCTTTACACCGGAGGTCAACCAGATCCGGATTTGATCATCCGAACTTCTGGGGAGCAGAGACTCTCTGGCTTCTTGCTTTGGCAGAGTTCAAACTCGGAGCTCTACTTTGAAGAGGCGCTTTGGCCAGACTTTCGCAAAGTTGATTTCTTGCGTGCGATTCGTGCCTTTGAGTCGCGGCATCGCCGCTTTGGCGCCTAGCGGCGCGGCTGCTTAGGCGCCCAAATGTGGGCTTCTAGCCACCAGGTAAACAACAGATAACGAACCCGAATTCGGGCGTGTCTAAACCTCAACTTGAGATTTAGCGGGCGTAGTTTTGGCTCAAGCTGAAACAAAGGAGCCTAGGTGCCTAAGTCAACAACTTCGTCAGTAACTTCAACTTCGAAGACTTCGGCCAGTAAACAACCCAAGGCATCCATCGGCACAAAAACTTATGTGCTCGACACATCGGTGTTGCTTTCAGACCCACGCGCAATCTTCAAGTTCAAAGAACAAGAAGTTGTGATTCCTATCATCGTGATTAATGAGCTTGAGAAGAAGCGTCACGATCCTGAGATTGGTTACTACGCTCGCCAGGCGTTGCGTCATCTAGATGACCTGCGGATTGAACACGAACGTCTTGATTTTCCGATGGAGGTTGGCGACGGCGGTCTACTGCGCGTTGAATTGAACCACATTGACCAGACCACATTGCCAAAGGGTTTCCAGCTTGGCGACAACGACAGTCGCATTCTTGCGGTGGCCTTCAACCTAGCCAGCGAGGGTCGTGATGTGACCCTGGTTACTAAGGACCTGCCGCTTCGCGTAAAGGCGTCTGCACTTGGTATGGCCGCCGATGAATATCGCAACGACAACGCTGTTGATTCTGGTTGGACCGGCATTGCCGAACTTGCACTTAGCGCTGACGAAATGTCTGACCTCTACGACACAGAGATCATCAAGCACAAAGATGTTGCCAATATGCCAATCAACACCGGCCTGGTAATCAGCTCTGAACGCGGTCACGCCCTTGGCCGCGTTGAAAAGGGCGGCAAGGTCAAGTTGGTTCGCGGCGATCGCGATGTTTTTGGTGTGCACGGTCGCTCGGCTGAGCAGCGCCTGGCAATTGATGTACTGCTAGACCCTGAAGTAGGCATCGTTTCACTTGGTGGTCGTGCCGGTACCGGAAAATCGGCCATGGCGCTTTTAGCTGCCCTTGAGATGGTGCTGGAGCGTCGTCAACACAAAAAGATCATCGTATTCCGCCCAATCTTCGCGGTTGGTGGTCAAGAACTTGGTTACCTACCTGGTAGCGAAAACGAAAAGATGAACCCTTGGGGCCAGGCAATCTTTGACACTCTTGGGCCGTTGGTTTCTAAAGAAGTAATTGACCACATCGTTGATCGCGGCTTGCTAGAAATTTTGCCGCTGACTCATATTCGTGGTCGCTCTCTTCACGATGCGTTTGTGATTGTTGATGAGGCCCAGTCGCTTGAGCGCAACACTCTGTTGACCGTGCTGTCACGAATTGGCCAGAACGCCAAGGTCGTGCTTACCCACGACGTAGCCCAGCGCGATAACCTGCGCGTTGGCCGCCACGACGGTATTGCCGCCGTAATCGAATCGCTAAAGAATCACGAGCTGTTTGCCCACATTACCCTGCAGCGTTCAGAGCGTTCGGCAATCGCGGCATTGGTAACCGATTTGCTAGATAATTAGTGCATGAATTTTGAACAAGCCGATCCGGCTATCAAGAAGTTGATCGCCGACTACTTTGAGGTCTTGCACTTTCAAGACATGGACCTCTTCGACAAGGTCTTTCACAAGAACTGCGTGCTGTATTCGGCCCAGGGTGGCGAGCTAGTCGTTCGCCCTTACGATGTCTATCGCGAATTAGTTGCTAAGCGACAGTCACCGGCGTCCCTGGGTAATGTCCGCCGCGATCAGGTGCTGATGTTCGATCAGATTTCTCCAACCCTTGCACTGGTGAAGCCCCAGCTAGAAATGTTTGGCGGCGTGATGCAGGACTATCTAAACCTGGTTTTCCTAGATGGTCAGTGGTGGGTAATGGCAAAGATGTGGGAAAAGGTGGGCGACGCCGCCTAGTTTCAAATAGCGCCTGTTGATAACCCCGATACGGTTTTCGAGCAGTACCTAATCTCGGGATTATGAATTCCGATTTTCAAATTGCAAACCTATTTGCGTTCAGCGGCACCATTTATTTGGTTGCAGTTGCCTACCGGCTTTCCGTAATCGATATTCGCGAACATCGGCTGCCAAATCGCTTGGTCTTGCCAGCATTTCCAATAGCGCTGGCGGGGCATCTGATTGCCTCTGCTTTGGCTAAAGCCTGGTTCAATCTGTTGGTTGCGTTGGCGTGCGGCTTGTTGGCTTTGCTAATTGGGCTTGCGGCAAACCGTTGGGCAACTCTTGGAATGGGCGATGTGAAACTTATCACCACAATCTCGCTATCGCTGGGTTGGTTCAGTTTCCTGGCACCGCTGATTGCAGTAGTCCTGGCTTTTGTGATTGCGTGTGCCGTTGTGCTGGTTATGGTTGCGCTTCGAAAAACTACCTTGAGTAGCAGTTTTGCACTAGGGCCTTATTTGCTGGTTGGTTTTGTGTTGACCCAGATGCTTACTTGGTCTTCGTACTTAGGTGGCTTCTCACCAAACTTTTTGATGTAAAGACGGCGACCTGATAAGTATCGGGTGATTTCAAGATGTGCCGCCTGGCAATCTTTTTTATTTAAATACGTCTCTTGTAAATCCCAAAGTCGCTTTGCCCAGGCGTCTGAATGTGCATCGTCTTTAGGTAGGTGAGCAATCTCGTGGAGCATGGTGTCTCTGTCAAAGTGGCAAAGCATCATGGTGTCAGTATCTTTATCAACCCAAGCCTGAGAGTGTCTAGGGGAGCGCTTTGCACCAAGGTGCGAGTGAATCCGCACCCAATTTAGTTTCCACTTTTTATCGCGAAGCACTTTTTCTAGCAGCAGCAAAGTTGGCTTCCATAAATCCCAAGCTTCTTTTTGAAAACCTGGCACGGGCCTTACCTCAAAAGAGAGGCGGGTCGCCCAGAGAGGTACTTCTCTGTAGCGCCCGCCGATCTTTACAGTAATTAAATTACGAATTGCAAACCTGCCACATTACAGACCTGGGCTGGTCATCGAAAGCACGTCAAGTGCCTTGTCTAGCTGCTCCATGGTTAGCTTCTCGCCATCAACGTAGCCAAGCTCAATTGTTGCCTCGCGCACGGTGATGCTCTTGGCAACCGAGTGCTTGGCTATCTTTGCCGCAGCCTCGTAGCCGATGTACTTATTTAGCGGAGTAACAATCGATGGGCTTGATTCTGCCAACGCACGAGCACGCTCTTCGTTAGCCTCTAGGCCCTTGATGGTCTTGTCGGCAAGAAGGCGAAGTGAGTTTGAAAGCAGGCGGATTGATTCCAGAAGGGCATTACCCATAACCGGAATAGCAACATTAAGTTCAAAGTTTCCAGTGGCTCCAGCCCAGGCAACAGTTGAATCGTTGCCGATTACACGAGCACAAACCATCATCACTGCTTCTGGAATTACGGGGTTTACCTTGCCAGGCATGATTGATGAACCAGGCTGTAGGTCTGGAATGCTCAGTTCGCCAAGACCCGCATTTGGCCCTGAACCCATCCAGCGAAGGTCGTTGTTGATCTTGGTAAGTGATACCGCAAGCACTCGAAGGGCACCAGATGCCTCAACTAATCCGTCGCGGGCGCCCTGTGCTTCAAAGTGATCGCGTGCCTCGGTGATTGGCAACTTGGTTTCCTCTGCAAGTAAACGAATAACTTCTTGCGGAAAGCCCTTAGGAGTGTTGATCCCAGTGCCAACTGCAGTTCCACCCAGTGGAACTTCTGCGGTACGACCAATAGTTGATTCAACGCGCTCAATTGCGTAGCGAATCTGTGCAGCGTAACCGCCAAATTCCTGGCCAAGAGTTACCGGGGTCGCGTCCATCAGGTGGGTGCGGCCAGCCTTCACCACGGTCTTCCAAAGGTCGCGTTTTTCTTCGAGTGCCTTAGCTAGGTAGTCCAGTGAAGGTAGCAGGTCGTGAATCAGTGCAGCGGTTACAGCCACGTGCACTGAGGTAGGGAATACGTCGTTGGAAGACTGTGAAGCGTTGACGTGGTCGTTAGGGTGAACATCTTTACCTAGGCCCTTGGTTGCCAGAGTAGCTAGAACTTCGTTCATGTTCATGTTCGATGAGGTACCAGAACCGGTCTGGAAGATATCAACTGGGAATTCGCCATCGAACTTGCCAGAAATCACCTCGTCAGCTGCGTTTGCAATCGCCTCAGCGATCTGGGTATCAAGTACACCAAGCTTTGCGTTTGCCTGAGCAGCGGCCTTCTTGATTTGCGCTAGAGCTGCAATGTGCGCTCGCTCAAGTGTGGTGCCTGAAATTGGGAAGTTCTCAACTGCACGCTGAGTCTGTGCGCGGTAGAGAGCGTTTACTGGAACCTTTACTTCACCCATGGTGTCGTGTTCGATGCGGTATTCCACTAGTTGGCCTTTCGTTGCCTTTAGTTACTTATTTAATATCGCCAACAATGACGATTGGGTGAATCTCGCCGAGTGCAAGTTTGTAGTTTGCACCTACCACAGCAAGCTTGCCGGCTTTTACGGCACTGGCAATCAAGCTGCTGCGAGTCAGAAGTTCATTAATAGTGTCTTGAACGTGAAGTTCGGTAATTTCATCAATCTCAAATTTGCCGGCAGCGTTTGCCGTATCAACTGTTGGACGAATGCGCTCAACCAGGTTGTGGATGAATTCACCTTCGGACTTCAGAGTGCCTTCAGAAGCATCGATGGTTGCCCGAATCGCACCGCACTCATCGTGACCCAAGACCAGAATCAGTGGAACTTTCAAAACTTCAACAGAAAATTCCAGCGAACCGATAATTGTCTCTGCAATTACCTGCCCTGCATTGCGCACAACAAATAGGTCGCCAAGGCCAACGTCAAAAATGATTTCCGCAGAGAGTCGTGAGTCTGAGCAGCCAAACAGGGCAGCAAATGGAATTTGCTTTGCCGCAAGTGCTTCGCGGCGTTCGATGTCTTGACGCGGGTGAGCGGGAGTGCCAGAAACGAAATGCTTGTTTCCTTCTACCAGTGCATCCCAGGCCGCCTGCGGAGTCTCTGGGCGGTTAATGTTTGCCACTATTTCATCTCCTTTTCAAGAAGAGCTGCAAATTCGTCTAGTTCAGAATCGGTCGCGGTTGAACTTATCGCGATAAAGTTGCCATCTTTTTCAAGAGTCCACAGATGCGGATCTGCATCGGTGTTCTTACCTGGAATCCATTTTGTCCAAGTGTTGTTCTTAGCAGTTGTCTTTGTGTCTGGTTCAAAACCTACGGTCTGCAGTGCAATCCAGGTTGGATTTACGCCAAAACCCTGCGTCACGCCAACGTATTGATTATTTGGCCCCACAAAGCCAACCTTCCAAACCTTAACTCCATCGGCAGCGGTTTCGTTCCATTTTGCTTGGTTGGCCCACCAACCCTTCGGGAGTTCCGGTGCAACCAAATTCAAATTGCTTGACGCTTCGGCAGATTTCGCGGCTGCAACGTAGTCAACGGCTTTGATTCGATTGCTGTCATCGCGTGGAACGGCAAGAACGGTGATGATTACGATACCTAGGCAGGCAACCAAAGAGAGGACTAGGTTGACTACGGTCTGCTTGGCGCGGTGTTTAGCGGCAGAGTCTGCCGGGTCCGTCACATGATCGTCAGATTGAGTCTTTGGTGTGCTCACTAGTTGGCTTTCTTCTTAGCCACGGCCTCGTCTAGACGCTTGCGTGCTCCGGTGAGCCAGCTTTCACACTGAGTGGCAAGGGCTTCGCCGCGTTCCCAAAGTGCAAGTGATTCCTCAAGGGTGACTGAACCCTGTTCCAGCTCGGCAACTACCTTTATTAGTTCGTCGCGGGCGGCTTCGTAGCTCAATTTGGCCACGTCTGCGTTAGATTTTTCAGTCATTATGTCTCCAGTCTATTTGGCTATTCGGCTACCGCGCCTAGCTCACCCTTGGCTAGGCGTACCCTGAGTCGCTGGCCCTGTTTCACCGTGGTAGCGTCTGAAATTACGTGCCCATCAACGTCGCGAACCACCGAATATCCGCGATCCAGGGTGGATTGCGGTGAAAGACTGCGAACCTGCTGACGAAGGTGGCTTAGCTGCATTTCTTCTTTTGAGAGCAGCTGGTCCAAACGCAATCGCATCTGATCTACCGCGCGCTCTACGTCTGCTTCGTGCACGTCAATAAAGGTGTACGGGTTGGCTAAGATTGGCCGGCTTCGAATTTGCTCCACCATGGCCAACTGATTAGCCACCAACGTGTCTACGCGCATGAAAAGTCTTTGACGCTGTTGGTCCAACTTGTGCAGTTCGTCAGCAACGTCTGGCACCACACGCTTGGCGGCGTCTGTTGGGGTAGAGGCACGCAGGTCGGCAACATCATCAAGCACTGGTCGATCGTTCTCGTGACCAATAGCCGAGACTATCGGAGTCTTTGCGTTCGCTGCCGCACGAACTAGCGCTTCATCGCTGAAGACCATAAGGTCAAGGAAAGAACCGCCACCGCGGGCAATGATAATGACATCAACCTCAGGGTCTTCATCGAGTGCTTTGATAGCCGAAATAACCTCAGGGGCTGCCTTGTCACCCTGAACCAGGGTATGAATCGTGCGGAATTGCACATTGGGCCAACGAAGCTTTGCGTTTTGCAGCACATCTTTTTCTGCGTCGGAATCTTTACCGGTAATCAAACCAATCTTGTTTGGCAAGAACGGCAGGGGTTGCTTGCGTTCGATTGAAGTTAGACCCTCGTTGGTAAGTTGTGCGCGCAAACGTTCGATGCGCTCAAGCAGTTCACCAAGGCCAACCTTGCGCATCTCTATCACCTGCATGGTGAGCTTGCCACCCTTTGGCCAAAATGCGGGCTTAATCAACGCCAGAACTCGGTCGCCCTGCTTTAGATCATTCGGAATCTTCGCTACATTCCAAGAGTGAATAGAGACACTGTTTTCTATCTGCAGGTCGCGCAGTTCACCAAACATATTTGAAGCACCGATTTTGATTGAGGCCAGTTCGCCTTCAATCCACAGCATGCCAAGGCGCTCAATCCATTCCTTTAGGGTTAGCGAAAGTCGCGAAACCGGCCAAGGAGAGAGCTCTGAGCTGACTTTGGAAGCAGCAGCGAGTTCGTCGTCGCTCATTAGGCCTCCTGCAGTCAGCCACCACAATCCATCAATGACCCGTTTATCATTGAGGGGTGACTGACATCAAGAATACCGCTGGCAAGAAGGTGCTGCTGGCGTCGCCTCGTGGCTACTGCGCCGGCGTTGACCGAGCGGTGATTGCGGTCGAAAAGGCCCTGGATCACTATGGTTCACCGGTCTATGTGCGCAAGCAGATCGTGCACAACAAGCACGTGGTGTCGTCACTTGAAAAGCGCGGAGCCATCTTTGTGGACGAGGTTGATCAGGTGCCAACTGGATCGGTGTTGGTTTTCTCGGCACACGGGGTTTCGCCAGCCGTTGTTGCCGCAGCCGAGGCACGTGGCCTGAACACCATTGACGCCACCTGCCCACTGGTAACCAAGGTTCACCGCGAGGTTCAACGATTTGCTGCAGAAGACTATGACATTCTGTTGATCGGTCACGAAGGGCACGAAGAAGTAGAAGGAACCGCAGGCGAGGCCCCAGACGTTGTTCAGATTATCGATAAGGATGACAGCATTGCGGCAGCTAAAGTTCGCGACCCAAAGAAGTTAATTTGGCTATCGCAGACCACGCTTTCTGTTGATGAAACTATGGAAACCGTTTTGAAGCTTCGCGAGAAGCACCCAACCTTGCAGAATCCACCAAGCGATGACATTTGCTATGCAACCCAAAACCGCCAGGTAGCAATTAAGAAGGTGGGCGCTGCATCTGACTTGGTAATCGTGGTGGGTTCGGCTAACTCTTCAAACACCGTGCGCCTGGTTGAGGTTGCGCTTGAGGCAGGTGCCAAGGCTTCTTACCGCGTTGACTTTGCCAGCGAAATTAAAGAAGAGTGGTTTGATGGCGTTGAGACTGTTGGCGTTTCATCCGGTGCATCAGTTCCAGAAGAGCTAGTTGACGAAGTTCTTGAATATCTTGCGGCTCGCGGTTTCGGCGATGTTCGCACCGTACAGACAGCTGAAGAGGACGTTCAGTTCTCGCTACCTGCAGAGCTTCGCAAAGAACTCAAAGCTGCGGGCCAGGACACCAGCAATAAGACCAAGCGCAACTGAGTCTCAAAGTTGAAAATAAAAATCCCCGATTATTTGATCGGGGATTTTTCGTTTCAAAATTTTTATAGTGACATTGACTTTCCAGCTGAACCAAGCTCGGTAGCTGCCTCAACAACGCGAGTTGACATGCCAGCCTCGGCTGCCTTGCCCCATGCGCGTGGGTCGTAAACCTTCTTGTTACCAACTTCGCCGTCAACCTTTAGAACACCGTCGTAGTTCTTCATCATCCAGTCAGCGATTGGGCGAGTGAATGCGTACTGAAGATCGGTGTCAATGTTCATCTTGATGACACCGTGGCTTACAGCCTCAGAAATTTCTTCAGGAGTTGAACCAGAACCGCCGTGGAAAACCAGGTCAAATGGCTTGTCCTTGCCGTACTTCTCGCCAACTACCTTCTGAATTTCTCCAAGCAGTTCTGGGCGAAGCTTTACGTTGCCTGGCTTGTAAACACCGTGAACGTTTCCAAAGGTTAGAGCAACCATGTATCGCCCGTTCTCGCCAAGGCCCAGTGCCTCTGCTGTCTGAAGTCCATCCTGAGGAGTGGTGTAAAGGTGTTCACCCATTCCGCCCTCAACGCCGTCTTCTTCACCACCAACAACACCAACTTCAATTTCAAGAACCGCACCAATACCGCTGGTTAGCTTCAGCATCTCCTGCGCAATCTGAAGGTTTTCGGCCATTGGAACAGCAGAGCCATCCCACATGTGGGAGTTGAATAGGGGGTCCTGGCCTGCCTTCACGCGTTCCTGAGAAATCGCGATAAGTGGACGAACCAACTTGTCCAGCTGGTCTTTGGCACAGTGGTCGGTGTGAAGTGCAATTGTGATGCCGTAGTTCTTTGCAACCTCATGTGCGAATGCAGCCATTGCTGCAGCACCCGATGCCATGTTCTTAACTGTTGGACCAGACCAATAGTCGCCACCACCGGTGGTTACCTGGATGATGCCGTCTGAACCTGCAGCCTGAAGACCGGCAAGCGCTGCGTTCAAAGTCTGTGAGCTTGACACGTTGATTGCTGGATAAGCAAAGCCCTGCTTCTTGGCCCGATCAAGCATTTCTAGGTATTGGTCTGGGGTTGCTACTGGCATTGCTTGTCTCCTAGGGCTGTTGTTTTATTTAGATGTTAGCTGGTTCATCAAGTGGAACGCTGCGGTCAGGATTCTCGACTAGGAAAACTTCAGGCATGTGGTCAAGATTTTGCAAACCAGAGGTAGGTTGCTGAACTGCAACTGCACCCCACTGCACTGCAGCAGAAACTCCCTTGGCAACATCAAAACCAACGCCAGATTCTGGCTCGGCTTCGGCATGGGTGTCTGCAGCAACCGCAGATAGGAAACCTGCAAGCGTTGCATCGCCGGCGCCAACAGTGTTGATCACTTTAATCTTTGAAGTCTTTGCGTGCCACGCGTGATCATGTGTTACTGCAATCATTCCGTCGGCACCAAGGCTGGCAAGTACACACTCAACCCCGTTTGCACAAAGTTCACGAGCAGCATCGATAACGTCACCGTTGGTAAGAAGTGAACGGCCAACTGCAGAAGCAAGTTCTTCTGCATTCGGCTTCATCACACTAGCAGCGCCCTGCTTGGCCCAGTAGCCAAGTGCTTCGCCTGAAGTGTCTAGAGCAACGCGGCAACCTAGTGCCTTTGCTGCATCGAAAATTGGCTGAAGGTCAACGTACTTGCCGGTTGATTTGTCGATTGGAAGTGCACCGGCAATTACCAACCACTTGGCCTCGTTTTCCTTGACTGTCTTGATGGTCAAATCAATAACTGACTGCCAGTCTTCGGCGCTTAGTGGGCGAGGGGCTTCGTTTACCTTGGTGGTTGCACCATCTTTAATAACCATGGTGGTTGAAACACGAAGAGTTCCATCAACCCAAAGTGGAACCAAAGATTCTGCGTGACCGGTGCGCTTAAGAACACTTGGGTCTGAATCACCGATAGGCACAACACCCGGTGCAGCGATACCAACTAGGTTCAGGCCTTTGGTTACGTTGATACCCTTACCGGCAAGCTCTTCGGCTACGCCGTCGGCACGGTTCACTCCACCTTCAATGAGGTCGTGAACATAATAGGTACGGTCAAGTGTTGGGGCAGGTGTCAGGGTGACAACCGGTGACTTGCTTGACATTGAAGGGCTCCTAATTTCAGGGGATTTAGGCTTCAAACTCCATTGTCGAGCGCTGGAAACGAGTATACCTAATGCCTACTTTGTCAGTTCGCTAGCGGTGAGGCTCTGTGGCGCGGAATCCAGCTCTTTTGGAGCCTGAATTTCCTCTGTTCCCAGGGCGTTTTCGTCTAAATCATTGAGCTTGCGGGCGGTGACTAAAACCCGGCTCTCGAGGCTGGATACAAAGGTGTTGTAGTCCTTTACCGTGGCGGTAATTGAGCGACCCAGTTTGTCAGCGTGCTCGGCAACCTTGCCAACGCGTTCATACAACTCTTTACCAAGCTTGATCATGGTTCGCACCTGAGTCTCATCAACATTTTGGCGCCAGATGTAGTTGATGGTCTTCAGTACTGAGAACAAACTCACCGGCGAAGCCAAAGCCACGTTCTTTTTGAATGCGTATTCCAAAAGTGATGGATCGGCATCTAGCGCTGCCGACAGTAGCGACTCGCTTGGCACGAACGCAATCACAAAATCCGGAGAGGCATTTAGTCCGGTCCAGTAAGACTTTGAAGAAAGCGCATCTACGTGACCCTTGACGGCTTTGACGTGCTCATCAATCAAGCGATTGCGGCGAGCAAGTTCCTCGCCACTAGCCAAATCAGAGATGGTTGACGCCTCTTGATAAGAATTGAATGGAACCTTTGAGTCAATCGCCAAAGATTTTCCACCCGGCAAATTGATTACCATGTCGGCTCGTCCAGCGCCGGTATCGGTGCTGAAGCTGGCTTGCTCGTCAAAATCTGCGTGTTTGATCAAACCGGCAAGCTCGACCAATTTGCGAAGCTGGGTTTCGCCCCAAACACCACGAATGTTGTTAGATGAAAGTGCCTGCGACAACGCCTGGGTTTGCTTGCGCAGGGCGGCATCGGAGTCAATGGCGTTCTTTAGCTGTTCCTGAATGGTTCCGAATTGCTCAGTTCGCTCTTTCTCTAGGCGAGTGACCACCTGCTGCATTTGCTCAAGGTGAAAACGCACCGGCGCAATGGCCTCTAGCAACTTGTTCTCTTGCCCAGCCTTATCGCTAGCCTGGGCGCTCTGCTGTTGCACAAAATTCTGCATCTCTACGGCAGCTCGCGCACGCGCACGCGAATCGGCAACGAAAAATCCCAAAAGCGCACCCAATAGCAAGCCAATGCCCAGCCCGGCAGCAATCAAAGCAAAAGTATCCATGCCCCGAGTATTTCACTGGGCTCTGACTTTTTACGGCAAGAGCGGCTTGAGCGTCTGCTTGGTAGCGGCCAGCAGCTCGGTCAGCGATTCGACCCCGTGGCGACCTGCCGCATGAATGATTATTCGCGCACAGGCATCGCTATCGGCTAGCGCATCGTGATGGTCAAATTCCTCATGGCCAATCGCGTAGGCAACCGAATTCAAACGATACGACTCCAGGTTGTAGGTCTTGCGCGAAATCGCCAGTGAACACGCATAGTTCAGCCGCGGTAATTCCACACCGATATGCGCCGCGGTGGAACGCAGTACCCCCATGTCAAATGGTGCATTGTGGGCTATCAGCACGTCGTTGCCAATGAACCCCATCATTAGCGAAATCGCCTCAGCAGCAGTGGCGGCACCATCAACATCGCTTGGGCGAATTCCGTGCACCTTTATATTCCCGGCGTGAAACCAATCGTGTGGAACCGGTGGTTGAATCAAAAATGCGAGAGTATCGGTGATCTTGCCATCACGGACGCGAACCAGACCAACCGCGCAGGGGCTTGCCGGAGACCCATTAGCGGTCTCAAAGTCGATTGCGGTGAAGTCAATGGGCACGGGCCCAGTCTAGACTTGACCCTCGTGGCTCTAACAATCGGAATCGTGGGACTACCTAACGTAGGTAAGTCAACCCTTTTTAATGCACTCACCAAGAACAACGTTCTAGCGGCGAACTACCCGTTCGCAACTATTGAACCAAACGTGGGTGTAGTCAACCTTCCAGACCCTCGCTTGCAGACGCTTGCCGACATGTACGGATCAGAGCGTCTGCTACCTGCACCGGTGTCTTTCGTAGACATCGCCGGTATCGTGCGTGGTGCGTCGGTGGGAGAGGGCCTTGGAAACAAGTTCCTAGCCAACATTCGCGAGGCAGATGCAATTGCCCAGGTGGTTCGTGGTTTCGTTGACGGTGACGTGGTTCACGTTGACGGCAAGGTAGATGCAGCCAGCGACATTGAGACCATCAACACAGAGTTGATCTTGGCCGACATGGAGACTCTCGAGAAGGCTCGCCCGCGAATTGAAAAAGAAGTAAAGGGCAAGAAGTTGGAGCCGGCAGCGCTGGATGCAATCGATGCCGCGCTCGCCGTATTGAACGGCGGCAAGCCAATATCTTCATCCGATGTTGACCTAACTCCAATCAAGGAGCTTGGCCTACTAACCGCCAAGCCAATCATTTACGTTTTCAACGTTGACGAATCAATTCTGACCGACGCCGCAAAGAAGAAGGCGCTCGCCGACTTAGTGGCACCGGCTGAGGCAGTGTTCCTAGATGCCAAGGTTGAGTCGGAACTAATTGATCTTTCCCCAGAAGAAGCCAATGAACTTTTGGCTTCACTCGGTCAGGACGAATCTGGTTTGGATCAGTTGGCCCGCATTGGTTTTGACACCCTTGGTTTGCAGACCTACCTAACCGTAGGCCCTAAAGAGGCACGCGCTTGGACCATTCACAAGGGTTGGACCGCACCTCAGGCCGCTGGTGTAATTCACACCGATTTCCAGCGCGGATTCATCAAGGCCGAAATCGTTTCGTTCGAGGATCTGATTTCTGCCGGTTCAATGGCTGATGCCAAGGCTGCCGGCAAGGTGCGCATGGAAGGCAAGGACTACGTCATGAAAGATGGCGACGTAGTTGAATTCCGTTTCAACGTATAAGTTAAATCGCATGACAGTAATTGACGATTACTTAGCTGGTGTTACAGCGGCACAACGCAAACTGCTTGAAGAAGTGCGCAAAGAAATGCACAAGTTGCTGCCAGATTGTGAAGAGGCAATTAGTTACAACTTGCCTTGCTTCAAAGTAAAAGGGGAAGTGGTTGGTGGATTTGCCGCCACAAAATCTGGCGCCAGTTATTACCCATTCAGTGGCAGCACTTTACAGGTGTTGAAAAAGGAATTTGCCGAATATTCGCAGACCAAGGGCGCACTGCATTTCAGTGCCGAACAGCCACTCTCAAAGAAGCAGATCAAACTGTTGGTTGACACCAAATTGCAGCAAATTGCCGAGTCTCAGCTGAAGAAAAAGACTAAATAAGTCATTAACAGGCAAAGCACAGGGTTATTGCCCAATAAGGGCATAGTCTTCAAGCATGACCGTTTTAGTCGGCCGACAGACGGTCTCTCAGTTCACTGAAATTTTGCATCGCGTAAAGCTCGCTGGCCTGCTAACTAAGCAACCAAAATTTTATGTAATTCGTCTTGCCGTGATTTCTGCGATCGCATCGGGGCTTTGGGTTGCCGGTGGATTCCTTGGCAAACTTGTTGATCAACACTGGGCGTGGATCTTTGGTGCGTTTGCGATCGTTGGTTTGCTCGGCGTAATGGCAGCGCAATACGGATTCATCGCGCACGAAGCCGCCCACCGTCAAATTTTTAAAAGCAACAAAGCCAACGACTGGGCCGGATTAATTTTGGCAAACTTATTTGCCGGTTTGAGTTACGGATTCTGGTTACGCAAGCACAACAAGCACCACCAGAAGCCAAATCAAATTGGCGAAGACCCCGATATTGCGATTCGCGTTTTGGCATTCACTCCAGAAGCTCGCAACGAGAAAAAGGGTATTGAGCGTTGGTTCACCAATCGCCAGGGGTACTTGTTCCCGCTGCTGCTGTTGTTCACCGGATTTGATTTGCTACTAGACAGCCTGGCAAGTTTGAAGCGCAAGGATCGCAAGATTGGTACCCGCACACTTGAGTTTGCGCTGATGATGGTTCGCCAAGCGGCGCCCTATCTAATTCTTACCTTGATGTTTGGCTGGGCCTGGGCAATTGCGCTTTGGGTTTTCATGATGCTCATGTTTGGTTTTTTCATGGGGGCAGCATTTGCACCAAACCACAAGGGAATGCCACTGGTTCCAAAAGATTCCAAGATTGATTTCTTTCAGCGTCAGGTTTTGACCAGCCGAAACATTCGCGGCTCGTGGTTCACTGACAACCTGATGGGTGGCCTGAATTATCAGGTTGAGCACCACCTTTTCCCGTCTATGGCCCGTCCAAACTTGGCCAAGGCACACAAGATAGTGATTGAATACTGCCGTGAAAATGCCATCCCGCTGGTTGAGATGAACCTACTTTCTAGTTACATGGTGGTCATGCGCTACCTAAACGATGTTGGTTTGAGTAAAAACTCCGACCCTTTCGTTTGCCCAATGGTGGCCCAGCTTCGACCTAGAAATTAGTAATAAGAAAACCCCCAGAGCTGCTCTGGGGGTTTTCTTTAAATCCTTATTGCGGTTGGTCAGCTGAGCTGATTAGCAGTTGCAGGTTCCGCCTTCGGCCTTACCTGAGCACTGGCAGCTTCCGCCACAGTTGCAACCGTCTGCCATCTTGATTTCTGTCATTTTTTCTCCTTCTTAGGCCAGTGGTTATCTGGCTTCGATTTCAGATTACGCCTACTTATACTGTTGTCAAGACAGTGCAGCTGCCTGTCAGAAAAGACTCAGAAAGTGCACCCCATGGACTTCTCAAAAATCAACTGGCTAGCGGTATTTGTGGCATCAATCAGCTCTTTCGCCATCGGCGCAATTTGGTTTGGCCCAAAGACTTTTTACCCAGTCTGGATGAAGTTCCAGGGTCGCAAGATTCCAACCGAGCGCGTCGAGATGTCTGGTGGCGAGACCGCTGCCATGTTTGGTGGCGCCTACCTAGGCGCACTAATTCAAGTGGCAACCCTAGCTGTGTTTATCTTCGTTGCCCGACAGGTTGATCCTGGTTTCGGTGCAGCTCAGGGCGCACTAGCTGGTGCGCTACTTGGTTTTGGAATTGGCGCAGCGGCGTCACTTTCACACCGACTATTCGCACAGAGCAACTACAAAATTGCAGATGCCTACAAGGTTTGGGTGATCGAGGTGGCTCAGGATATTGTTGCGCTGACCGTTGCCGGTCTGATTATCGGTGCTTGGGTTTAATTTCTAATTAATCGGACGAATCTGCGGACCAACAATTACAGCACCAGCCGGAACATTTTTGGTGACAACCGCGTTGGCTCCAATCATTGCGCCATCGCCGATTTCAATGTCGCCAATTAATTTCGCACCGGCACCAAGTAGCACATTGTTTCCAACGGTTGGGTGACGCTTCACCCGGTCGTTTACTTTTCCACCAAGAGTGACACCGTGGTAAATAAGTACGTCGTCACCAACGATAGCGGTTTCGCCAATCACTACGCCCATTCCATGGTCAATAACCACACGGCGACCGATTGTTGCGCCAGGGTGAATTTCAATCCCAGTCCAGAAACGGGTCCACTGCGAGTGCATTCGTGCGGGAATGTGCCAGCCCCAGTTCCAGAGCATATGTGCAACCTGGTGTGACCAAAGTGCGTGTAACCCAGGTGAAGTTAAGAAAAGTTCAAGAGCCGATCTGGTGGCTGGATCTTTTGCCAAGCCGGCTTGGATGTCTTCTCTTACGCGTATCAATTAGTTGGGTTGAATTCCTCTTGAATGTCACGGTAAAGAGTTGTCGATAGATAACGCTCACCGAATGACGGGATTATTACTACAACTATCTTGCCAGCAAATTCTGGTTTGTGTGCCACTTCTACGGCAGCCTTTACTGCTGCACCTGAAGAGATTCCTGCCAAGATACCTTCTTCGGCACCAAGGCGGCGCGACCAAGCGAATGCATCGCTGTTTTCAATAGAGATAACCTCGTCGTAAACCGTGGTGTCAAGAATGCTTGGAATGAAGTTTGGGCCAATTCCCGCAATTGGGTGACCGGCGGCTTGTCCGCCGGTCAGCAAAGGTGATGCAGCTGGCTGAACTGCATAAACCTTGATGTCCTTGTTTAATTCCTTTAGGCGTTGACCGGTTCCAGTGATGGTTCCACCAGTACCTGAACCGGCAACTAGAGCGGCAACCTTGCCATCGGTGTCACGCCAAATTTCTTCGGCAGTGGTTTCGCGGTGAATCTTTGGTCCAGCAGGGTTATCGAACTGGCGAACTAGAACCGCACCTGGAATCTCTTTACCTAGTGCTTCAGCCTTTGCAACTGATCCAGCCATACCTTCAGTTGCTGGAGTCAAAATAACTTCGGCACCGTATGCACGAGTCAGTACCTTGCGCTCAAGACTCATTGACTCTGGCATCACGATGATCACGCGGTAACCACGTGCGGCACCAACCATGGCAAGGCCAATACCGGTGTTACCAGAGGTCGCCTCAATCAATGTGCCACCAGGCTTTAGCTCGCCAGAATCTTCGGCGGCATTCACCATTGCAATCGCCAGGCGGTCCTTTACCGAGCTAGATGGGTTGTAGAACTCAAGCTTTGCGTACACGTGAGCCGCGGCGCCATCGGTGATGCGGTTCAAGCGGACAAGTGGAGTATTGCCGAAAGCTTCGGTGATGTCGTTGTAAAGAGGCATGAGTTCTTCCTAATTCAGAGATTTCCTTAAGTTTGCCTCATAAAGATAGCCGCGAACACCGATGTTTCAGACTGTTACGACCTGCTGCGGCTACGGGTAGCCTTTTGTCATGTACTTATCGCAGTGGCTCAAGGGTGTGCTTAGCGGCATCAACCCATGGTTGCCGGTACTCATCTTTGTGGTTGCCTTTCACATTAATCGCGGATCGTTGGGTGACGCAATAATTTTCAGCATCGGCTGCTTGCTCTTGATTGCCGACTGGAAAAAATGGATTCCGTGGCACATGCCCGAGCGCCCTAAGGTAAGCGGCTGGGTTATTGGCCTTGTGATTGCCATTAGCTTTAGCGTGCTGTTGCTTACTGAGCGAAACGGCTGGCAAGACCGGTTGCTGTTGCTTACTTTGGCACCCATAGCCCTGGTCATGGTCTACTACCGCGATCACGGCCCAAAACCAGGGGCAACCAAGCAAATGGCACGATCCAAGTGGATCTGGATGACTCTAGCTTTGGTCATGGCTGTTTCTGAACTTTTTGCCTACATCTTTGCCACGGTATACAAAGATGACACCACCTACCCAACAATCTCGATTCTGGTGAACCCGGTCTTGGAGTCGCCTTGGGGTAGGGCTATCTTTTTGACTCTGTGGATGTTGATTGGCGTTGGGCTGTTGCAAATCCGAAAGAAACCTGGGTCTGAATGATCCCGATTCTTGAGTATTCGGCCGTTTTGGCCTTGGGCTTTGCCATTTGGCTGCTTGGTCGCCTAAAACCGCAGATTTTGGCCCCGTTGGGGGATTTAGTTAGCCGTTTGATGCATCACCGCAACACCCGAATCGCCCTGATGGTGGTCTGGTGGTGGCTGGGCTGGCACTTTTTTACCGCTTAGTGCAACTTGCGCTCAGATGCTTCGCAGTATTCTCTAGAAAGAAGAGGAAAAACATTGAGTAATCTACCCGTAGTTCCGCACTGGATTAATGGTCAAGAAGTGCAAGGCAGCGCCGACCGCTTTTCAATTGTCACCGATCCAGCTCTTGGCATTGCGACCAAGCAGGTGAACCTGGCGGGTGATGCCGAGACTAACGCTGCTTTTGCCGCAGCACATGAAGCGTTTCCTACGTGGCGCGACATGTCACAGGCGAACAAGCAGGCAATTCTTTTTAAATTTCGCGAACTACTTAACGAGCGCAAACATGAGTGCGCAGCACTAATTACAGAAGAACACGGCAAGGTGCTGAGCGATGCGCTGGGCGAAGTTACTCGAGGGCAAGAAGTTGTGGAATTTGCCTGCGGTATGCCACACCTTCTTAAGGGTTCCTTTACAGAGAACGCTTCTACCGGTGTTGATGTTTATTCCATTAGACAGGCTCTAGGCGTAGTCGGAATTATTTCACCCTTTAATTTTCCGGCGATGGTGCCAATGTGGTTTTTCCCAATTGCAATCGCAGCAGGTAACACCGTAGTAGTTAAACCATCAGAAAAAGTTCCGAGTGCATCATTATGGATGGCAAAACTTTGGAAAGAAGCGGGGTTACCCGACGGTGTTTTCAACGTTATAAATGGTGACCGCAGTGCCGTACAGTCGATGCTTGAAGACGAGCGCATTAAGGCTATTTCATTCGTAGGTTCCACCCCGGTGGCTGAGTACATCTATCAAGAGGGTTCAAAGAATGGCAAGCGTGTACAGGCACTTGGTGGAGCAAAGAATCACGCCCTGGTATTGCCAGACGCAGACCTTGATTTAGTTGCCGACTCGGCCATTAACGCTGGATTTGGATCTGCTGGAGAGCGCTGCATGGCAATCTCTGTTGTGATTGCCGTTGAGCCAGTTGCCGATACTTTGATTTCAAAAATTGTTGAGCGAATGAGTAAATTGCGCACTGGTGATGGTCGTCGTGGTTGCGATATGGGTCCACTTGTTTCCAGGGAGCACCGTGACAGAGTTGCAAATTATATAGACATCGCCAAGAAAGACGGTGGTCGTGTAATTGTTGACGGTCGCGAGCAAAATTTTGACGGCGATCCAAATGGATTCTGGCTTGGGCCAACTCTGATTGACAATGTTCCAGATACGTCCAGGGCATATCTAGACGAAATTTTTGGGCCGGTGTTGAATGTTGTTCGCGTGAACAGTTATTCCGAAGGTATTGCACTAATCAACCGTGGAGCTTTCGGAAACGGTACAGCAATCTTCACAAATGATGGGGGAGCGGCTCGTCGCTTTCAGAATGAGGTTGAAGTTGGAATGGTCGGCATCAATGTGCCGATTCCGGTGCCCGTTGCCTACTACTCGTTTGGTGGTTGGAAGAACTCTATATTTGGGGATACCAAGGCGCACGGCATTGAGGGAGTTAAGTTTTTCACTCGCGAAAAAACCATGACATCCCGTTGGCTTGACCCAAGTCACGGTGGAATTAACTTGGGATTCCCTCAGAACTAATCTTTAGTTGAATGCGGCAATTGCTTCAGTGTGAAGCTTTCCGTTTGTCGCCAACACCGATGACGTCTCGGCAGTTAGCGGCCCGTTCAAGGCGCTGAAATTGCCGCCAGCCTGCTCGACGATTGGCACCAGAGCAGCGATGTCGTAAATTTTTAGGTCATGTTCGGCCACGATGTCTACCGAGCCCTCGGCCAGCAACATGTAACTCCAGAAGTCGCCGTAGGCACGAGTGCGCCAAATCTTACGGCTGAGCTCAGTCAGTTGTGGCAACATCCCGGCCTGATCCCAAAGTTGAAAGTTGTTGTAGCTAAGCGATGCATTTTCTAGTTCGGAAATAGCCGAAACCTTAAGTTCGCGAGTGGTGCCATCGATTTCTTTGGTGAATGCACCGATATCTGGTGCGGCCCACCAGCGGCGCCCCATTGCCGGTGCAGAAACCACGCTGACCACGGGCTTGCCATCGATTGCCAACGCAATCAAGGTTGCCCAAACCGGAACGCCACGAAGGTAGTTGGCGGTGCCATCGATTGGGTCAATAATCCAGGTCCGCGATGCAGAACCGGAGTTTCCGTATTCTTCGCCAATTAGCGCATCTTTCGGCGCCTTGGCGGCTAGTAAATCTTTCAGTGCCTGCTCCACCGAGCGATCAGCATCGGTCACCGGAGAACGATCGGGCTTGCTTTCAACATGCAGATCAAGCGCACGAAACCGCTCAAGCGAAATTGCATCGGCAATGTCGGCTAGCTCAAGGGCTAGGTCAAGATCTGCTTGGTAGGCCATCTGCTTAGTTTATTCGGCACCGGTTTAATCAGCGCTGTTATTCGCGACTGATTGCATCAGGCGACGCAGAGAATCAACACGGGTTGCTCCACTTGCACCAAGCGCGCCGGATTCGATTGCATCATCAAGGGCACAGTCCGGAGCTCCGGAGGTATGTGAGCAATCGCGCGGACAGGTTTCAATTACTTGATACAAATCTTCGAACGAGCGCAATAGGTTCTCTGGCTTCACGTGCCCAAGTCCAAACGAGCGCACACCTGGTGTGTCGATAATCCAACCACCATCAAATGAATCATCAAGTCGAATCGCGCGAACAGAAGAAGATGTGTGACGGCCGCGACCGGTAACCACATTCACCCCACCAGTGGCACGCATCGCGTGAGGTGCGAGCGAATTTACCAGGGTTGACTTGCCAACACCGGAGTGTCCTACGAACACCGATGTCTGCCCGGCAAGCAATTCACGCAGTTGATGCAGAGCCGGCTTGTCGGATCGATTCAAAACCACCGGAATGCTTAGCCCCTCGAAGTTGGCGAGGAAGTCATCAGGGTTGGCTAGGTCTGTTTTGGTTATTACCAAGATGGGCTTAAGGCCTGCGTCGTAGGCAGCCGCTAGGTAACGATCAATTAGACGAGTGCGTGGTTCAGGGTTGGCAATTGCAACCACGATTACCATTTGTGTTGCGTTAGCAACGATTACGCGTTCAACTTGGTCCGAATCGTCGGCACTGCGGCGAAGCAATGATGTGCGTGGCTCAATCCGAACCACTCGGGCAAGCGCGCCCTCTGTTTCAGACGTATCGCCGGCAAGTGCAACGCGGTCTCCAACAACTGCGCCCGTCTTGCGCAATTCCTTGCCCATGGTCGCATTAACGATTCGATCTTCGTCATCTAGCAGAACTCGATAGCGACCAACATCAACACCAAGAACTAGGCCAAGCGGAGCCTCTGCGTACTCCGGACGCTTTTTAGTACGTGGTTTGTTTCCCTTTGGGTTTGGGCGAACGCGAACATCGGTTTCGTCTAGGTCATTCTGACCAGGATCTGGCTCGTAAAGCCAGCTCAAGCTGTTACTCCAAGCATGCTTTGCCACATTTGCGAAAAGTTTGGCATGGTCTTTGAAGTTGTGGTGATGTCTTCGATCTCAATCCCAGGAACGCGAAGCCCAATAATCGCGCCGGCAGTTGCCATGCGGTGATCTTCATAGGTCTGCCAAACTGCACCGTGCAAATTATTGCTTGGGTCAATCTCAAGACCATCTGCGGTTTCGCGCGCGATTCCACCAATGCGATTAATTTCTGCGGCTAGCGCGGCTAGGCGATCGGTCTCGTGTCCGCGTAAATGTGCAACTCCGCGAATCACTGTAGGTGAGTCGGCGATTGCTGCCAAGGCTGCAATTACCGGTGTGAGTTCTCCGCCAATTGAAAGATCAATATCGATTCCGTGAATTTTGCCGGTGCCAGAAATTGTAAGTACGCCGCTGTTGCGCGAAATCTTTGCACCC
Source organism: uncultured Rhodoluna sp. (assembly GCA_964633625.1). Classification (GTDB taxonomy): domain Bacteria; phylum Actinomycetota; class Actinomycetes; order Actinomycetales; family Microbacteriaceae; genus Rhodoluna. Next base: position 61,376 of record CAZWHL010000001.1, read on the forward strand.
ATCTGCTGCAAGATGCCATCAAACTCATCGCCAACCTGTGTGGTTGAATCCGGCCAGCCACTGATTGAAACGCTGCCACCGGCAACCATTGCAGCTGCCAAGAACGGCCCTGCATTAGATAGGTCTGGCTCAATCGCAACCGTTCCACCGGCAATTTCTCCTGGCTCAACTCGCCAAACCGCAGGCTCCGGTGTTGAAACCTTGACGCCACGCTTCGCCAAGCAATCCAAAGTCATTTCAATGTGTGGCATCGATGGCAGGTACTCACCCTGGTGACGCAGGGTCAAACCGTTTTCGTAGCATGCGGCAGCCAAAAGCAAACCTGAGACAAACTGACTAGAGGCAGAAGCATCAATCGTGACCTCGCCACCGGTGACCTTACCGGTTCCGTGCACAGTAAAAGGTAGGGCAGCCGCGCCTTCATCGGTGACATCAACACCAAGTGCGCGCAGGCTATCGATGGTGGTGTGCATTGGACGGCGTCTTGCGCCTTCATCACCATCAAATTTGATGTCTCCGTTTGCCAACACCGATATCGGTGGCACAAAGCGCATAACAGTTCCGGCCAAGCCACAGTCGATGGTCGCCGAGCGGTTAAAGGGCTTTGGGGTAACCAAAACACTGCCGTCTTTGTTTAGATCAATTTGAGTGCCCAGTGAACGAAGCGCTTCCATCATCAGGTTGCTGTCGCGCGAGGTGAGTGTGTGGGTCAGCAGGGTTGGCTCGCTAGCCAAGGCCGAAAGCACCAACTCGCGGTTATTCAGTGACTTAGAGCTCGGCAATTCAACGGTTGCAGCGAGTGGGCCAGTTGCCACTGGTGCCAGCCACGGCTGGGAATAGGTCGTTGAAGTCATTGGTTCAAGGTTACTATGTCGCCTTTTGTAGCCCAGAGCTCGCCTTTTGCCAATGGTTTCACGCTCGGCAAGGAGCGCCCGGCGAAGCTAAACTCAAAGCAGATGAAGACCGCAGAAGATCAGGCAAAACAGACTCAAATCCAAGAGTTTGAACAGCAGGCGCTGCCGCTGATGCCGCAGCTTTATGGAGCGGCCTTGCGCTGGACCCGAAACCCCTCAGATGCCGAAGACCTTGTTCAAGAGGCATTCGCCAAGGCGTTTGTTGCTTGGGCTCAGTACCAGCAGGGCACCAACCTCAAGGCTTGGTTGTACCGCATCATGACCAACACTCACATCAATATGTATAACAAGCGAGCCAAGGATCAGGCCAAGGGTGGTCTAGACGAACTTGAAGACTGGCAACTTGGTTCCGCCGAATCTGTGACTTCTCTAGCCACTCGCTCTGCAGAACTCGAGGCAATCGATAACCTGCCATCAGAAACCATCAAGCAGGCACTAAGTGAAATTCCAGAAGAGTTCCGTATGGTGGTTTACTACGCGGTAGTTGATGGACTTCCTTACGCAGAAATCGCCGAGATCATGGCAACCCCAGTGGGCACCGTGATGAGCCGACTTCACCGCGGCAAGAAGTTACTGAAAAAACTTTTGGCTGACTATGCGCGCCAAGAGGGATACGAGGTATCGGACACCGATCTAAAATCTAAGAACCAGGGAGTCGCATAATGGCTGAGTTTGATTGCGAAGAAACTAAGCGACACGTGCACGAGTATTTGCACAACGAGCTTTCTGATGAAGAGATAAAAGACATAACAGCTCACCTAGCCAACTGTGACAGTTGCGAGGGTGACTACGACGTAGAAAATGTCTTGAACAACGTGATTAGCCGTGCTTGTGCAGATGTGCCACCACAGGAATTAGCAGATTCAATCATGAATCGAATTCGCGACATCCAAAACGGCGTGGCGCACTAATCACTCTGGCGTAGGTATCCCTAACCACTCGTACCAACCGCGGTTGAGAACCAACCAGGCAATTAGTCCGTGACCAACCTGACCTGGCAGTCCATGTTCCGAGGTTTCGATTTCTAAATTCCAACCCTCGTGTTCAACTAGTGGTCTAAAGCAATCAACAAAGGGAACACCGCGACGATCTGCAACGTCTTCGAAACCAGAAGCTAGGTGTTCAACCTCTACATTCAATTCCTTGTTGCGGTGTGGGGTAGGGCCAATTAAAAAAGTTTCGATTCCAGCACGTTTGGCTTCATCAACAATGGTTGCGATGTTCAGGCGACTTCTTGAAATCGAAATTCCAGCAGCCGGGTCATGATTGCTCAGCGCGATTACCAATTTGTTTTCGGTCTCGGCGCTAAACCGGCGTTGAACCTCTGACTGCCAACGCTCGGCCAACATTGATGTAGTTTCATCTGGTGCTGGCAACGCAAAAACGTCGATGCGCGGGGAAGTCGAAGGAGTCTTTGAGGTTACGCGTCCAACCCAGCCCATGCCTTTGGCGTCACCAGCCGCCGAGATGATGGCATCGCCAAGAATGACAATGCGCACATCGCGCCCAGTTTGCTGTGACATAACTAGATGCTAAACGCGCGTTCTACTAGGTCTGCTTGCTCCACCGCGTGGCGCTTAGCCGAACCTGTAGCCGGCGAAGCGCTTGCTGGTCTTGAAACCAACTTGGCAACTTGTCCGTTCATGTAGCGAGGCAAGAACAAACCAATGTAAGTCCAAGGTCCCTGGTTGGCCGGTTCATCCTGCACCCAAACAAGTTCTGCGTTTGGATACTGAGCGTAAGTTGCCTTGATCTCATCAACCGGAGTCGGGTAAAGCTGCTCAACGCGAACGATTGCTGTGGTGCCGTCGTTTCGTTTCTGCGCTTCTGCCAAAAGATCCCAGTAGACCTTGCCTGAACAGAACAGCACACGCTTGACATTGTTCTTGTTTAGTCCCTGCTGGTCATCGATAACCGGCTGGAAGGTACCTTGGGTAAATTCCTCAACACTTGAAGATGCTGCCTTTAGACGAAGCATCGACTTTGGAGTGAACACAATCAGTGGACGCTTAGGGTTTGAGTAAGCCTGACGACGTAGCAAGTGGAAGTGCGATGCCGGGGTTGATGGCTGAGCAACAGTCATGTTGTTCTCGGCACACAGCTGTAGATAGCGCTCAATTCGTGCTGATGAGTGGTCTGGACCCTGGCCTTCGTATCCGTGTGGAAGAAGAAGAACAACGCCTGAGTGTTGGTTCCACTTTTGCTCGGACGATGAAATGAATTCATCAATGATGGTCTGGGCGCCGTTGGCAAAGTCACCAAACTGTGCTTCCCAAAGCACTAGTGCATTTGGGTTCTCTACTGCATAGCCATATTCGTATCCCATTGCTGCGTATTCGCTAAGAAGTGAATCGTAAATGTAGAACTTTGCTTGATCTGCAGAAAGATTGCGAAGTGGCATCCACTCTTGACCGTTTTCGCGATCGTGGAACACAGCGTGACGCTGAACAAATGTTCCGCGACGGCTGTCTTGGCCGGCCATGCGAACTGTCTTGCCTTCGAGTAGCAATGAACCAAGGGCTAGCAATTCGCCAAAGCCCCAGTCAATGCCACCTTCGCGGCTCATCTCAACACGCTTGGCAAGCAACTGTTGCAACTTAGGGTGCACGTGGAAGCCAGCTGGCTGGTTGTCGTGTGCGTTTCCAATCAGTTCCACTACTTCACGAGAAATAGCAGTTGCTTTCTCGATTGTTGGATGATCGCTAGCAGTGGTACCAATACCAACAGGACGGGTTGGTAGGGCAGGTGCGGCAATCATGGCCTCGTGAACTTCAGTAAAGGCATTTTCTAGGCGAGTCTGGAAGCCTACGTTCGCAGCATCAAACTCTTCGCGAGTTAGGTCACCGCGACCAACAAGCGACTCTAGGTAAAGAGTTCTAACCGAACGCTTTGCCTCTATCAGGTTGTACATCAACGGTTGGGTCATCGACGGATCATCACCTTCGTTGTGACCGCGACGACGGTAACAGATGATGTCAATAACTACGTCCTTTTTGAATTCCTGACGGAATTCAAAAGCCAATCGTGCAACACGAACAACTGCCTCTGGGTCGTCGCCGTTCACGTGGAAGATTGGCGCCTGGATTCCCTTGGCAACGTCAGTTGCGTATACAGTCGAGCGTGATTCCTTAGGTGGGGTGGTGAAACCAACCTGGTTATTGATCACAATGTTTATAGTTCCGCCAGTCTTGTAACCGCGAAGCTGTGACATGTTAAGAACTTCTGGAACAACGCCTTGACCAGCAAAAGCCGCGTCACCGTGAATGATTACCGGAAGAACCGGATAGGTTTCGTTAGCAACCGAATCCGTGCGGTCAAGCTTGGCACGAACGATACCTTCTACTACCGGGTTCACCGCTTCAAGGTGCGAAGGGTTGGCGGCCAACGATACGCGAACTTGGTTGCCTTCCATGTTGGTGAAGGTGCCCTCGGTGCCCAGGTGGTACTTCACGTCACCAGAACCCTGAACGGATTTGGTATCGGTGTTACCTTCAAATTCCTTGAAGACCTGACCGTAAGTTTTTCCGGCAACGTTGGTAAGAACGTTAAGGCGGCCACGGTGAGCCATGCCAATCACAACTTCTTCTAGCTTTGCATTTGCTGCCTCTTGAAGAATTTCGTCAAGTGCGGCAATAGTTGATTCGCCACCCTCAAGGCTGAAACGCTTTTGACCAACAAACTTGGTTTGCAAGAAAGTCTCAAATGCCTCGGCCTCGTTTAGCTTTTCAAGAATCCGCAATTGCTCTTCGCGTGAAGGCTTTGCATACGGACGCTCAAGCTTGTCTTGGAACCACTTGCGCTGAGCTGGATCCTGAATGTGCATGTACTCAACACCAACGGTGCGGCAATAGCTGTCGCGAAGAATCTTGTAGATTTCGCGGAACTCGGCCTTTGGCTTGCCACCAAAACCACCGGTCTTGTAGCTGCGGTCAAGATCCCAAAGGCTTAGGCCGTGGTTCAAGATATCTAGGTCAGGGTGTGATCGCTGCTGGTATTCAAGTGGATCAACGTCGGCCATTAGGTGACCACGAACGCGATACGCGTTGATCAGTTCCTGAATGCGAGTTTCCTTGGTGCGATCGTCGGCTTCATTGCGATCAAAATCAGTTACCCAACGAACCGGTTCGTAAGGGATGCGAAGGTCGGCAAAGATTTCGTCGTAGAAGCCACGCTCGCCAAGCAGCAGCTCGTGTACTTTCTTTAGGAACTCACCAGAACCGGCACCTTGAATTACGCGGTGGTCGTAGGTTGAAGTAAGGGTGATGGTTTTGCTTACGCCCAGCTTTGAAAGTTGTGCGTCAGACAGACCAGAGAATTCGGCAGGGTAGTCCAGGGCACCAGCACCAACGATGCAACCCTGACCCTTCATTAGGCGTGGAACTGAGTGAACGGTTCCAATGCCACCTGGGTTAGTTAGCGAAACGGTTGATCCAGCAAAGTCTCCGGCAGTCAACTTATTGTCGCGTGCTCGCTTAACTAAGTCCTCGTAAGCCGATAGATATTCAGCAAAGTTAAGCCGCTGAGCTCGCTTGATGTTTGGTACCAAAAGTGCACGGGTGCCGTCTTCTTTTGGAATATCAATCGCAAGACCAAAGTTTATGTTTGCTGGCTGAACCGCAGCCGGGCGACCCTCAACGAGATCGTAGTAAACGTTCTGGCTTGGGAACTCCTTTAGCGCGCGAACAATCGCGAAGCCAATGATGTGAGTGAAAGAAACTTTGCCACCGCGGGTTCGTGAAAGGTGGCTGTTAATCACGATTCGGTTATCAATCAAAAGTTTTGCTGGCACCGTGCGTACAGATGTTGCAGTTGGAACTTCCAGGGAAGCATCCATGTTTGCTGCCAAGGCCTTTGACATTCCCTTGAGGATGTTCACTTCGTCTTGGTCTTCTGCTTCGTCGGCATCAATGGTGTTGATCAAACCGGTAACTGGAGCCTGAGCTGGAATCGGTTGAGGTTTTGCCTCGATGCCGGTGGTTTTTGCTACCAAAGGCGATGCCGCAGCTGCCGCAGTTGTGGCTGGGGTCGCTGGAGCAACCGGAGCCGCCGGAGTGACGGGTGTTGCTGGGGCAGAGGGTGCCGCTGGCTGAATGGCAACCGGACCGGTGGTTGCGTGAGGTGTCTGGGTTGGCTGGTAATTCTCGAGAATTGGCCACCAGGCTTTATCTACCGAATCTGGATTCGCCTTGTATTGGGCATACATTTCATCGACTAGCCAGTCGTTTGCGCCAAAACCGTTCTCGTTTTCAGTGTTGCCTGACAGAGAAATCACCTCTTTATGAATGTCTTTGAGCCTAAGCCTACCTTCTGCGAAGGTCCGAATTAGGCCTTAGTGGTGCTTTTGCCCAGTGAATTCCTAGTTTTTGGCCGGTATGCTGAGAACACGATGGATAAAGCCGGTTCTGACCATAGACCCTTTGGCGGTGTGGCCCGATGAGTGAGTGGCTAATGCTGGGATTTGGTCTAATTTTGACCATCGGTACCGGTTTATTCGTGGCTAGCGAGTTTTCGTTGGTCAACTTGGAGCGCAGCGACCTCGAGGCTAGGCGCGAACGCGGCGAACGCGGATTAAGTAACTCCATTCGAGCCCTGGCTAAAACCAGCACCCATCTTTCTGGTGCCCAACTTGGCATCACGCTAACCACTATGCTCACCGGATTCTTGGTTGAGCCCGCACTGACAGCCCTGCTACGACCAACCTTGATCTCGCTTGGTGTGCCAACACCGATATTAGAAACCGTGGGGCTCGTGGTCAGCATGTTTTTGGCCACGTTGTTCTCTACCCTGATTGGCGAGCTGGTTCCCAAGAAGTTGGCACTTACCCTGCCGCTTCAGGTCAACAAATTTGTGGTGGGGTTCCAACTGGCATTTACCTGGATTTTCAGCGGGATGATCGTGGTGCTTAACAAAGTGGGCAATGCAATCGTTCGCTCGCTGGGAATTGAGCCAAAAGAAGAGCTGAGTTCAACTCGCACTGCTGAAGAACTATCATCGCTCGTGCGCCGTTCGGCAAGCATGGGTGCACTTGATGCACAAACCGCAACTCTTCTGACTAAAACTTTGGCCCTTAGTCAATTGGTTGCGGCAGACGTAATGACTCCGCGTCCGCGTATGCACGTTCTAGATAAAGATGTCAGCTTGGCCGCACTGATTCAGGCGTCGATTAAAACCGGTCATTCGCGTTTTCCAATATCTGATGGATCAACCGATGACATCATCGGTGTTGCGCACGTAAAGCAAGCAGCAGCGGTGCCGCGCGAAAAGCGTGAAGATGTTCCAGTTTCGGCAATCATGGTTGAGGCTCCTCGCGTGCCAGAAACCATGAGACTTGAAACTCTGATGGTTGAACTTCGTGCCAAGGGTTTGCAGCTTGCAATTGTGGTTGACGAGTACGGCGGCACCGCGGGCTTGGCAACCTTGGAAGACTTGGTTGAGGAGTTAGTTGGTGAACTTGCCGACGAACATGACCGAGCAAAAGCCGGAGTGACCCGCGGAGCAAATTCATCTGTGCTGTTTCCAGGCATGATTCGCCCAGATGAACTTTTGGAGATGGCGATCAAAGTTCCAGATGATGGAGCCTATGAAACCGTTGCCGGTTTCATAATGAGCGCGCTAGGAAGAATTCCTTCGGTTGGCGACGAAGTTCAAATCGAAGACGGCGTGCTTCGTGTTGAGCGAATGGATGGTCGTAGGGTTGATCGAGTTCGTTTTACCCCTACTAGTGAGGTGATCGAATAATGAATGGCAACTTGGCTGGAATTATTTGGTTCCTAGTATTAATTTTGGCAAACGGATTCTTTGTTGCCGCCGAATTTGCTGTGATTAGTGCACGACGTGCGCAGATTGAACCGCGCGCCGAGGCAGGTAGTGGTCCGGCCAAGCTAACTATCAAGGCAATGGAAAAGGTTGCCTTGATGCTGGCTACCACTCAGCTTGGTGTGACGATTTGTTCGCTTTTGATCCTGTTGATTGCCGAGCCAAGCATTCACCACCTGCTTGAGCCAATGCTTCTCTCGTTTGGGCTGTCAGAAGAACTTGGAACCGGTGTGGCGTTCGCCATCACGCTAATTCTTGTTTCGTTCTTGCACGTTGTTATTGGCGAGATGGTGCCAAAGAATATTTCATTCTCAATTCCAGAGCGCGCAGCTTTGGTGCTAGTTCCGGTACTTTACGGACTAGCGCAAATATTCCGTCCAATTGTTTGGGCTCTCAACTGGTCGGCTAATGCGATTCTAAAAATATTCCGCGTGGACGCAATAGACGAGGCAAACAGCACCTACACACTTGATCAGGTCGAAGATATAGTTGAGCATTCAACTCGCGAGGGCGCGCTCTCCGATGTTAGCGGTGCGCTCTCAAACACTTTTGAATTCACTGAGAAGAAAGTGCGCGACGTTGCTGTGCCAATCGATAAGTTGGTGGCCTTTAGCGAGTCGGTGACTCCGCGCGAAGTAGAACAAGCAGTTGCCAAGCACGGATTCTCTAGGTATCCGCTTAGTGACGAGAGCGGCGAGCTAGTTGGCTATCTGCACCTCAAGGATGTGATTGATCTTGATCACGATGAGGTAGATGATCCATTCCCGCCTAAGCGTGTGCGTTCGCTGATCACGTTGTCGGCCAACATGGAACTAGAAGACGCGCTTGCCAGCATGCGCCGGGTTCACGCTCACATGGCGAAAGCAGTTGACCGCGCTGGCAAGCTTAAGGGCGTGCTATTTCTTGAAGACATTCTTGAAGAGTTAGTTGGCGAAGTTCAAGACGCAACTCGTCGCCAATAAATAGCTAAGCTTTTGGAAATTTACCGCGTAGGTATTGCTTAGGCCAATAATCGATTTCTACGCCTAGTTCATATGCTGCCCGAAGCGCCCAGTATGGATCACGAAGGCTGGCTCTACCAATAAGCACAATATCAACGTTGTGCTCTTGCAAAATATTTTCGGCTTGCTTTGCATTAGTAATCTGACCAACCGCGCCAACCTGTTGCGAAACTTGATCTGCAACTTTTTCGGCAAAAGGCACTTGGTAGCCAGGACCAGATGGAATTTTCACTCCTGTAATTAAGCCACCAGATGAAATATCAAAAAGATCTGCTCCAAATTCGGCACTCCACTTAGCCACCTGAATTGTCTGATCCAAATTCCAACCATCGTCACGATAGTCAGTTGCAGAGAAGCGTACGAAGATTGGTAGCAGCTCGCCGACCTCGGCACGAATTGCTTTTATGATTTCCAAAAGCAGTCGCGCACGATTCTCTAGAGATCCACCAAATTCATCTGTGCGCTTATTGGTAATTGGTGATAAGAACTGGTGAATTAGGTAGCCATGCGCAGCGTGAATCTCGACAGCGTCGAATCCGGCTAGTACTGCATTCTTTGCGGCAGCAGCGAAATCCTGGACAAGTTCGTGAACTTCTTGAGTTGTTAGTTCTCGAGGCGGCTCGTAGCCATCAAATGCCTCGCTGGTTGATGAGATGGTTTGCCAACCACCCTTTTCAATCGGCACCGATCCCTTTCCGCTCCAATCTCGGTAAGTAGACCCCTTACGACCAGCATGTGCCAGTTGAATTGCACTCTTAGCACCCTGCGAGTGAATGTATTCGTTAATTCGAGCCCAGGCGGCTACTTGTTCGAAGTTCCAAATGCCCGGACACCAAGGTGAGATACGACCCTCAGGCGTTACACCGCTTGCCTCCGCGATGATCATGCCTGCGCCGCCGGTGGCACGCGCCCCGAGGTGAACGAGGTGCCACTCGTTCACAACACCGTCTTGGTTTTCGCACGAATACTGGCACATGGCTGGAATAAAGATGCGATTGCGAATTTCTAGATCGCGAATCTTTATTGGCTCAAATAGTTTCGCCATAATTTTGTTTACCCTTCTTCATAGCTATTGAACCACCAGCAACAAATGCTGCAAGTACGATTCCTAGAATCAGTGCGGACTGTAAACCTACAGCGTTTCCGATAAAGCCAATTACTGCCGGTCCGCCAAGCACTCCGGCATATGTAAGTCCAACCACTCTGGCTAGATTTCTGCCTTGATTTTGTTTGGCACCAATGTCTGAAGCAAGAGCCATGCACTGCGGTACAACGGCTGAGATACCTATTCCGGCAACGGCCCACCCAAACCAGCTCAGCTCAACCGTTGGCAGTAACAGTGCCAGAGCAACGCCAGTGCCAGCGACTGAAGCACCGGTCCGAATCACAAAGATGCGGCCATGCTTGGCAACAACTTTGTCGGCAAAAAATCTGATCGTTGCCATAGCCGCCGCAAAGACTGCGATGCTGATGCCACCGGTGGCGGCACTAACCTTAAATTTTTCAATGCTGAACAGTGCCGACCAGTCAATGCCCACGCCCTCGATGATGGCTGCCGAAGCAGAAATAAGGCCGATCAAAATAACGTAGTAAAACTCGCGGGCACGTGACTTTGATCTAACTTGCTCGGCAGTCTGTTGGCTAACTTTACTGACCAAGAGGAATCTGGAAAAAACCAAACCCAGCACAATTGTTAGAACACCCCAACTAAACATGGTTACTAACATCGGGGAGTGCATTGAAAGTGCGGCACCGGCTACCGCGGAGCCAACCACGCCACCAATCGACCACATTGCGTGAAAAGAAGAAAAGATTGGTCGTTGATAAGAGCGTTCAACTTCAAGGGCGTGCGCATTCATGGCAATGTCAATTCCGCCGATATTGGCGCCCAAAATGAATATCGCTACCGCAAGTGTCAAATAGGTATTTGCCAAGCCCGGAAGCATCAAGGCAATTCCAAGTGCTACTGAAATCCGGGTAAGTACTTTGGCGCTGCCATGCCGATCAACTAGGTTGCCAATCAATTGCATCGACGCCAAGGCGCCACCACCAAGAATTAAAATGATGGTTCCGATTTGCGCATGTGAGAGGGACAAATTCTTTTCGACCACAGGAATGTGTGTTGCCCAAACGGTTACGGCCGAACCACAAAGCAAAAAGTACAAAAACACCGATGCCCTTGCCTGCCGAAGTTTCGTCATAAATAAAAGCATAGGTTTGGGTAGCCTAAGTTCTGTGTGGATTAGTCAACTTTGGGTACGGCGTTTGAATTTCACTGCCCTGATGTTGGCCACTCTGCTAACGCCTTACCTTCTATACGGGTTTAGTTTTCTATTTGAACGCGTTCCGCCACTAAACGACGTGCTGCTGTATGGCTACTGGCTACAACAAATGCAGTTGGGTGAACCATTGTTTGGCTTGAACCAAGAATTTGTTTATCCATATCCATCACTGTTGCCAATGTGGTTGGCGCAACTGATCGGCGGTCCAGCAGGAATTCTGGTGGGTTGGACAACGTTGATCGCGGTACTAAACACTTTTGCGATTGGCGCATTGACCTCTTGGGGTAAGGGCGGTCGGGGACCAATGTTAGCCGCAGTTTTTTGGGTTGCTTTCCTTTTACTTTTAGGTCCTTCTGGAATCGGCCGCATTGACGCCGTTGCAGCAGCGGTGTCGGTGTTTGGTTTAGCCGCTCTTGCAAAAGAACGAATCGCCTTGGCTGTTGCACTTTTCAGTTTTGGCGCTTGGATCAAGATTTGGCCATTCGCATTAGCGGTAAGCAAATTCGTTACCGACAAACGAAAGCAAGTAATTGCACTAACCGCCCTGGCTTCCACGGTTGCGGTGCTGATATTTGCAATCGCTGAAGGTGCCAATGACAGCCTGTTCTCTTTCGTATTCAAACAGGGCAACCGCGGCATTCAAGTAGAGTCACCAATCGCCATGATTTGGATTTGGGCAGCAAAGCTTGGCGCGCCTGACACCGGTATTTACTATGACCGCGAAATTATTACCAATCAGGTTTTTGGTCCACTGGTTGAAGTTTTCGCACAATTGATGACCCCCGTAATGTTTGCTGCACTTGGTATTACAGTTTGGCTCGGTTACCGTGCAAAAAGTACTGGCGCACCTGGCAACAAAGTGTTTGCGATCATGGCACTTACCGCGGTGCTTGATCTAATCGTCTTCAACAAAGTTGGCTCGCCTCAATTTATGGCGTGGTTGGCGGTGCCTATGATGGCGCTAATAATTTTCGAGGTTCCGAGATTAAAGATTCCGGTTGTCGGCTTGTTGATACTTGCTGCGACTACTAATTTGATCTACCCGGTTTTTTACATTGACCTGATGGGTCTAGGGGATTTGAGCGTTGGTTTGCTCACGATTAGAAACGCTGTGTTAATAGCCATGTTGGTGTACGCCAACCTCAGGCTCAGTGAGTTATCCCGAAAAAATTAAGCGTCTAGCAGCGATTTGATCATGGGCGCAAGCTTGATGTCTTCGATCAAGAAGCCATCGTGACCGAATTCAGATTCAATTACCTGAAGTCCGCCACCAATGATTTCGCCACCAATGTTTTCGGCAATAAGTTTCTGATCCTCGATTGGGAACAAGCGGTCAGATGAAATTCCAACCACAATACTCTTAGCTTTGATACTTGCCAATGCAGCCTCAAGTGATTCACGGCCACGTCCAACATCGTGTGAGTTCATTGCCTCAACCAGCGTGATGTAACTGTTGGCATCAAATCGACGAGTGAATTTGTTTGAGTGGAAATCTAAGTATGACTCAACGGCCCAACGACCGCCGCCACCAAGCGGTGAGACGCCCGATTGCCAGGCTCGTTCAAAGCGATCGTTAAGTTCGCTAGGCGAGCGGTAGTTCAGAATCGCCATGCGTCTTGCCAAGGCCAGTCCCTGGTGCGGGCCAAAGCCAGGTTTAGCGTCATAGTAGTTTCCGTTAGCAAAAGCCGGGTCACTCTTAATCGCCTGAATCTGAATTGAATTCAAAGCAATTTGGTCTGCGGTCAATGCAGGTGGCCCTGCAATAACACCTACGCGCTTTACTTCATCGGCGTACATGATGGCCCACTCAAGTGCGTGCATTGCACCCACTGAACCGCCAAGCACAGCGTGCCACTTCTTGATTCCAATTAGGTGAGCAAGCTCGCGCTGCGCAGTTACCTGATCTCGAATTGTGATGTAAGGGAATGAAGCACCAAATTCACGCCCGTTGGTATCTAGGCTCGAAGGTCCGGTTGATCCCTGGCAACCCCCAAGAACGTTACTTGAGACCACGAAATACTTATCGGTGTCTATGGCAAGGCCCGGACCAATGATGTGTTTCCACCAACCGTCGGTTGGGTGTTCTTTTGATGCGTCGCCGGTGGCATGTGAGTCACCGGTTAGGCCGTGCAGAATCAAAACGGCATTGGTGTGCTCGTGATTTAGCTCGCCCCAGGTTTCGAAGGCTATCCGGTAGTTAGCAAGAACGCGCCCGCTCTCTAACTTGAGGTTAGAAAGGGGCGCGAACTGGCGGTCACCAGCTGGATCACCGTCGCGCCAAGCACCACTTGCAGGAGGGCGGCCAATAAGTTGGCGGCTCTGCTCCTCAGTGATGAACTCTGACGGGACTAAATCGCCGGCTGATGTTTGAAATTCCATTAGGGAATAAGCATATCGCTCTTCCTTTATCTGAAAGGTTTAGCGAGCAGCCTCGAATGCGGTCTCTAGGTCGGCAATCAGGTCGTCAACTGACTCAAGACCAACTGATAGGCGAATTAGACCTGGAGTAACACCCGAGGTCAACTGCTGTTCTGGAGTTAGCTGCGAGTGAGTTGTTGAGGCTGGGTGAATCACTAGCGAACGAACATCACCGATATTTGCCACATGGCTAAACAGGTTCAGTGAGTCTACGAAGCGTGCACCGGCAGTTACTCCACCCTTGATTTCGAAAGACACAATTGCACCGGCACCCTTTGGCGCGTACTTCTTTGCAGCCTTGTGCCACTTAGAACTCTTTAGGCCCGCGTAGTTCACCGATTCAACCAACTTGTGCTTCTCAAGGAAGTGCGCGATCTTCTCTGCGTTCTCAACGTGGCGCTCAACGCGAAGGCTCAGGGTTTCAATTCCTTGAATCAACTGCCATGCGCTTGCTGGAGCGATCGATGCACCAATATCGCGAAGCAACTGAACACGCGCCTTGATGATGTACGCGATTGCATCGCCAAGTGCATCGGTGTAGGTCACGCCGTGGTACGAAGGGTCTGGAGTGGTTAGGCCTGGGAACTTGTCCGACTTGCTCCAAGCAAACTTTCCACCGTCTACGATTGCACCGGCAACAACTGTGCCGTGACCGCCAAGGAACTTTGTAGCCGAGTGAATAACGATGTCAGCTCCGTGCTCAAGTGGGCGAATTAGGTAAGGAGTTGCAACTGTGTTGTCTACCAACAGCGGAACGCCATTCTTGTGAGCAACTTCCGCAACGCCCTCAATGTCAAGAATTGAAACCTTTGGGTTACCAATGGTCTCGGCAAAGAATGCCTTGGTATTTGGCTGTACAGCTGCCTGCCATTCCTTTAGGTCATCCTGATCCTCAACGAATGTTGTGGTGATGCCCAGCTTTGGCAGGGTGTACTTGAACAGGTTGTAAGTGCCGCCATAAATGGTTGACGAAGCAACGATGTGGTCGCCAGCCTGAGCAATGTTCAAGATTGCAAAAGTTTCGGCTGCTTGACCTGAAGAAAGCAGCAGGGCAGCGGTTCCCCCCTCAAGAGCTGCGATGCGCTTTTCGGCAACGTCTTGAGTTGGGTTCATGATGCGGGTGTAAATGTTTCCGAACTCGGCAAGACCAAACAACTTGGCTGCGTGCTCACTTGAATTAAAGGTGTACGCGGTGGTTTGGTAAATCGGAGTCGCGCGTGAGTTGGTGGTTGGGTCTGACTGAGCGCCTGCGTGAATCTGTGCAGTCTCAAAGCCCCACTTTGCTGGATCTGTGCTCATGATGTTCCCTTACTGTTCGGAGGTGTTTCCACAACAGTAGGAGCAAAGCCAATTCAGCGAAAGTCGCGGTGAAACACTACGTAATGTTCGCCTTACGCTAGAGGAATGTTCTTCGAACAGATGCACCCGAGCTGGCAGCAGGCCCTTCCCGAGGCTAGGTCAATACTTGCTGCGATCGAACAAAAGCTTGCGGCGCACTCCGGCGAATTCGTACCACCGCTACCGCTGGTCATGCGCGCCTTTGAAAAACCGCTTGACGAAATACGCGTGCTAATCGTTGGGCAGGATCCTTACCCAACCGCGGGTCACGCAATCGGGCTTTCTTTCGCAGTTGACACTAACGTCAAACCGTTGCCACGCAGCCTAAAAAATATCTTGATTGAGCTCAAAGACGATCTCGGAAAATCGGTGTCAGCCGAAGGCGACCTATCGCGCTGGTCAGAGCAGGGAGTGCTGCTGCTGAACCGTCACCTAACTACCGACCTTGCCGAAGCCGGTGCGCACACCGATATCGGTTGGGCTGCATTCACTGACAAGGTGATCACTGTCCTGAATCGCAGGCTTGGCCGAAAGTTGGTAGCGATTTTGTGGGGAGCGCAGGCCCAGCAACTTAGCGGTGCACTTTGCGACTGCACGGTTTTGGTATCTGCTCACCCAAGCCCGCTATCAGCCCGCCGCGGATTCTTTGGCTCTAAGCCATTTTCTAAAACCAACCAGGCATTAATCCAAGTCGGCGAGCAGCCGATAGATTGGGCTTGTTAGGAGTTTCGCATGGCATTGGATTCTGAATCACGCTGGCGCTTAGTGCGCATGAAGCGTGCCAAGGGCGAACTAGAAGAGACCAGCACGGAGCCCGTAATTCGCAAGGCTACTACAGAGGATCTGCCGGCAATGGTTGAGATCTATAACTACTACATCCAAAACAGCGTGGTCACTTTCGATATGGATGCAATGGCGTTGGTTGATTGGGCCGAGAAGTTCCGTTGGATTAATGAACTTGGCTTACCTTTTATTGTTGCCCAGAGTCCAAATGGGCAAATTATTGGGTTTGCATATGTTGCGCCTTGGCGACAAAAGGCAGCATTCAAACGCACAGTGGAAGACAGTATTTATTTACGCCCGGCCGCAATCGGCAAGCGGGTTGGTACCAAGTTACTGGGCGAGCTTCTGGAACAGGCTAAAGCCGCCGGAGTTAAAGAGGTAGTCGCGGTAATTAGCGACAAGGGAGCCGAGTCATCGATTGCACTGCATGAAAGATTTGGCTTCAAGCACCAGGGGCACCTAGGCAAAGTTGGCTTTAAGTTTGGTCGCTGGCTAGGCACTGTTCTTATGCAGAAATCCCTTTAAGTTCAGGCTTTTCCAAGGTTCCAGGCCTAGGCTGAACTGGTGAATATTTCTCGTCGCCTTGCAGCTGCCATTATTTCCACCATTGTGACTGCAGCAATGATTGTGCCGGCACAGGCAGCGAACGCCGTAACCATTACCGCGGCAAGTGCAGTGAAATCAGTTGTGGTTAGCGATGTTTGGCTAGCAACCAGCCCAAAGTCGGCGAGAGCAAAAATCACCTGGACCAAACCTACGTCTGTTTACGGTGCAACAATTGCCGGCTACAAAATTGAAGCCAGCGAAAATAAAACAACATGGAAGACGGTTGTCGCCAACACCAAGTCAACCGCCACCAGCGCTTTTGTAAGTAATGGGCTCTCTGCAGGTGCGCCTACTTATGTGCGAGTGAGCGCAATAACTAAAAAAGGCTCCAGTACAAAGGTGGGCACTCCATCTGCAATCGCTAGCCGCGTGCTTACCGCGGCACCGCAGGCACCAGCACTTCTAGGTCTTACCAAACTTTCGTTCGCAACTTCGTCGCATGTTGTGCGGTGGGTTCCACAGACACCCGCGCAACGTGGATCAACTGCAACCACATACAAGGTTGTGGCAAAACCAAACATTGGGCCTGAAGTCACTTGCTCGGCAGTAACTCTGAATTACTGCACCCTTGGTGCACTTTCATCGTCTGCCACCTATACGATTTCAATGACCGCAAAGAATGGTCGCGGCACTGAGTCAAACGTTGATGAATTCCAGGCTCAGGATGCCGACATTTCTTTGCAGTGGTACCTGGGCACCGATCACGGAATTGCCGCGGCCCGAGCATGGACGGCAACTCGCGGAAACAGTTCTGTCGTTGTTGCAGTTCTTGATAGCGGTATCACCACTCACCAGGAATTCGACGGCCAGTTGGTCGACGGTTATGACTTCGTTTCAGATGCAACCAAGTCTGGTGATGGCGATGGTCGAGATGTTGATCCAACCGATCCAGGCGATGGCGTGGGCGCCGACACGTCTTCATGGCACGGAACTCACGTTGCCGGAATCATCGGTGCAAAATCTGACTCAATCGGAATCTCTGGAATTGCTCCGAATGCAAAGATTCAACCGATACGCGTTCTTGGCGTGCAGGGTGAGGGTTCATCACTTGACTTGGCCCTCGCAATTCGATGGGCTGCCGGTCAGGACCTAAATGGTTTTGTAATTAATGGCGAAACGCTTTCGAATATTCCAGTCAACAAGACTCCAGCCAAGGTCATCAACATGTCGATGGCGTTCCAGCCTCGTGCTGGCAGCAATGACTTTGCGCCTTGCCCGTACTTCGTTCAGCAGGCGGTGGATTATGCACAGAGCAAGGGCGTGACATTGGTGGCTGCCGCCGGAAACGGTGACACAGCCTTTAATCCGGTTGATAACTCGCGAGTTTACCCAACCAACTGTGCCGGACCGCTATCGGTTGGTTCTGTTGGTTACACCGGCGACGTTGCGTTCTATTCAAACTTTGGCGTTGACTTGGTTGCTCCTGGTGGTGACCAGAAGGTTCCGGGTGGAGCACCGGCTGGTTCGAACGGAATGATTTACTCAACATCAAATTCCGGCGCCACCACCGTTGGTGAACCAATTTATCGCCTGGAGCAGGGAACCAGCATGGCAGCCCCGGTTGCTTCTGGAATCATTGCGCTGATGTATTCACTGCGACCAAACATTGATGTGAAGACGGTTTGGGAAGCATTGAAGGCATCAGTTCGTCCATTCCCGGCAGGATCAAAATGTGCAGCTGATGCGAATCGCTGTGGACTTGGCATCATGAATGCCGCCACCGCACTCGAGGCGCTAATCGCAATTACGGGTTAAATAAATCGCCTAAATCAGCCGGCCTAATTAAACCGGCGAATAGGCTGTGGCTATGAGTTCAAAGAAAAGCCCAAAACTTCATCGCGCCTGGATTGTTGCGGCAATCACGTTTGTGACGCTAATTGCCGCTGCAGCATTTCGCTCAACTACTTCAATTATGTTTGAGCCGCTGGAACATGAATTTGGTTGGACTCGCTCACTGACTTCAAGCGCGGTTTCAGTGAACCTAATTTTCTACGGACTCACCGCACCGTTTGCAGCAACCCTGATGGAACGCTTTACAGTTCGACGAGTTGCGGTGTCTGCATTGGCTTTGGTTGCGCTTGGCACCGGACTGACCGTGTTTATGACTCAGGGCTGGCAGCTAATTCTTTACTGGGGTGTTTTTGTTGGTCTTGGCACCGGTTGTTTGGCACTTGTGTTTGGTTCACTGGTTGCCAACCGATGGTTCACCAAGCGTCGCGGTCTTGTAACCGGAATCTTTAGTGCAGCATATGCAACCGGTCAATTAATTTTCTTGCCAATGCTTTCAAGCGTTGTGATGACAAGCGGATGGCGATCATCGTCACTTGTGGTTGCAGCTTTTGCTGCTGCCATAATTCCGTTATTTTTCATCGGCTTTAAAAATTCACCAGCGGAAGCAAACACTGAACCGTATGGTGGCTTGAGCTCCGAGCCAACCGGCAAGGCTGCGCCACGAACTGCGCGTGCGACTATTGGTGTGCTGGTTGAATCACTTCGCAAACCGGCATTTTGGATTTTGGCTGGCACGTTTTTTGTTTGCGGTTGGACCACCAACGGATTAATTGGTGCGCACTTCATTCCGGCAGCTCACGATCATGGGATGCCAATGGGTACCGCTGCGGGACTATTGGCTCTGGTTGGAATTTTTGACTTTGTTGGAACAATTCTTTCTGGCTGGTTAACAGACAGAGTGAACCCGGTTTACCTGTTGCTGTTCTATTACGGGCTTCGTGGTCTGGCACTATTCACGGTTCCGTTTGTCCTTGGCCCAACCGTTGAATTGCCGCTGATGTTCTTTGTGGTGTTCTACGGACTGGATTGGATCGCAACCGTGCCACCAACCATTGAACTTTGCCGTAAATACTTTGGTATCAATCAATCGCCAACCGTTTACGGCTGGGTGTTTGCCTCGCACATGGTTGGGGCTGCAATCGCAGCCGCATTTGCCGGTGCAATTCGCGATACCCAGGGTTCGTATTTCATCGCCTGGATCACCGCGGCTGTGCTGTGCTTGGTTGCGGCGGCATCGGTGTTGGGCCTTAAAAGAATCAAGCCAGACCTAGTTAGTGTCTAGATCCGGCTTGTTTTGCCCAATTACTTGGTGCGGAAGGTGGGACTTGAACCCACACGCCTCGCGGCGCTGGAACCTAAATCCAGTGCGTCTGCCAATTTCGCCACTCCCGCATGCCTGAATAGTCTAACTGGTCAAACCTGTGGATAAGTCTGGTTAGCCGGAAATAATTGCAGAAAACTAAAGCCCTCTAGCTAGGAGGGTGGTTGTGGGTATTCAAGAAGCTGTCACGCTCGCTCGCCGGCTTGCGGTTAGCGGCAATTTGAATGCCGAGTTAGCGATCCAGAATGCCCTGGATGTTGGCATCGAAAACCAGTCCATCGCCATGGCTACTGAGCAACAGACCAAGCAACAAATTCGCGATCAGCTACTTGGCTACGGGCAACTTCAACCGTTGCTTGACGATCCGGGGATTGAAGAAATTTGGCTGAATGACCCGGGTCAAGTGTTTATTGCGCGGGCTGGAATATCTGAGCGTCTAGAAATTCAAATCAGCACCGATGAACTTCGCGTGATTGTTGAGCGTATGTTGCGCCCAACCGGCAGGCGCTTGGATCGCAGTTCGCCTTTTGTTGATGCATCGCTACCGGACGGTTCCAGGTTGCACGTTGCTATCCCAGATATCACCAAGCAATTTTGGTCGGTCAACATTCGCAAGTTTCCAACTCGTGGAATCTCATTGGCCAATCTGGTGGCAAATGGAACCCTAAGTTTCTTTGCTGGCGAGTACCTGCGGTCTGCGGTGTTGCAAAGAAAAAACATTTTGGTTTCCGGCGCCACCCAAGCCGGCAAGACCACGGTTCTGAATGCGTTGCTAAATGAAATGCCTTCTAACCAAAGAATTGTCAGTGTTGAAGAAACTTTTGAGTTGCGCATTAATCAACCGGACTGGGTGGCTATGCAAACTCGCCAGCCAAATCTTGAAGGAATTGGCGAAGTAACTCTGCGTCGATTGGTCAAAGAAGCACTGCGAATGCGCCCGGATCGCATAATCGTGGGGGAAGTGCGTGAGGCGGAGTCGCTGGATTTGTTGATTGCCCTGAATTCCGGGGTGCCTGGTGCCTGCACTATTCATGCTAACTCGGCACGGGACGCAGTGGCGAAGCTCTGCACATTGCCCTTGCTTGCCGGTCAAAACATTTCAACCGATTTTGTAAATCCAACAGTTGGCAACTGCATTGATGTGGTGGTGCACTGTCGGTTAGATGCCTCGGGGCATCGAACTGTGGAACAAATTATTGAGGTCGCTTGGGATTCTGAAGTCGGTGAAATTCACTTCAAGGAAGTGCAGTCAGATGCGTTGGTTTAAATCTCTGGTTGAGGGCGCTGGTCTGGCAAGGTACGGCGCCGGTGTGATTTCTCTGATAGTTCTTTCCATTGCGGCGGTATTGGGGTTAATTTCGTTTCAGCTATTCAAAGTTCCTGCACTTAGTTGCTTCATAGTTCTAGGAGTCGTGGCAATGGAGCTTGAATCGCTAACAACTGCTGCCAATAACCGACGACGTGAATTAGCTAAGTTATGGCCAGAGGTTCTGGATTCCATTCATTCGGCTGTC
>CAZWHL010000002.1:0-20285 GCA_964633625.1 uncultured Rhodoluna sp.
GAAGAGGCTTAATAAGTGTTAGCCGCTGCGCTCGAGCACCTAGTCAAAGGCATCGTCGACAATCCTGAAGACGCTACCGTGACTGCACGTACAACCTCGCGAGGGGACTTGCTTGAGGTTCACGTGCACCCAGATGATCTGGGTCGTGTGATCGGGCGCAACGGCCGCACAGCCAAAGCACTGCGTACTGTCGTGAATGCTCTTGCCGATGGCAAGAAGGTACGCGTCGACGTGGTGGACACCGATTTCTAGTAAGACCACGCTCCGTGTTGGCCGATTGGTCAAGGCTCACGGCCTAAAGGGAGCGTTCAAACTTGAGCTCTACACCGATAGCCCTGAAACTCGTTTCAAGGCTGGATCAGTATTGATGCTCCAAGTTCCAGAAACCTCACCTTGGTTTGGCAAAACCGTATCGGTTAAGGAACTTCGGTACTACAACGCGGCCCCGGTTCTATTTCTAAACGAAGTAGAGGACCGCACTTCCGCGGACACTTTGGTCAAGGCAATTCTTTTAGTTGATGCGGACGTGGAAGTTCTACCTGAAGAACCAGATGCCTGGTACGACCACCAGCTGGTTGGACTAAAAATCATTCGCGATGGAATTCAAATTGGTTCTGTGATTCGCGTCGAACACCTGCCAGCCCAAGACTGTCTGGCAATTGAGACCTCAAATGGCGAAGTTCTGATGCCATTTATTAAGGCTTTTGCACCAACCGTTGATATCGCAAAGGGCGAGATCACAGTGACCCCACCTGGTGGTCTCTTCGAAGAATTACCAGAGGACTAATAATGCGCATCGATCTAGCACTGGTAGAGCGCGGCCTGGCAAGATCAAGAAATCACGCATCCTCTTTGGTGGAATCTGATCGAGTGCTGGTTAACGGCAAATCTGCCCGCAAGTCATCTCAAAACGTTGAAGCCACCGACAAGATTTCTGTTCTAGATGCGGTTGACTACGTTTCACGCGCAGGTCACAAGCTGGCTAAGGCACTTGATGTATTTACCGAAATCGATTTGGTTGGCAAGACTGCCCTTGATGTTGGCGCATCAACCGGTGGCTTTACCGATGTGTTATTGCGCAGGGGAGTCGAAAAGGTTTTTGCAATTGATGTTGGCCACGAGCAGATGGTCGAGCAACTTTTTGAACACCCAAAGGTAATTTGCGTCGAGGGCTTCAATGCCCGCGAACTAAGCCCGGAGACTCTTTCTGAGCGCACCGGAATTCCGCAGTCGCACATCAACATTGACATTGTGGTTGGCGACCTTTCGTTCATTTCATTGACCTTGGTGCTGGCGCAGATGTTATCGGTGGCCCCACGTGCCGAGTTCGTACTCTTGGTTAAGCCGCAGTTTGAGGTGGGAAAACAGTCACTGAGTGCGCACGGCCTGGTCAACGACCACAACCTTCGCGCGGGTGCAATAAAGCAGGTTGCCGACGAGGCGGCCAAGCTGGGAATGGGAATTCGCGGGTTAGAGCGCAGCGAACTGCCTGGTACTCACGGGAATGTTGAGTATGTTTTGTGGATTAGTCCAAATGAGCCGGTAAATCAGTCAAAATGGACAGACAGGATTGAGTCGGTAGCAAAGGAGAGCAAATGAGCCAGACCAGCGCGTCTCGTTTTGTGCTAGTCGTTGCTCACACCGGTCGCAGCGATGCAGTCGCGGCAGCCCAGGTTGCCATCGAACAGCTGCACACTGCTGGAATCACTCCGGTGCTAACTGCCACCGATCTTGATGATCTGCGCACCCACGTTTCCAACCAGGTGCTTGCTGCAGACGCGTTGAAAAATGTAAAGGTCCTAGACGCCGATTGCAAGATGACCGATCTTGAATTAGCAGTCGTGCTTGGTGGTGACGGAACAATTCTGAAGGCTGCAGAGATTGTTCGGGAGCACGCGATTCCGTTGATGGGTATCAACCTTGGTCACGTGGGCTTCCTTGCCGAATCTGAGCGCGAAGAATTCACGGAGGCTGTGCACCGTGTTGTTGAGCGCGATTACGTAATCAAAGAGCGACTAACTCTAGACGTGGCCGTCATCGTTGATGGCAAAGAAGTATTCCGTACTTGGGCGCTTAACGAGGCAACCGTTGAAAAGAGCACGAGTGAACGCATGCTTGAGGTTGTTATCGAGGTAGAGGGACACCCGCTCTCAAGTTTTGGTTGCGACGGAATTGTGATGTCAACGCCAACCGGTTCAACGGCCTACGCATTCTCTGCTGGTGGCCCGGTTGTCTGGCCATCGGTTGATGCATTGCTGGTTGTGCCGATTAGCGCACACGCACTTTTTGCTCGTCCGCTAGTGATCAAGCCAAATGCCATGGTTGCAGTTGAAGTTTTGCAGCGCAGTTCAGGCGATGGCGTGCTTTGGTGTGATGGTCGCCGCAGTTGGAAGCTACCAACCGGCGCTCGCGTTGAAGTTACCAAATCAGAAACTCCAGTAAAGCTGGCCCGACTTCGCACCAGCACCTTCACCGATCGTCTTGTAAAGAAGTTCTCGCTTCCAGTTGCTGGCTGGCGAGGACCTGAAGATTCTGCCAACTAGGTTTCGGAACATATCGTGATTGAAGAGATTTACATCCGCGATCTGGGTGTTATTCAAGAAGCACGCCTTGCCTTTGGTCCAGGACTAACCGTAATTACTGGCGAAACCGGCGCCGGAAAAACCATGGTTCTTTCTGCGCTAGGTCTTTTGTTAGGTGAACGATCCGACACTTCTTCCATTCGTCGTGGTCAGGACCAAGCATTTGTTGAAGGTCGTTGGTTTCTAAAAGACAACACGGATATCGCCGCGCAAGTAACCGAACGCCTTGCCGAGGCTGGTGCAGAAATTTCCGGTGGCGAACTAATCATGAATCGTTCGGTATCAAGCGAGGGGCGCGGCCGGGCATCGGTGTCTGGAAAAGCGGCGCCAATTAATTTGCTGAGCGAACTGGGCGAGAAGTTGGTTGTGGTTCACGGCCAGTCAGATCAGATTCGTTTGAAGAGTGCGGCAGCACAACGCGAAGCCTTAGATCAATTTGCCGGTGTTGCAGCCGAATTATCTGAATACCAAACTCACTTTCAGGCTTGGAAGTCGGCGACTGCTCAGCTGCTGGAAATCCAATCGGCTTTGGATGCGCGCGAAAAAGAAGCTAGCGAACTTCGTGCCGCGGTTGATGAGCTAGAAGCGGCAGATCCAAAGCCGGGCGAAGATCAAGAACTTACAGATCAGGCCAACCGCCTAACTCACATAGAGGAACTTCGCATAGCGGCAAGCTCAGCACACGAGGCAATCTCTAGTGAATCTTTTGATGGCGCCACCGATGCAATCGGTTTGATTGGCGTTGCTCGTCGTGCGCTTGAGCAGGTAGCCGCACACGATCCTGAGCTTGAGAAAATCGCAGAATCACTTAAGCAGCTTGGTTATCAACTAAACGATGCCGCTGCCGAGATCTCTGGCTACTTAGACGGCCTAGATGGCGATTCGGCTCGCGAACTTGAAGCTATTCAAGAACGCCGTGCTGTCTTAAACACATTGATTCGTAAGTATGGTCCAACTCTCGATGACGTGATCACGCTTCGCGAAAGCGCAAGCGATCGACTGCTAGAACTAGATGCTTCGTCTGAACTAATTGACCAGCTGACTATGCAGGTAGAACACGAGCACCAGGCGATGACCGTGGCAGCGGAAAAACTTTCTGAGTTGCGCAAGAACGCGGCGGTGAAACTTGCCGATCAGGTAACCACCGAGCTTGCCGCACTGGCAATGAGCGGCTCGACCCTGGTAGTAGAAGTTGCTCAGGCTCCGGAATTTGGAACATTCGGTAAAGACCAAGTTTCTATTCAACTGTCTTCATACTCGGGTGCCGAGC
Source organism: uncultured Rhodoluna sp. (assembly GCA_964633625.1). Classification (GTDB taxonomy): domain Bacteria; phylum Actinomycetota; class Actinomycetes; order Actinomycetales; family Microbacteriaceae; genus Rhodoluna. The sequence continues at coordinate 3,853 of CAZWHL010000002.1, forward strand.
CAAGACCACTTGGCAAGGGTGCCAGTGGCGGTGAACTATCACGCATCATGTTGGCGATCGAAGTTGTTTTGGCTCAATCCGAGCAAGCACCAACATTTATCTTCGACGAGGTTGATGCCGGGGTTGGCGGTGCAGCCGCAATTGAGGTTGGCCGCCGTTTGGCCATGCTCGCAAAGCAGGCTCAGGTAATTGTGGTTACTCATTTGGCCCAGGTTGCCGCATTCGCAAATCAGCACCTGCGTGTGCTCAAAAACAGCACCGATGAATTCACTGCAACCGACGTAGTTACCCTAAACACCGAAGAACGGGTCAATGAGCTAGCACGAATGCTATCGGGAATGCCAGAGTCTGAATCGGGGCGCACCCACGCCGCCGAATTGCTTGAAAAAGCACACACCGAATTCGCCTAAATCCACATATTTAAAGGCCGTCAGCATGTCGCTGGGTCATCGGTGTTGCGGTTCGCTGGTAGGGTTAAATTCCATGGCAGAAGCAATGGATTCCGGTATCACACGTCACATTTTCGTCACCGGAGGTGTTGCATCATCACTCGGTAAGGGCCTTACCGCCTCGAGTCTTGGCAATCTACTTCGTGCCCGCGGCCTTAAGGTCGTAATGCAAAAGTTGGATCCGTACCTAAACGTTGATCCAGGCACAATGAATCCATTTCAGCACGGTGAAGTCTTTGTCACCGATGATGGCGCCGAGACGGACCTAGATATTGGTCACTACGAACGTTTTCTAGACATCAATCTTGGTCAGTCGGCAAACGTAACCACCGGTCAGATTTACTCAACAGTAATTGCTCGTGAACGTCGCGGCGAATACCTAGGTGACACCGTTCAGGTTATTCCGCACATCACCAACGAAATTAAGCGTCGCATGCGTTTGCAATCACATGATGTGCCAGCACCAGACGTGATCATCACCGAAATTGGTGGCACCGTGGGTGACATCGAGTCACAGCCATTCATTGAAGCGGCGCGCCAGATTCGTCACGAGGTTGGCCGTGACAACGTTTTCTACATTCATGTTTCGCTGGTTCCTTACCTTGCAGCCTCTGGCGAACTAAAGACCAAGCCAACTCAGCACTCGGTGGCAACACTTCGATCAATTGGTATTCAGCCGGATGCGGTAGTTTGCCGCACCGATCGTGCGCTTCCTGATTCAATCAAGAGCAAGATTGCGTTGATGTGTGACATCGATAAGAAGGCTGTGATTACCGCAGCCGATGCATCAAGCATCTACGACGTGCCAACAGTTCTTCACGAAGAAGGTCTAGACACTTATGTCATCGAGCGCCTAGGACTCAAGGAAAAAGCTGGCGCTGTTGACTGGAGTCGTTGGCAAGGTGTGCTTGATGCGGTTCACCATCCTAAGCACGAAGTCCGAATTGGTCTGGTTGGAAAGTACATCGACCTTCCAGATGCCTATCTATCGGTTACCGAGGCAATTCGTGCCGGTGGTTTCGCCAATATGGCAAAGGTCAATATTAAGTGGATTGCTTCTGATGACTGCGAAACAGAAGAAGGTGCCCGCGAGGCACTTGCCGATGTTGATGCCATCTGTATTCCAGGTGGTTTTGGTGTTCGCGGTATCGAGGGCAAGCTTGGTGCTTTAAAGTTTGCTCGTGAAAACAAGATTCCGGCACTTGGGCTTTGCCTTGGTCTACAGTGCATGGTGATTGAGTATGCCCGCAATGTGGTTGGTCTTGAAGGGGCATCATCAACAGAGTTCGATGAAGACGCAAAGTACCCAGTCATTGCAACCATGGCCGAGCAGGTAGACATCATTGCCGGAGGGGACATGGGTGGAACAATGCGCCTTGGTCTTTACACTGCAAAGCTGAAGCCGGGATCAATCGTTGCTGAGGTTTATGGTGCAGAGTCAGTAGATGAGCGTCACCGTCACCGATACGAAGTCAACAACACCTACCGCGATCAGATTGCGGCTAAGGGATTGGTATTCTCCGGTACTTCACCTGATGATCACCTGGTTGAGTTCGTTGAACTTCCTCGCGAAGTGCACCCTTATTACGTGGCAACTCAAGCTCACCCAGAATTCCGTTCTCGTCCTACCAATGCACACCCGCTATTCAAGGGTCTAGTGGTTGCAGCGATTGAACGCCAGGCTTCGAACAAATTGTTCGAGGTTGCTGGCTCCTAATCACTATGCCTAAAGACCAAAACGCCTCGCTTAGTGTTGCTAAGCGAGACGTTGTCTTTAAGGGAAAAATTTGGGACGTCGTAAGCGAAAATTTTGATTACAACGGCAACACGTTGGTTCGCGAATTTGTGGCGCACCCCGGCGCGGTTGCCGTAATAGCTCTGAACGAGCGGCAAGAAATCCTGCTGATCAAGCAATACCGCCATCCGGTCCGAGAATACTTATGGGAGATTCCGGCAGGCTTGTTAGATGTTCCAGGTGAGGCTCGCCTCGAAGCCGCTAAGCGAGAACTTCTTGAGGAAACGGGCTACATCGCTGAAACTTGGCAAGAGCTGATTGAATTCCACACCACACCGGGTGGCAACGATGAAACCATCACCGTTTTTGTGGCAAAAGATTTGCGACTTCAGGGTCACGAACTTGAACTGGAAGGTGAAGAGGTTGATCTTGAACTTCGCTGGGTACTTCTTGCAGATGCATTAGCCAGCGTTTTGAAATCTGAAATGCGCAGCCCTAGTGCCGGATACGCAATCATGGCTTTGGCCCATCAGCTTGGTGTTGCCGCAAATGGCTGAGAACCAAATCCCGCAACTGATCGATGCCTACCTGAGGCACCTGACCATAGAACGCGGAATGGCAAAGAACACCATCGCCGCCTATCGGGCGGACCTAAATCGATACGCAGCATTCCTTGAGACCAAGGCAATCACTACTCCGGGTCAAATCACCGAACTTGTCATCACCGATTTCGCCGAGTCGCTCAAAGTCACATCGGGGTTAATTTCAAGTTCCGTGGCTCGGGTATTGGCCGGTGTGCGTGGGCTGCACAAGTTCTGGTTGCTAGAGAACATCACACCCGGCGATGTCGCCGCCGCAGTCAAGCCACCTAAGAGTCCAAGAAACTTACCTAAGGCCATCACGGTAGAGCAGATTGAGAAGCTGTTGGCCTCCGCTGGTCCTGACCCTGCCGACGAGAAAGCAATGGCCGCCGACCCAGTAAGAGTTCGTGATCGCGCGATGTTGGAACTGCTTTATGCCACCGGCGCCCGCATCACCGAGTTAATCAACCTGGATCTCGACGATCTGGTTGACCCAACCCTGGTTCGACTGTTTGGTAAGGGCTCCAAAGAGCGAATTGTGCCGGTAGGTGGTTATGCCCAACGTGCCCTTCAGGCCTACCTGGTGCGAACCCGGCCAACTTTGGTAGGTCAGGGCAAGGGAACGCCGGCCCTGTTTTTGAATCAGCGCGGTGGCAGGCTAAGTCGCCAGAGTGCTTGGCAAATCATTAGTGAGGCCGCCCGGGTAGCCGAAATTCCGGGGGAAATCTCACCACACACTTTCAGGCATTCCTTTGCCACCCACCTGCTCGAGGGTGGGGCCGATGTTCGAGTGGTTCAAGAACTGCTCGGCCACTCATCAGTAGCCACCACCCAGATTTACACCCTGGTAACGGTGGACAAACTTCGCGAAATCTACGGAACAGCCCATCCGCGCGCACGCCGCTAGTCACACCGATAGGCTTCCAGCCGGATTCTTGGCCTCGCCCCGGCAGGTAGGCTAGAACCCGATTCAAACGTAATTTCGGGAGGAAATCATGGCTAAGGCATCTGCGGACACCCGCTTCGCCACCCCTAAGCCGTTGAAGTCCCATGGCCCGGCACGCATCATCGCGATGTGTAACCAAAAGGGCGGTGTGGGTAAGACCACCACCTCAATCAACATGTCAGCAGCGCTCGCCGAATACGGTCGCAAAGTTCTGCTTATCGATTTTGACCCGCAGGGCGCACTGTCTGCTGGCCTTGGCATCAACGCGCATGATGCCACCACAATCTACGACCTAATGCTTGACCGCACACTTGATCCATCAAGCGCGATTCAGCACACCGATAATCCAAACCTTGATGTGATTCCGGCAAACATTGAACTTTCTGCAGCTGAGATGAAATTGGTTAACGAAATTGCTCGAGAGCAAATTCTGGCCAAGATTTTGAAGCAGGTATCTGCAGATTACGACGCAATTATCATTGACTGCCAGCCATCACTTGGTTTGTTGACCGTTAACGCTTTGACCGCCGCTCACGGTGTAATTATTCCTTTGGCCACCGAGTTCTTTGCGCTTCGTGGTGTTGCAATTCTGGAAGACATTATCGGCAAGGTGAAAGAAGGTTTGAACCCAGCACTACAGCTTGATGGAATCTTGGCGACCATGGTTGACACCCGTACCCTTCACTCGCGCGAAGTACTTGAGCGCCTAAAAGAAGCTTTTGGCGACAAGTTGTTCAAATCAGTGGTGCACCGCACAGTTAAATTCCCTGATGCCACCGTTGCGCAGGAGCCAATCACCGCCTTCGCACCAACTTCAGATGCAGCAGAGGTCTACCGCTCAGTAGCTAAGGAGTTGGTGGCTCGTGGCTGTGTTGCTTAACTCTGACCTAACTCACGAATCAGACAAGGGCTCAGGCTTTGCCGTAAACCTAGGCAACTTTGACGGCCCGTTTGACCTTTTGCTTTCGTTGATATCGAAGCACGAGATGGATATCACTGAGGTTTCGCTAAGTAAAGTCACCGATGAATTCATCTCGTACCTAAAGACTCTTGACGAAGAAGAAGAGATGGATCAGGCCAGCGAATTCCTGGTGATTGCTGCCACGCTGCTTGACCTAAAGATTGCCGGCCTATTGCCAAAGGGTGAGGTTGTCGATGCCGAAGACGTTGCGCTGCTTGAGGCCCGCGATTTGTTATTCGCGCGTTTGCTTCAGTACCGTGCGTTCAAAGAGATTTCTAGTTACTTCAGCACCGCCATGGCTCTTGAGGCAATGCGTATTGCTCGCGACGTTCCGCTTGAGGAGCGTTTCCGCAAACAGCAACCTGAGCTGGTTTGGAAGATGACCCTAGAGGAATTTGGAGTTCTGGCACAAGACACTCTCACTCCGCGCGAGATTCCATCGGTTGGTCTAACCCACTTGCACGCGCCACGCGTCAGCATTCGCGAGCAAGCCCGCGAAGTTGTGATGATGCTCAAGCGCGCTGTGCGCATGACCTTCCGAGAACTCATTGGCTCAATTAAGGACCGCGCAGTCGTGGTTGCTCGATTCTTATCGGTGCTTGAGCTTTACCGACTTTCTGCAATTTCTTTTGAGCAAGAAGAACCGCTTGGTGACATCAAACTTGCCTGGAGTGCCGAAAACTTTGATGATGAAAAACTAGCCAACCTTGGAGCTGACTATGACTCTTGATGATGTAACACCAGAAGCGCAAGAGCTCGAAGCTCAAGACATTGCGGTTGAAGAGGTGAGTGAACTTTCGCCGGCCGAATTTGTAGAGCAGCTCGCTCCGGTGACCGCCGACAACCTGCGCTCAGCCGTCGAAGCAATCTTGATGGTCACCGATACGCCAATATCAGTGATGACAATTGCAACCGCGCTTGAGCGTCCGGTGTCTGAGATTCGCAACGCGATTAATTCTTTGAAGAATGACTACGACGGCGCGGAAGGCGAGACGCCTCGTGGTTTTGAACTTCGCGAAGTTGGTGGCGGATGGCGCATGTATGTGCGCGCGGACTACGACTGGGCAGTAAAGATGTTCGTGGCCAACGAGAACCCAACCAAATTGAGTCAAGCTGCACTTGAGACACTTGCCGTTATCGCCTACAAGCAGCCAATCTCACGTGGTCAGATTGCATCGATTCGCGCGGTAAACGTGGACTCAGTTGTTCGTACTCTTCACAGCCGCGGGCTAATTACAGAGCTTTACACCGATTCGGAATCTGGTGCGATTCACTATGGAACCACACCGCTGTTGCTCGAGGTGCTGGGCATCAACTCTCTTGACGAGTTGCCATTGATTAGCCCATACCTTCCAGACGCCAACAGCAACTTCGATGCCGTTTAGCATGTCATTTACTAATGAGCCGCAGGGCGTAAGACTGCAGAAAGTTATGGCAGCCGCGGGCGTTGCCTCGCGTCGCGTCTGCGAAGACATGATCACCCAGGGTCGCGTAAAAGTTAACGGCAAGGTAGTTACCGAACTAGGTACGCGCATTAACCCGGATGTAGACAAGGTGACAGTTGGCGGAACCCCGGTTCAGCTAGATAACTCACGCGTATACCTAGCGCTAAACAAGCCTTACGGAGTGGTGAGCTCAATGGCTGATGAAAATGGCCGGCCGGATTTGTCGCAATTCGTTGAAGGATACGATCGCGTATTTAATGTTGGTCGCCTTGACTCGGAAACCACCGGTCTAATCATCATGACTAACGATGGCGATCTAGCGCACAAATTAGCCCACCCAAAGTTTGGAGTCACCAAGACCTACGTTGCTCGCGTTGAGGGAGTGGTTACTCCGGCAATCATTCACAAGCTACTTAGCGGTTTTGAACTTGAAGACGGAATGATTAAAGCCGATAAGGCGCACATCGTTGATGTTCAACCGGGCGAAAGTCTGGTGGAGGTTGTGCTGCACTCTGGTCGAAACCGAATCGTAAGACGCATGTTTGAGTTTGTTGGTCACCCAGTAGTAGGACTAGTACGCCGACAATTTGGTCCAATCCAACTTGGCCCGCTAAAAGAAGGCCGAATTCGTGAGCTAAGTAAAATAGAAGTCGGCGCGCTTTTGAAGGCTGCCGAGGGTGAAGTTAAACGTGCACCTAGGCCAGCAAACAAAAAAGCTGCTACCCAAGCCGCTCGTGGAAAGAGGAAGTAACATGGCAGTCCGCGCAATTCGTGGTGCTATCCAGCTTGACGTCGACGAGCGCGAGCACCTTCTAAAATCAACGGCCGAACTTCTAACCAAGACTTTGCACGCCAATGATCTTGACGCAGGTCAACTTATCTCAATTTTCTTTACCGCTACACCTGATGTGACCAGCGAATTTCCAGCGGTTGCTGCACGTGAACTTTCACTTGGGGATGTTCCACTGATGTGTTTTGTCGAGATGGATGTGGTTGGCGCCCTACCGCGAACAGTGCGCATCATGATAATGGCCGAAACCGATAAGAGTCGTGCAGAAATCCAGCACGTTTACCTTCGTGGTGCAACCGCACTCCGTCAGGACATCGCACAGTGACAAGTTTTACCGGCGAAGTCCGCATCGTAGGTGCCGGACTGCTCGGAACCAGTATTGGTTTAGCCCTCACCAAGCAGGGCATCGATGTTGCAATTGCTTCAAAGTCATCGAAAAGCGTTGACCTCGCCATTAGTTACGGTGCAGGACGGGCTGTGCGCGAAGACGACTCACCAAAGTTGATTGTGGTTTGTGTTCCACCGCAGTTGACCGCACAAATTGTTGCCGAAGAACTAATTGCCTTTCCGGACTCCATCGTCACCGATGTTGCCAGCGTTAAGGCAGGCATCCTTGCTGAACTTGAAAGATTAGCTGCACCAATTGAGCGCTATGTTGGTTCACACCCAATGGCCGGTCGCGAACGCGGGGGAGCAATCGCTGGCCGTGCAGATCTTTTTGTTGGTCGCCCGTGGGTGATTACACCAAATGCAAAGTCGGATGAAGCCGGAATTAAACTTGTCGCCGATTTAGCAAATGCGCTTGAGTCATCGGTGGTCACAGTTTCACCTAAGGATCACGACCGAGCCGTTGCCCTGGTTTCTCACGTTCCGCAGCTGGTATCAAGTTTGTTGGCCGCCCGATTGGTTGACGCTAAAAAGGCGGACGTGGCACTTGCTGGTCAGGGACTTCGTGACACCACCAGAATTGCAGCTAGCGATCCGGAACTGTGGATTCAAATTCTTGAGGCAAACTCTGCAGAGGTGCTGCAGGTTCTTATTTCTCTTTCTGCCGACCTTGAAACCGTTATTGGTGCGCTAAGCAATTTGGATTCAGAGAAATCAATTGCTCAGCTTCGCCATGCGCTAGAGGCTGGCAATGTTGGTGTTGAAAAGATTCCTGGCAAGCACGGCACCAAGCACTCAACCTACGCTCAAGTTATTGTGATGATTGATGACCAGCCTGGTGAGCTTGCGCGCTTGCTAACTGAAGTCGGCGAAATCGGTATCAACCTAGAAGAACTTAAGTTGGAGCACTCACCAAGTGCGCAGATTGGTTTAGTTGAGCTCTATGTGGTGCCATCTGCAGAAGCCGCACTAATTACAGACCTGCAAAAGCGCGGCTGGCGAATCGCGTAATGTCCACCAAAATAATTGCGATTGACGGCCCTGCAGGATCGGGTAAGTCAAGCGTAAGTAAGCAAGTTGCTCGCGAACTAGGTTTTGGCTACCTGGATACCGGAGCCGCTTATCGCGCACTTGCTTGGGCATGCCTAAATGTTCCGGAATTTTCAGTTGAATCACTCGCGAACCTGAATCTAGATGAAATCTTTGACTACCAAATCTCCACTGATCCCGATAATTTCTGGGTAAAGGTGGGCGATGTTGATGTGACAACCCAAATTCGTGAGCCGCGGGTTGCCGAGTTTGTTAGTCAGGTTGCTCGCATTCCCGAGGTCAGAAGTTACATGAAGGACCTTACTCACCGCTTGGTTGCTGGTTCTGGCAAGGCTGCGGTAGTGGTTGAGGGGCGTGACATCACCACCGTGGTGGCACCAGATGCGCCAATTCGCCTCTTACTCACGGCCAGTGAAGCGGTTAGACTTAAGCGACGCTCAGCTGAGCTTTCCGAAAGTTCCGCTGCAAGCGTTTTGCGTCAGGTTTCGGAACGTGACGCCAGCGACTCAAAGGTCGTTGACTTTATGACACCAGCTCCTGGTGTCCAACTCGTGGATACATCTGATCTCAATTTCAATCAGTCGGTCTCGGCTGTGATTGCGCTGATTGAGCAGGGTTTGTCCTAAGGATTAAGAATGAATGAAGAAGAATTCCTAGCGGAGCCTGCAGCACCGGAGTTCATCGAGCGCCTGCAAAGCATGAGCACCGATGAAGAAGAGTCGCGCGCACGCGTTTTGCGTTCAGGCCTGGACGACTACGACCTCGACGACGAAGACTTTGACGTACTTGACGGCGGCGAAGAACTAGTCGACGGCCACTACTTCTTGCCAGCTCTGCCGGTGCTGGCAATCGTTGGTCGACCAAACGTTGGAAAGTCTGCTCTGGTCAACCGAATCCTTGGACGACGTGAAGCAGTTGTTGAAGACAAGCCTGGCGTAACCCGTGATCGTGTTTCATATAAGGCCGAATGGAACGAACGAAAGTTCACCCTGGTTGATACCGGTGGCTGGGAACCTGACGCTCGTGGAATTGATAAGTCAGTAGCGATTCAGGCAGAAATCGCCGTAGAACTTGCCGACGCTGTTCTATTTGTGGTTGATGCAATGGTTGGTGCCACCAGCACCGATGAGCGTGTAGTCAAGATGCTTCGCGCATCAGGCAAGCCCGTAATTTTGGTAGCCAACAAGATTGATGATGCGCGTCAAGAACCTGAAGCTGCCAACCTTTGGTCACTTGGTCTTGGCGAGCCGTTTCCAGTATCTGCTGTTCACGGTCGAGGCGTAGCCGACATGTTAGATGCGGCGATGAAGGTATTGCCAAAGATTTCAAATGTTGCCAAAGAAGAAATTGGAGGCCCGCGTCGAGTTGCGCTTATCGGTCGCCCAAACGTTGGTAAGTCCTCGCTACTTAACAAAGCGGTTGGTTCTGAGCGTGCGGTGGTTAATGATTTGGCCGGAACAACTCGCGACCCTATCGACGAGCAAGTTGAGCTTGGCGGCAAGGCTTGGCGCTTTGTTGACACTGCCGGTATTCGCCGACGCGTTCATTTGACTCAAGGTGCAGACTTTTACGCTTCGCTTCGAACCGCGGCAGCTCTTGAGCGCGCCGAAGTTGCAGTAGTGCTATTTGATGTGACTCAGCCAATCAGCGAAGCAGATATTCGCATCGTGGACATGGCGCTTGAATCAGGCCGTGCGTTGGTTCTTGCCTTCAATAAGTGGGATGAGCTAGACGACGAGCGTCGCAAGTACCTTGAACGTGAGATTGAGCAAGACCTTGCGCACGTTGATTGGGCACCGCGCGTAAACATCTCTGCCAAAACCGGACGCCACCTAGAAAAATTGGTTCCGGCTCTTGAGGTTGCCCTGGACTCATGGGATCAGCGCATTGCAACCGGCAAGCTCAACGCCTTCGTACAAGAGCTGGCTATGGAGACCCCTCACCCGGTTCGTGGTGGCAAGCAGCCGCGCATCTTGTTTGCAACACAGGCAAGTAGCCGCCCCCCAAAGTTTGTCTTGTTTACTACCGGCTTCCTAGACCCTGGTTACCGCCGCTTCATTACTCGTCGTCTGCGTGAAACCTACGGCTTTGAAGGCACTCCAATTGAGGTGGGCATGCGCGTTCGTGAGAAACGCAAGCGCTAATTCAATTTCAATTTCTAGGCAGGTTTGTACTGTTCTGCTAGAGCTAACTTTAAATCGTCAAGCACTGTAGGGTCCTCAATCGTCGGCGGAACTGTGTATTGGTCGCCGTCTACTATTTGGCGCATGGTCTTACGAAGCACTTTGCCTGATCGAGTCTTAGGTAAGCGTTGCAAAATGACCACATCTTTGAATGCAGCTACAGGGCCGACCACATCACGCACGATAGCAATAACTTCTTTACGCAACTGATCTTCATTTATTTCATGGCCGTGTTTGAAAGTGATAAACCCAACCGCTCTTTGGCCCTTAAGTTCGTCCTTCACTCCAGTCACAGCACATTCGGCAACCGCCTCGTGACCAGCAATGGCTTCCTCAAGCTGTCCGGTTGACAGCCTGTGGCCAGCGACATTGATTACGTCGTCGGTACGACCCATCACGTAAACATAGCCATCGTCATCGATTCGACCAGAGTCACCAGTTGCATAGAAGCCATCAAATACGCTGAGGTAAGCCTCTTTGTAGCCGTCTGGCCGACCCCATAAACCAGCCAGAGTCCCCGGAGGCATAGGCAGGGCAATCACTATGTTGCCGTCCTTATTGTTCTTGACCGGCTGCCCTTTTGAATCAACCACTGATACTCGGTAGCCCGGCACAGGAACGCTAGGTGAGCCAGGTTTAACTTCGAGTGACTCTATTCCTCGCGGGTTGGCTGCAATTGGCCAACCTGTTTCGGTTTGCCACCAGTTATCAACTACAGGGCAGTGCAAAGCCTCATCCGCCCAGTGGTATGTTTCGGTGTCTAGTCGCTCACCGGCGAGGAAAAGTGCATCTAGTGAAGTCACGTCGTAATTCTTTAGTAGTTCAAGATCGGGGTCCATTCGGCGAATCGCGCGCACGGCGGTTGGAGCGGTAAACAAAACCTTAACCTTGTGCTCTTCAATCACCCTCCAGAATGCTCCTGCATCAGGAGTTCCAATTGGCTTGCCTTCGTAAACCACTGTTGTCGCGCCAGCAATGAGGGGGGCGTAAACAATGTACGAATGACCAACTACCCAACCAACGTCTGAAGCGGCCCACATAACATCACCTGATTCGATGTTGTAAATGTTTTTCATTGACCAATTCATCGCAACAGCATGGCCGCCATTGTCGCGAACGATGCCTTTTGGTTTTCCAGTGGTTCCAGAAGTGTAGAGAATGTATAGCGGGTCAGTCGCTAATACTGGAACTGGTGCCTGTTTAGCGGCAGAGGCAATGGCCTCTTTCCAACTCAACCAGTGAACGTTGGTCTTCTCATCAAAATCTTTTACCGAACCGGGCACCGCTGCACGCTCATGCACAATTACCGATTTCACTGAACCATTCGACATTGAAAGAGCTTTTTCAATAATTGGTAAATATTCAACGTGGCGTCCTGGTTCGAAACCGCCTGATGAGGTGACAATTACCTTAGGCGTTGCGTCATCGATGCGCACGGCAAGTTCATTGGCAGCAAACCCACCAAATACCACGGAGTGAATTGCTCCAATTCGGGCACATGCCAACATTGCGTAAAGCGCTTCAGGAATCATTGGCATGTAGATGACTACACGGTCACCTTTTGTGACTCCTTGATTTACGAGGGCGCCGGCAAACAACGATACTTTTTCAAGTAGATCGTTGTAAGTGTGGAACTTCTTTGTTCCAGTCATCGCAGAGTCATAAATAATCGCTGTTTGATCTCCGCGACCGGCAAGTACATGGCGGTCAATCGCGTTGTAGCAAGTGTTTAATTCAGCGCTTGGGAACCAGCGATACACGGGTGCCTCGCTGGAGTCCAATGCAATATCGGGGGACTTTATCCAATCAATACCGTCGGCAGCGGCAAGCCAAAATGCGTTTGGGTCATCACAGCTCTGTTGGTACTGCTCTCTATAAGCGCCCGAAACACCCGTCATGCCATTCCTCCTCATTGAGCGGTGCAATCGACTCTGATCGCACCTGACATAGGCCCCCATTTGAAGGCCTTTGGATAAATGTATACAAAGAACGGCAAAAAATAGCCATTATTGACGAATATGCTCAAATTGTTATCTGTTCTGTATACAATAACTCTGCAAGCCAAGAAAGGGGGCGCCATGAGAGCAAGTGATAAGGCTTATCAGGCTTTACTTGACGATATCGTTGACGGCACACTCGCCCCCGGCATGGCTTTGGCAGAGGTCGAGCAATCCGCCAGGTTAGGCGTCTCTAGAACTCCCTTGCGTGAGGCCTTGTCGCAATTACGTAAAGATGGCCTGATTGAGCAACAGCGGGGTAGGGGTCTGACTGTGACCCAAATTTCACTTGACGATATTGTGGAGCTTTATGAACTTCGCCAGCCCCTTGAGCAACAGGCAGCACGGCTAGCTGCCCAACGAGGTGATACTCAAATTTTTACCGAGCTGGCGGCTGAATTTAAAGACGCTGATCGACTTATTGAGGGTGGTGAACTGGGGGTACGCGCGTATTACAACCTGAATGAGCGACTTGATCGCGCAATTGAGGATGCAATTGAGAGCCCATATCTAATGGCTGCGTTGAAAACCTTGCACCTTCATCTTGCTCGAATTCGTCGACTTTCTAGGCGTGACTCCGCTCGCCTGAAAGCCGCTGCGATTGAAACCCTTGTGATTATTGAGGCGATTGTAAATCGCGATCCTGAACTTGCTGCCAGTGCAACTATGGTGCACATGCAGCAAAGCCTAAGAAACAGCCTTGAGACCGCTCGGTCTTTACAGGTAACCGAACGAGTCGCTTGACTCATAACAAAGGAGCCGCAATGAAGCTGCACCAAGTACGCGTTTACAAGAGCGAGGAAACTCTAGAGCGCAAAGATCAATTAGCCTGGAAGATTGCCGAAGTTGCTGCTGACCCGGTTGCCGTAAGTCCAGAGGTAACCGAAATGGTAATTAATCGTCTGATTGATAATGCATCTGTTGCGGCTGCCTCATTGACGCGTAAACCAGTTGTTGCAGCCAGATCGCAGGCAATGGCACATCCAAAATCAAAAAATGGTTCCGGTGCAAATGTTTTTGGTGAGGCAATTGAAGAAGTTGTTTCACCTGAATGGGCAGCTTGGGCAAATGGAGTTGCGGTTCGTGAATTGGATTATCACGACACTTTTCTTGCAGCCGACTATTCACATCCAGGCGACAATATTCCACCAATCCTGGCAGTTGCCCAGCACATGGGCGTTAATGGCGCCGACCTAGTTCGCGGCATTGCAACGGGATACGAAATTCAAGTTGATCTTGTGCGAGCTATTTGCTTGCACAAGCACAAAATCGATCACGTTGCACACTTGGGTCCATCAGCTGCCGCTGGCATAGGAACCATGTTGAAGCTACCGGTAGAAACAATTTTTCAGGCTATCGGTCAGGCTTTGCACACCACAACGGCAACTCGACAGTCACGTAAGGGTGAGATTTCCAGTTGGAAGGCCCACGCTCCAGCTTTTGCGGGCAAGATGGCAGTTGAATCAATTGATCGAGCCATGCGCGGCGAGACTAGCCCAACACCGATTTACGAGGGCGAAGATGGTGTTATTGCGTGGATGCTAGATGGTTCAGACGCGAACTACTCGGTTCCTTTGCCGGAAAAAGGTGAAGCCAAGCGATCAATTTTAGATACCTACACCAAGGAGCACTCAGCTGAGTATCAAGCACAGGCTTGGATCGATCTGGCTCGCAAATTAAACCGTGAACATCCAGAAATTGCTGACCCAGCCAATGTTGAGTCTGTAGTTATATACACTTCTCACCACACGCACTATGTAATTGGATCAGGCGCGAATGACCCCCAGAAATATGACCCAACCGCAAGTCGCGAAACTTTAGATCACTCAATTCCTTACATCTTCACAGTTGCGCTTCAAGATGGTTCTTGGCATCACGTCGATAGTTATGCACCAAGTCGTGCAGCCCGCCCAGACACTGTAGAGCTTTGGAATAAAACAACAACGCTCGAAGATAAAGAGTGGACTCGTCGCTATCACTCGATTGACCCAAATGAAAAGGCATTCGGTGGTCGCGTTGAAGTGACCTTAAGAGATGGCAGCAAAATCATTGACGAAATTGCAGTTGCCGATGCCCACCCGCTTGGTGCCCGTCCATTTGCACGTGAACAGTACATCAACAAGTTCAAGACACTCGCTGCCGATGTACTTGAGCAAGTCGAAATTGATCGTTTCTTGAACCTTGTTCAACGTCTTCCTGAACTTACAGCCCAAGAGGTGAAGGGTCTCACAATTGTTGCAAAGAGTGGGGTCTTGGCAACAACACCTACCCCAAAGGGTATTTTCTAATGTTGTATTCAAAAACCACTCCTGCAGAAAAGCGTCGCTTATTTCGCGAACGATTGGCTACAGGTGAATTGTTGCAGCTACCGGGCGTCTTTAATCCATTGTCTGCAAAACTAATCCAGGAAAAAGGATTCGACGGAATATATATTTCTGGTGCAGTTTTAGCTGCAGACCTTGGTCTGCCTGACATTGGTTTGACTACATTAACCGAGGTAGCAGGTCGAGCACAGCAAATTTCAAGAATGACCGATCTGCCAAGTTTGGTAGATGCTGATACCGGTTTTGGAGAGCCCCTCAACCTTGCTAGAACGGTTCAGACTCTTGAAGATGCCGGTGTATCTGGAATACACATTGAGGATCAAATTAACCCAAAGCGCTGCGGTCATTTAGACGGAAAAGCGGTTGTTGATCAAGACACTGCCGTAAAGCGAATTGCCTCAGCAGTTGATGCACGCCGAGACGAAAACTTATTGATCATGGCGCGCACCGATATCCGAGGAGTTGAGGATCTTCCAGCAGCAATTGACCGTGCAAAGCGTTTGGTAGATGCTGGCGCTGATGCAATATTCCCGGAAGCTATGAAAGACCTTTCGGAATTCGAGGCAATGCGTGAAGCTATAGAGGTTCCAATTCTTGCCAACATGACCGAGTTCGGTAAGAGTGAGCTCTTTACCAAGAAACAGTTGGCCGATATCGGAATAAATATCGTCATTTATCCTGTATCCCTGCTTCGTCTGGCCATGGGAGCCGCGATGCGCGGGTTGGATGCGCTTATCGAAGATGGTAATTTACAGTCTGTTGTTCCCGAAATGCAAACTCGCGCTGAGTTGTATGAGCTGCTTGATTACGAGGCCTATAACCAATTTGATTCAGGTATTTTCAATTTCAATTTAGACAATCACATTAATCATTAAGCAGCGCAAAAATTAGTTTCTGATATTAAAAAAACTATCTAGCCAAATTCGCAAAGGAGCGACATGAGCGAGCAGCAGGAAATTTACAAGGGACTAGCTGGGGTACCAGTAGATTACACAGCAATTTCTAAAGTCAACCCTGAGAGCAATTCACTGCTCTACCGCGGTTATCCAGTTCAAGAATTGGCGGCTAAGAAAAGTTTCGAAGAGGTAGCCTGGCTGCTCTGGAAGGGTGAACTTCCAACTTCAGCTGAACTAACGGAATTTAGCAAAAAGGAAAGGTCGCTACGGTCACTTGATCCAGTGGTTAAGAAGGTGATTGATGACCTGCCGGTATCGGCTCATCCAATGGATGTAGTTCGTACTGCAGTAAGTGTCATAGGCGCACTTGACCCTAATGCAGATAACTCTTCGCCAGACGCAAATCTTTCAAAGTCGATTTTGCTGTTTGCCAAATTACCTGCCGTGGTTTCTTATGATCAGCGTCGCCGTCACGGACAGGCTCTGATCGAACCTCGCGAGGATCTGGATTATTCAGAGAATTTCCTATGGATGACCTTCGGCGAGATACCAGAGAAAGTTGTTGTCGATGCATTCCGAATTTCACTGGTGTTATATGCAGAACATTCATTCAATGCATCCACATTCACTGCTCGAGTGATTACCTCTACATTGTCAGATCTTTATTCGGCTGTTACAGGTGCCGTTGG
>CAZWHL010000002.1:20385-42515 GCA_964633625.1 uncultured Rhodoluna sp.
ATGACTGAGCGCAAGGGAATTTTGCCTAACCTTGATTACCCGTCAGGTCCGGCATATCACTTAATGGGTTTCGATACTCTAACTTTTACTCCTATTTTCGTTGCCGCCAGGATCACAGGTTGGACGGCGCACATTATGGAACAGATGTCGTCAAATGCCTTAATCAGACCGCTTTCTGTTTACAACGGAGTCGATGAGCGCCACCTCTAGCAACTCGCCGTTTGTCCTAGCAACCGAATAGGTTGCAGCACTTCACGTAAAATCGGCAACATGGCCACGCAACCAACGCTCAGCATGAAGGAGCAGTTCATGACTGTGCCAAACCTGCTCAGTATGTTGCGTCTAACGTTGGTACCGGTATTCCTTTACTTATTACTAAATGAGAAATATCTCTCGGCTATTGTCGTTTTGGCATTCTCTAGCCTCACTGATTACCTAGACGGTTACTTCGCCAGAAAGTTCAACCAGGTCACCAGGCTAGGTCAGCTACTAGATCCTGCAGCCGATCGCCTCTATATTTTCTCTACTTTGGTGGGCTTGAGCATCACTGGAATCATTCCCGTTTGGTTGGCTCTGGTCATAATTGGCCGCGATGTGGTGCTTGCAATTGCATATCCGATTCTGGCGACCTACGGCTATGGTCCGCTGCCGGTTCATTATTTAGGTAAGACTGGAACCTTCGCCTTACTTTACGCTTTCCCGCTCTTGCTGATGGCTTACATCTGGCAGCCAATTGCATTTATTCTCGAGCCGCTAGCCTGGGCTTTTGCACTTTGGGGCGTCGGCTTGTATTGGTGGGGAGCCTTCGTTTACCTGCGACAACTTCGCGAAATCGTGAAAAAAGGCACCTAGAAAAACCATTAGGCTATTTCTCTATAAGGAGTGGCAAGCAAAATGGAATCTGCAGAATTGGGCTTTGGGGGCTCGTCCGATGAGGTCGAATCCACCGCGGTTTTCAGCTCTGACTTACTAGCGGAGTCTGGCCCATTCTTAGACAGCGAAGAACAAAAAGCCATTGAAGCCCTTCCATCTGGCTCAGCACTTCTAATCGTTCAGCGCGGGCCAAACGAAGGTTCAAGATTCTTGCTGGACCAAGATGTGACCACAGTTGGTCGTCACCCAAATGCAGATATCTTTCTAGATGACGTAACAGTCTCTCGTCGTCACGCAGAATTCCACCGTCACAATAAGACATTTCAAGTTCGCGATTTGGCTTCGCTCAATGGCACTTACTACGATGGTGTTCGAATTGATGCAGCAATGCTTGAAGACGGTTCAGAAATTCAAATCGGTAAATTCCGTTTGACCTTCTACGCGTCACGAGCCGATCTTGCTACCAACGAATCTAAAGCAGGGGGAGAGTAATGGCGCAGTCAGCACCAGCCAAGCTCTACGCCGCCCGTCCCATAAAACTTTTTAACATTGGGCAGGTGCTCAATGTGCTCAACCCAGACTTTCCAGATCTAACTCCGTCAAAGCTTCGTTTCCTTGAGGAGCAGGGTCTCGTAACCCCGCAGCGCACACCATCGGGGTATCGTAAATTCACTGAACTAGACATCGAACGCATTCAAATCGTGTTAGAACTTCAGCGCGATCAATACCTGCCACTCAAGGTAATCCGCAATTATCTTGCCGACCTAGACGAGGGCAAGCAACCAAGCCTTCCAGGTGGAACCGTAAACCCACAGCACCTTCGTCAGAGTCGCGGCAAGAAGCTATCGCGCATTGAATTGATTGCCGAAACCGCTATCACTGACGCCTTGATTCAAGAGGCACAGGATGTGCTGTTAATTAATCAAGAGCCTTTCGAAGCGGCCGATGTTGAAATTGCTCGCGCAATCGTACATCTGCAGCGATTTGGTATTCAGCCTCGCCACCTTCGTGGCATCAAGGCATCTGCCGAGCGCGAGATTGGCATCATCGAGGGTGTGGTTGCCCCGGTTCTAAGCAAAAACGACACCGCAAGCCGTTCACGAGCAGCACATTACGCCGCCGAAATCGAGAATCAGTTCTCGACTATTCGCGCTGAACTAATTCGTTCGGTTATCGGCAAAATCGACGGCTGAAACCCTTTACATTAGGGCGACACGCCGAGTAATTTAATTAACCCGACATCTGTTGAGAACAGGCAACAATTAAACCTGTACTTGAACGTTAGATAATTCAGAAGGGAGCCACATGGCGCACGACCACGTAGACGCTCCCGAGGGCTATTCACAGGGAATGCTTTTTACTGATGGCCTGCCTTCTAACGATCCAAAGGTTGGTTACCGCGGCACATCAGCGGCCACCGCATGCGGAATTAGTTACCGTCAACTTGATTACTGGGACCGTACCGGTCTAGTGCAACCGACCGTTCGTGGTGCTGCCGGTTCAGGTTCTCAGCGCCTTTATTCTTTCCGCGACATCCTTGTTCTAAAACTGGTTAAACGCCTGCTGGACACGGGGGTATCGCTTCAGCAAATTCGCGTTGCCGTTGATCAGCTTCGAGCCGCTGGTATCAACGACATGGCAGCCATCACCCTGATGTCAGATGGCGCCCGCGTTTACCTTTGCACTACTCAGGACGAGGTTATGGACCTCCTTAGCAGAGGCCAGGGTGTCTTTGGAATCGCGGTTGGTCGCGTGCTTCGTGAGGTTGAGGCTTCGCTGGTTAACATCAAGGAAAACAACGTTGATGATGTTGACGAGCTGGCAGCACGCCGCCAAGTAAGAAAAGCAGTTTAACTTCTAATCTTCTTTTTTATTCTGATTGAGCCATTCGGCATCGGCTGGAGCAAGATTCAAACTCGCTAGCGCTTCAAGCTGTTCAATCGCGCTCATTTTGTTTGGATCCAAAGGAAGTTGAACTTTGGTTACCGGTCCGGTCGGCAGGCTGGTATCGGTGTTTGGCACCAAAGCCTGCAGCGGTGAGTCTTCTTGCAATGACTCAAGTTCTAGAACTGCATCTAGATTTTGGCCGCGCATAATCTTGCTAATCCGCGACATCTTCTTATCCTGCTTGCCACGATGTTTTTCAAATGGCTGTTGGAACGAAGCCAAGGCCGATGCCAGAATTTCGTCGAAAATCTTTGATAGTTCCGCCGCGTGATCACCGGGCCAAGTGTGAATTGGCCGAGCGGCTCCCTGAGCCTGCTGTATGGTTGCACGCTCTTCGATTACTACCGTCATCAGATTTTCCTGGAACATGTCCTGAAGTTCTTGTGCGCGATAGGTGTGCTCTTTGCTCTGTGGGCGCATTCGGTTTATCACAACACCAAGAGCCTGAAGTCGGGGAGTAAGGCCTTTACGAAGTTCCTCAATTGCGCGCATAGCTCGTTCTGCGGCAACCACCGAGAAAATAGATGGCTCAGACACAATCAGCACCCGGTCACTGGCCACCCAAGCCGTACGAGTTAGACCGTTAATTGAAGGTGGGGTATCGATGATGACAAGGTCGTAGTCCTTCTCGATGCGGCTAAGCGCCTCCTCGAGTTTCCAAACATCTCGAATTGTTGGGTTGGGGGTATCGAACTGGAGGGCCCTTGGGCTACCAATCATTACGTCAATGTGCCCAGACTGAACTTTGCCCCATGTGCTCGATACAATTGCCCTGTGCACAATGTTGTGCTTTGGGTTTTGTAAGACGTCGGCAACGGTTTCTCTAAATTCTCCGATAGCGCCAAGGCCTGTCGAAGCATCACACTGGGGATCTAGGTCCACAACCAGCGTTCTCAGCCCACGAGCGAAAGCAGCAGAGGCCAGACCAAGGGCAACCGTGGTCTTACCTACGCCTCCCTTTAGGGAGCTAACGCTCATTACATGCACCTAAATAGGCTACCTTTTTATTGAGGGCGCCATGTAGTCATGTTCGTCAATACGATGCTTGAGGAGCCAATGTTCAAGAAGATTCTGGTGGCCAACCGTGGTGAAATCGCTGTTCGTGCCTTTAGAGCCGCCTATGAATTAGGCGCCAAGACAGTCGCGGTATTCCCTTATGAAGACCGCAACTCTACCCACCGCCTTCAGGCAGATGAGTCTTACCAAATCGGTACCGTAGGTCACCCTGTTCGTGCCTACCTTGACGTTTCAGAAATCATTCGTGTTGCTATCGAGTCGGGGGCCGATGCAATTTACCCGGGCTACGGATTCCTCTCGGAAAATCCTGAGCTTGCCGAAGCGGCCAAAGCAAATGGCATCACATTTATTGGTCCGTCATCTGACGTACTTGAGATGGCCGGAAACAAGGTAACCGCTAAAGACGCTGCGATTCGTGCTGGCGTTCCTGTTCTAAAGTCTTCTCCATCTTCAGCAAATGTTGACGAACTTGTTGACCAAGCCGATGCAATTGGTTTTCCGATTTTCGTTAAGGCCGTTGCTGGTGGTGGCGGTCGCGGTATGCGTCGCGTCGCTGCTAAAGAAGATCTTCGTGCGGCACTTGTGGAGGCATCACGCGAAGCCGAAAGCGCTTTCGGCGACCCTCGTGTTTTCCTAGAGCAAGCTGTTATTCGACCGCGTCACATTGAGGTTCAAATTCTTGCCGATACTCACGGCAACGTTGTTCACTTATTTGAACGAGACTGTTCAATTCAACGTCGAAACCAAAAAGTTGTCGAGATTGCACCGGCCCCACTTATTGACGAAGAACTTCGTCAAACCCTTTACCGCGATGCCGTTTCGTTCGCTAAGCAAATTGGTTATCAAAATGCGGGAACTGTTGAGTTCCTAATTGACACCGTTGGAGCAAATGCCGGCAAGCACGTTTTCATCGAAATGAACCCGCGCATTCAGGTTGAGCACACAGTGTCAGAAGAAATCACCGATGTTGACCTCGTGCAATCTCAGATGCGAATTGCGTCTGGTGAATCGCTTACTGAACTTGGCTTGAACCAAGACAAAATCAAGATGCACGGTTTTGCTGTGCAGTGCCGAATCACCACTGAAGATCCAGCACAAAACTTTAGACCTGACACCGGAAAAATCACCACCTACCGTTCGCCGGGTGGTGCGGGTATTCGTCTTGATGGTGGAACTGTTTCCACGGGTGCCGAAGTAAGCCCGCACTTTGACTCGATGCTGGTTAAGTTGATTGCCACCGGCCGTGACTTTAAGTCTGCGGTTACTCGTGCCAAGCGCGCACTTGCAGAATTCCGCATTCGCGGTGTCTCTACCAATATTGCTTTCTTGCAGGCGGTGCTGTCGGATCCAATTTTTGAAACCGGTGACCTAAGCACCTCGTTCATCGACGAGCACCCAGAGCTATTCACAGCTAAGCCTTCACAGGACCGCGGTACGAAGATTCTCGCTTGGCTAGCCGATGTAACCGTTAACCAGCCAAATGGCCCACGCGGATTGCACACCAACCCGGGCCTGAAGCTACCAAAAATTGACATCACCAAGCCGGCTCCTGCTGGTTCTCGCCAGCGTTTGCTAGAGCTTGGTCCTGAAGGTTTTGCAAAAGATCTTCGTGCTCAAAAAACCGTTGCGATCACAGAGACAACTTTCCGTGATGCACACCAGTCTCTACTTGCTACCCGCGTTCGCGGCCGCGACCTTGTAGCCGTTGCGCCTTACGTGGCGCGACTTACTCCGCAGTTGCTATCGGTGGAAGCGTGGGGTGGCGCAACTTACGACGTTGCGCTGCGCTTCTTGGGCGAAGACCCATGGCAGCGCTTGGCGCAGTTGCGTGAGGCAATGCCTAACCTTTGCATTCAAATGTTGCTTCGTGGTCGTAATACCGTTGGCTACACACCGTACCCAACAGAGGTAACCGAGGCATTCGTTGCCGAGGCTGCCGCAACTGGTGTTGATATCTTCCGAATCTTCGACGCGCTAAACGATGTCTCTCAAATGAAGCCGGCGATCGATGCCGTGCTCAAAACCAAAACTGCAGTTGCCGAAGTTGCACTTTGCTACACCGCAGATTTACTGGATCCAAACGAAAAGCTTTACACGCTTGACTACTACCTAACCCTTGCTCAGCAGATTGTTGACGCCGGTGCGCACATCATCGCGATTAAGGACATGGCTGGATTGCTTCGCCCCGCAGCTGCCGAGAAGTTGGTTTCTGCATTGCGCGCAAAGTTTGACCTTCCGGTTCACTTGCACACTCACGACACTGCGGGTGGCCAATTGGCAACCTTGATGGCTGCAATCAATGTTGGCGTTGATGCGGTTGACGTGGCTTCTGCGCCAATGGCCGGTACCACCAGCCAACCTTCAGCTTCAGCTTTGGTAGCTGCGCTTGCGCACACCGATAAAGACAGCGGAATTCCGCTTTCTGCCGTTGCAGAACTTGAGCCTTACTGGGAGGCAGTGCGAAACGTTTACGCACCGTTCGAGTCTGGTTTGCCAGGACCTACCGGTCGTGTTTACAAGCACGAGATTCCGGGTGGCCAGCTTTCAAATCTTCGTCAGCAGGCCATTGCGCTTGGCCTTGGTGATCAATTTGAAAAAGTTGAAAACATGTATGCCGCAGCAAATGAAATTCTTGGTCGTCCAACCAAGGTGACTCCTTCATCAAAGGTGGTTGGCGATCTTGCGCTGCACCTAGTGGCAGTAAACGCGGATCCAAAAGACTTTGCCGAGAACCCTCAGAACTATGACGTCCCGGATTCTGTAGTTGGTTTCATGGCTGGCGAACTTGGTGATTTGCCCGGCGGATGGCCAGAGCCATTCCGCACTAAGGTGCTTGCCGGCAAAAACTTGAAGTTTGGAGTCACTCCCGTAAACCCAGAAGATCTCGCCGCACTTCAGGGCACCGATTCAAAGTTGCGTCGATCAACACTCAACCGTTTGTTGTTCCCTGGACCAACAGCCGACTTCCAAAAGTCACAGGACACCTACGGCAACCTAGACCAGATCGAAACCGTGGACTACCTATACGGTCTTGAGCCTGGGGTGGAGCACGTGGTTTCACTGTCACGCGGTGTTCAGATCTACGTTGGCCTCGAGGCTATCGGTTCGCCGGATGCCAAGGGTTACCGCACTTTGATGGCAACCCTCAATGGTCAGCTTCGCCCGATAAACGTTCGCGATCGCAAGATAACCGTCAACACCGTGCAAGCTGAAAAAGCCGATCCAAACAACTTGGGTCACGTGGCGGCGCCATTTGCTGGCGTGGTTACCCTGCAGACAGTGGAAGGCTCCCACGTTGAGGTAGGGCAGCCGGTTGCGACTATTGAGGCCATGAAGATGGAAGCTACTATCACCGCTTCTGTGGCCGGTGTGGTGCGTCGCCTGGCAGTGGCAAAGACCCAGTCGGTTGATGCCGGTGACCTGATTCTTGTGGTGGAAACCGAATAAAAGCGGCGTGCCGGATTTGAGCCGGTAAACTGACTAAGTTCGTTTGCGCGCACCTTTCGGTGGCGGCTAAATCCAAGGAGTAACAGTGGCAATTTGGGGCAAAAAGCCTGAAGAAGGCAACAGCGATTTTCTCGCACCCCGTCCGGCTGCCGAAGAGACCAAGACACATTCGCTTGCCGAGGTGGCAGTTGATGCAGGTTCTATCGATGTAACTCCAAGCACCGCTTCTATTAACGTCGTAACCGAAGAGCCTCGCTTTGTTCCAGCTCAAGATGTTGAGGTTGCCGAACTTCGCCGCTCAAACTACTCACGCCGCGACAGTTTGCGTGGCGAAATCTTTGATCAGCCGGAGCCAGCGGCAATGCTTACCGCCGATCGCCTGCTTGATGTTAGTGCTCGAAACCGCCCGGCACCAGAATCTGGTTTCCGCCGTTTCATCTACTTTCTAACGCTGAAGACTGTAAACCTTGGCGATTCACTTAAGGTTCGTGAGCGTAAGGCGCTCGACGCTCGCATCGGTGCTCCGCTATCCGGTGGCGCAAAGTTTGTCCCAGTACTAACTCGCAAGGGTGGCGTTGGTAAGACCACCGTTAGCACACTGCTTGGTATGGCGCTCGCCTTGTCTCGTGAAGACCGAGTTATTGCGATTGATGCAAACCCAGACCGCGGCACCCTGGCAGAACGCGTGAGCAAGTCGACTCGCTTCACCGTCCGAGATGTGGTTAATCGTGCTGCCGCAATTGATGGCTTCACCGATTTCTCAACCATGGTCTCGCGCGACGTCACTCGACTTGATGTGCTTGCCTCTGACTCTGACCCAATGCTTTCTGAAGCCTTCGATGAGGGTGACTACAACGTGGTTGCTGACATGGCAGCCCGATACTACTCAATCGTGCTTACCGACTGCGGTACCGGCATCGTTCACTCGGTAATGCGCCCAACCTTGCAGCGTGCAACTGGTCTGGTAATTGTTTCTGGTGGTTCGGTTGACGAGGCTCGTTTGGCGTCAGAGACTCTTACTTGGCTCGAAGCAAATGGTTACGGTGACTTGGTTCGCAACTCAGTGGTTGCACTCAATACTGCAACTCAGGCAACTCAGCTGGTAAAGCTTGACGAGATCGAGCAACATTTCAAGACCCGTGTTCGTCACGTGGTTCGCATTCCATACGATCCAGCGCTTGCAGCCGGTTCTGTAATTAAATTCAAAGACCTAAAGAAGGGTACTCGCGAGGCAGCTCGTGAACTTGCCGCGTTAGTCGTTGATGGTCTAAACAACCCGGTTTAAAACTCCAACTCAGCAGCATGACTGTTCGCGAAATTCGTTTATTTGGGGACCCGGTCTTAAAAACCGTTTCCGATTCAATTATTGATTTTGATGACAAGGCCAAGTCGCTCATCGACGACCTGCTAGATACAACCAAACTTCCCGGTCGCGCCGGTGTTGCAGCACCGCAGATCGGTGTCAATCTTCGTGCGTTCAGTTATAACGTCAATGGTGAAGTGGGTTACATTATCAACCCAGTGTTAGTTGAAGTAAGCGGCGAACAACACTTGGTTGACGAGGGATGTTTATCGGTTCCCGAACTTTGGCACAAGACTCCTCGCTACGAATTCGCCAAAGCTGTTGGTGTTGACCTGGCTGGAAATCCTGTGGAATTGCAAGGCACAGGCCTCATGGCCCAGATGTTGCAGCACGAGTGCGATCACCTCGATGGTCTGGTTTACCTAGATCGACTTGAAGACGAGGAACGCAAGGCTGCTATGAAAAACCTGCGTGCTACCGATTGGTTTATGAAATAATTTCGCCAGTTGCCGGACCAGCTTGGTAAATTTCTTCAATTGCCGGTGCAAAATCTCGCAAGACTACTTCACGCTTAATTTTTAGCGAGGGAGTCAGGTGGCCAGATTGCTCAGAAAGTTCCTGGCCGATTACGGTGAACTTACGAATTGATTCTGCTCTTGAGAAGTTTTTGTTTACGCGGTCAACCGCGGTTTGGATCTCTGCTAATACTTTAGGTTCCTTCGCTGCTTGAGCCAAAGTGAGGCCTTTGTCGAGGCCGTTGTTACCCAACCAGATTGGCAACATTTCTGGGTCAAGCGAAATTAGCGCGGAAACAAATGGACGTTGGTCACCGATAACTACAGCCTGACCAACTAGTGGGTTTGCGCGAAGTGGATCCTCGAGAGTAGTCGGGGCAACGTTTTTTCCACCCGCAGTAACGATCAGTTCCTTTTTGCGTCCGGTGATGCTGATGAAACCATCATCGTCAATCTCGCCAATATCGCCAGACTTGAACCACTCGCCATCGAATGCCGCAGCGGTGGCTTCAGGATTTCTCCAGTAACCACGAAGAATGTTGTTGCCACGAAGCAGAATTTCGCCGTCATCGGCAATTTTGATACCGGTGCCGGGCAACATCAGGCCAACTTTGCCGATGCGCAAATTATTTGGACGCCCAATTGATACTGGGGCAGTGGTTTCAGTTAGGCCATAGCCTTCAAGTACCGTCAATCCAATTGCGCGATAGAAGTGACCAAGGCGTGCTCCAAGTGGGCCACCACCGGAAACCGCGTACCTGACGCGGCCACCCATGGCTGCACGAAGTTTCTTGTAAACCAACGCATCAAACAATGCGTGCTGCAACTTAAGTCCAAGAGTCGGACCTTCTTTGGTGTCAAGCGATTTTGAATACGCAATCGCCGTATATGCCGCCTTGCGGAAAATTTTGCCCTTGCCTCCGGCTTCGGCCTTTTGTTCTGCCGAGTTATAAACCTTTTCGAAAACACGTGGCACAGCAAGTAAGAATTGTGGTTTGAAGCTTTGCATCGCTGCACCAACGTTTGTGGTGTCGGGTTGGTGACCAACTTTTACGCCACCGTGAACGCAAAGCACTGAAATGAATCGGGCAAACACGTGCGCTAGCGGCAAGAACAACAAAGTGCTGTGATTTGGATTAACTACTTCAGAAATCTCGATGGTCGCGTTCTTGCTTAGCTCAACAAAACCGCGGTGTAATAGTTCACAACCCTTTGGTCGGCCTGTAGTACCAGATGTGTAGATGATTGTTGCTAAATCATAAAGACCTGAAGAAGTGCGACGTGCCTCAATTGTTTCGTTGGTAATTTCTTTTCCATTGCGTACTAATTGCTCGATTGCGCCAGCGTCAAAGTTCCAGACTTGACGGCAAAGCGGGGCGGCATTTTTTATCTCTTCAAATCTTGCCTGGTGTTCATCATTCTCAACAAATAAGGCAACGCAGTCTGCATCAGAAAGAATCCACTCAATCTGTGATGGAGCGGACGATTCATAAATCGGAACCGGAACTGCTCCTGCATACCAAAGCGCAAAGTCGATCAAGGCCCATTCGAAGCGGGTGCGGCTCATGATTCCCACCGCTTGTCCCGGTTGAATCCCGGAGGCCACCAATCCCTTAGCGACTGCAATTACCTTGTCCTCAAATTCCTTTGCGGTCAGGTCCTGCCATACGCCCGGTTTCGTCTCGATGGCAAATAGGTTGTGGTTTGGTGTCAGCTTTACGCGATTGACCAGAAGATCGGTGATGTTCTCTGAAGGGTCGCTGATGACGAGCGGGGCAACGTCGTAGGTTTGCAAGGCGACTCCTGATGTTGGAAACAATCTTGCGATAACTCTACTTTGGTGCCGGTAAACTTTAGGGGTCTGCACGAGGGAATCTCGTGACCGAAAATTCTTCTAAAAGAGGTCAAAATGTACGCGATCGGCATCGACATTGGTGGCACCAAGGTTGCCGGCGCTTTGGTCGATGATCAAGGCGTAATCATTCGCGAGGGACGAGTGGCCACTCCGGTGTCTGATCCGGAGGCTCTGGTCACCGCTGTGGTTGACCTGATAACCGATTTGCGAACCGGGCATGAGGTGCTTGGCGTTGGCGTAGCCATGGCCGGATTTATTGATCACCAGCAAGCAAACGTAATTTATGGCACAAATTTTGGTTGGAAGAATTTTCCACTGAAGTCCAGGATTGAGGCCAGGTTAGACATTCCAGTAATTATCGAGAATGATGCCAATGCTGCTGGCTGGGCAGAGTACAGATTTGGTGCGGGGCAGGGTCACCAGCACATGGTTATGCTTACTCTGGGCACCGGAGTTGGTGGCGCAATTATCGTCGACGGCAAGATGTTGCGCGGTGGCTTTGGCGTTGCCGGTGAACTTGGTCATATGCGGGTTGTGCCAGAGGGTATACCTTGCGGCTGTGGACAGCGCGGCTGTATTGAGTCATATGCTTCAGGTACGGCCTTGCTGAGGACTGCTAATGAACTAGTTGATTCTGGCGATCCGGCAGGAAAACGCCTGAGCGAATTGAAGGCGTCTGCCGGGCAGCTTACCGGTGCCGAGGTTTACCAAGCTTTGGTCGAACGTGACCCTGGTGCGGTTGAATTGCTCCACAATCTGGCTAGTTGGTTGGGCCAGGCAATAGCTTCACTCAGCGCAATCCTTGACCCTGAAATCGTGGTTATCGGTGGTGGCGTTAGTCAGGCTGGTGAACTTTTACTTGCGCCAATCCGCGAGGCGTACCGCAAATACGCTCCCGCTGGCGGTTTTAGACCGGAATTGGCCATTGTGACCGCAGAATTCGTCAATGATGCCGGTGTGGTTGGAGCGGCAGATCTCGCTCGCGTATCGCTAGGCCCAAAGGTAAACTAAACCTTTAGAGTCTGCTGGCCAGCCGGTTATCGCGGATTGGCGCCTAAGGGAGGGGAATCGCAAGTGGCTTACTTCATTCTCAAATCCCTGATTCTTGGCCCACTTTTACGTGTGCTGTTTCGCCCGTGGGTGCGCGGCATGGAAAATATTCCAGCAACTGGCCCAGTAATTTTGGCTAGCAACCATTTATCGTTTTCCGATTCAATCTTTTTGCCACTGCAGTCACGTAGACCTGTGGTTTTTCTAGCGAAAAGCGAATACTTCACCGGTAAGGGAATCAAAGGCGCATTAACCCGATGGTTTTTCAAAGCAACCGGGCAACTTCCTATCGATAGAAGTGGCGGTAAGGCATCCGAAGCTTCGCTTAACACCGGCTTGAAGGTTTTGTCTCAAGGGCAGGTTCTGGGTATTTACCCGGAAGGAACTCGAAGTCCAGATGGTCGTTTGTACCGCGGCCGCACCGGAATCGCACGAATGGTTTTGGAGTCAAAAGTGCCAGTTATTCCTGTCGCAATGATTGACACAGAAAAAGTGCAACCAATCGGTAAGCGGCTGCCGCGCATTCGTCGAATTGGAATAGTAGTTGGCACTCCATTGGATTTCTCAAGATTTGACGGCATGGAAGGTGACCGCATTGTGCTTCGCGCGGTGACCGACGAAATCATGTATGAGCTACGTTTGCTCAGTGGTCAAGAATATGTCGATGCCTACGCGTCTTCGGTTAAGGAAAAACGAGCTCGTCTCGCTAGATAGGGAAGTAACAGAATGAATGATCCAATAGTTGCAGCAGATCCGGCAGTCCTTGCTGGGCTAGACAACTATCTGAAGCTTCCTGCTGCTCAGCAACCAACTTGGCCAGACGCAAGCGCGGTAGCCGCAGTTCGTGCTGAGCTAGCTAAGATGCCGCCACTGGTATTTGCCGGTGAAGTGGACATCTTGCGTGATCGTTTAGCTACAGCCGCCTCAGGTAAGGCGTTCTTGTTGCAAGGTGGTGACTGCGCCGAGACTTTTGCCGATGCAACAGCGGATCGCATTCGTAACCGCGTAAAGACACTGCTGCAGATGGCCGTAGTGCTTACCTATGGTGCCTCGATGCCGGTTATCAAGATGGGCCGCATGGCCGGCCAGTTCGCAAAGCCGCGTTCAAGCGATACCGAGACTCGCGGCGATGTAACTCTGCCAGCGTTTCGCGGCGACATCGTTAACGGCTACGACTTCACTGCCGATGCACGAATTCCAGATCCACAGCGTATGTTGAAGGCGTACCACACGTCAGCTTCTACATTGAACCTGATTCGCGCATTCACTCAGGGTGGCTTCGCTGATTTGCGTTCGGTGCACGAATGGAATCGTGGATTTGCAAACAACCCTGCCAACGAACGATACCTTTCCCTGGCCCAAGAAATCGATCGCGCAATTAAGTTCATGGCAGCTTGCGGCGCGGATTTCAACGAACTTCGCACCACAGAGTTCTATACAAGTCACGAAGGTTTGTTGATGGACTATGAGCGTCCGCTAACCAGAATTGATTCACGCACTGGCAACCCTTACATCACATCTGGCCACTTCATCTGGATCGGCGAGCGCACACGTCAAATGGATCATGCACATGTTGATTACCTGTCTCGTGTTCGTAACCCTATTGGTGTGAAGCTTGGCCCAACCACTCAGGTAGAAGACGTTGTTGAACTCATTGAGCGTCTAGACCCAAATCGTGAACCAGGCCGCCTAACTTTCATTACTCGCATGGGTGCCGGCAAGATTCGCGAAGAGCTGCCGAAGTTGGTTGAGGCTGTTCGAGATTCAGATGCCAACCCACTTTGGATTACAGACCCAATGCACGGTAACGGCATCACAACCAAAAACGGTTACAAGTCTCGTCGTTTCGACGACGTTATGGATGAAGTACGTGGCTTCTTTGAAGTACACAAGGCAGCTGGAACTTTCCCTGGCGGTGTTCACGTCGAACTTACCGGTGATGATGTAGCCGAGTGCCTTGGTGGTTCTGAGCAGATCGACGAAGCAAGTCTTGAAGAGCGATACGAATCACTTTGTGATCCTCGTCTAAACCACATGCAGTCACTTGAACTTGCATTCCTAGTTGCTGAGCAACTAGCCAAGCGATAAAGCGCACTAAGAAATCCCCGGGCGACTTACCTGGGGATTTCTTATTTGGTTGAGATGGTGATCGAATCGCCCACACGCACTTGAGTTCCAGCTGCCGAACTTTGCCGCTTGATGGTAACCACACCCCACTTTGTGGTCAGTTGATCGGTGTTCACAACTACCTTTAAGCCAAGTGCTTCAAGCGCAGACTTGCCTGCAAGGACGGTCTGGCCAATCATGTTTGGCATCGTGACAATGTTTGGGCCCTTAGAGACAACTAGATTTACTGTTCCGTCTTTACCCAACGGCTGAGTCTGTGGAACCAAGCTAATCACTTGACCAGCAGGCACAGTGTCGCTGTAGTCCTCAGTGATTTCATTGATTTTTAGACCTACGGTTTCGATTGCCGTTACCGCTGCTTCTTGATCAAGACCTGTGACTACAGGAATTGCACCCAGCGAAACATACAGATCTATTCGGCTGGTTTCTGGAATCTTTGTACCGTCTGCGCCAAGGTAGTCAAACACCTCTCCAAGCGGAGCTTCATTGAAAACCGATTTAACTTCTCCAAGCGTGAAACCAGACTTAATGATTTCGGCTGTTGCCTCGGCAAGGTTCATGCCCTTTAGATTCGGAGCTGAAACCAGGCTTGGCCCAGAGGAAACAAAAATTGTTACTTTTCCGCCAAAGAAGAATGACCCGGCTGGGGGATCAGTTCTAATAACAAGGCCCTTGCCAACGGTCGCTGAGGATTCCTCAGCAATTGCGATGCTTGCTTTCAAATTAGACAAAGTAATTTGAGCTTCATCGGTAGTACGGCTGGTTAGGTTTGGAATGATATTTAAACCGCCAGGCCCGCTGCTAAACCACCAGCCTGTTCCACCACCCAGCAAAATGACTAGTAGTGTTGCAACCAAAATCTTGAGACCTCGGCGATTTCTGCCCAACGCTTCCAACGGAGACATTTGATCGTCGGCAAAGTCAAAATCTTCGAAGACCGTGGTTTCGTTTGCACTGCCAAGGCCACTCAGCACCTGTGTACTATTTGAATCAAGCTGACTCACTGCATCTGGACTCAAGACCTGAGTTTCCTCGCTTGCCGTTGGCATAACCGTGGTTGCATTTAGGTTTTTCTGCGGCATGGTAGGAATTCCAATTGCGGTGTCACCGCGGCCCGCTCTTAACTCCGCCTTCGCG
The DNA here is from genome assembly GCA_964633625.1 of uncultured Rhodoluna sp. Lineage (GTDB taxonomy): Bacteria > Actinomycetota > Actinomycetes > Actinomycetales > Microbacteriaceae > Rhodoluna. Next base: position 35,657 of record CAZWHL010000002.1, read on the forward strand.
CGTTGAACCACGGCCAGCAGTTCAACTGCATCGTTTGGTCGATGGGCTGCATCGCGTGCAGTTGCCCAGAGTACAAGTTCATCAAGCAGGGGAGGGACTTCTGGATTGAACTTTGACGGAGCAGGCACGTTGTCGTTTGCATGTTGGTAGGCAATTTGAACAGCTTGATCACCCTCGAATGGTTGGCGGCCGGCAAGCATTTCAAACAACATGATTCCAGCTGCATAGACATCGCTTCTGGCATCTGCGGTTCCGCGCATCACCAATTCAGGGGAGAGGTACGCCACGGTGCCAACCAGCGAACCGGTTGATGTGTGGTTATCAATGTCGCGGGCCAATCCAAAGTCACCAAGCTTGATGCGTCCATCGTTCGCAAGTAAAACGTTCTCTGGTTTTAGATCTCGGTGCAAAATACCGGCACGATGTGCCGCGGCCAGTCCACTGAGCATTGGCTCAAAAAGATCAAGTGCACGTTTTGCGTCAAGTGCACCAAAATCTTTAAGAGCATCTCGCAGAGTTATGCCCGAAACATATTCCATCGCCATAAAGGCAAGGTCACCATCTTCACCCTGATCAAAAACATTCACCAGGTTTGGGTGTGAAAGTTTTGCTGCAATTCTTGCCTCGCGAATAAATTTCTCGCGAAATGAGTTGTCACTTGCCAGGTGCGGGTGAATGATTTTGAGCGCAACCTTGCGTTCCAAACGGATGTCCATCGCCAGGTACACGGTGGCCATGCCACCTTTGGCTACTACCTGCTCAATGCGGTAGCGCTCACCGATTAGCCTGCCGACCAAGTTAGGCATTATTGGTTGCCTCGGCCTGGTCAGCAAGCAATTGGTCTAGCCAGACCCAAGCTGAAGATTCCCACTTTGCGTATGCATTTGGGTAAGCAGAAATCTGAACCGCCTGCGCGGCTTCGGTGACTGACTTGCTAGTCCAATCTTTGATGTCTAGCAACCCTCGTGCAGCACCATAGGTTGGGCTGGTTTTACCGCCAAAGAAAGCTCGGGCGGCGTACTCCGGGTTCAAGATTTGTTCGGCCTGTCCCCAGTGTGCACTCGGGCGCTGTTGAAACAGCCCAACAGAGTCACGGTCTCCATATCTTAAGTTTCGCAAACCAGACTCCTGCATGGCTGCGGCAAGTGCAATCACGATTCCATAGTCGCTCACGCCAAGGGACTTACCAACGCGGAAAATAACTTGAGCGTTTGATTTCATCTCAGCGGTCATTTGCGTTAGATCTGGGCAGAATTTAATTTCGTGAATTCCAGGAATGATCAATTTTTGACCAATGTAAATCATCGACGACCACGAAAGCTGGTTGGCGGTCAAGATTGACTGAGTTGAAAGTCCATAGACAGCGGCAATCTTGCTCACCGATTCCCCGGTTTTTACGGTGTGGTAACCGTGAAGGTCACACACGCTTGATGGTCGATGTGGGTCGATAGACGCTGTAGATTCGCTTACTAACTTAACAGGCGGCTTCTCTTGTGGTGCAGTCGCCTCAATCTGCTTTACCTCGGCTTCAGTGGTTGCTTCGTAATTTTTTAGCCTGATTGTTTGCCCACCGTAAACCAGTGATGATTCGCTAAAGCCATTGGCTGCCAATACTGTGTTTAGCGCAAGTCCATACAGGTTGGCGATTGAAGCAAGAGTTTCGCCGGGTTGAACCGTGTGGGTTTGCGGGGTGATCGGTTTGACGGCTTTTGGAATTACCGACCCAATCAATAATCGTTGACCAGGAAAAATGATTGCCGTCGCCGAGAGTTTGTTCATCGATAGGACCGTGGTGATTGAAATCGAATATTTCTTGGCAATTGATTGAACCGTATCGCCACGCTTCACCACGTGCACGGTCGCCGCATCAGCCTTTGACTGGCTAGCCGGCACAACCGCATGCGCAACCAGTTTCAATTTCTGCCCTGGAACAATTAGAGATTTGGCATCTAAACCGTTTATGGACAGTAATTGCTTGGTGGAAAGTTGAAATTTCCTCGCTATCGAACTAATTGTGTCGCCAACCTTGACTGAATAAGTGAACTGGGTGGCGCTTGAAAGAATTGGCGTTGCTGCCGCGGTAATTTCACGGTTAGTTACAGCATCACTGTTTTGTGGGTTGGTGTTTAGATCTTGAATTACCTGAGCCTGTTGTGCGTTGGCGGAGTCGGCCCCGGTTATTGCCCCCACGATGGAAATTGGCACCGTGACTAGCGCAATACCAAGCGCTTTTTTGTCACGATTTTCGTCCAAGATATCTACATTTCTACTGGGGTAGCCAGCCAATATCATCGCACGGGGCTGGTTTGATACCCGTGAGGTGCCTAGGTGTGGCAATCTTGTCTTGTGACTGACGTATTAGACCAAGTTAAGTCTTGGATTTCTGTGCCGGAGGCAGCGGAGCTATTGGGCGAACCTGCCGGACGTATTCGTCGTTTGATTGAGGAGCATCACCTAATCGCGATCAAGCGTGATGGTGTGCTCAAGATTCCAGCAGAAATCATCATTGATGGTGAAGCGTTACCAAGCCTTCCAGGCACAATGATCGTTCTGTTGGACTCAGGTCTGAGTTACGAGGCAGCCTTCAAGTGGCTTTACACATTTGACGATAGCCTTCCGGGCAAACCCATGGAGTTTTTACTCAAAGGGCATAAGTCAGCTGTGCGTCGCTTAGCTATGTTGCTAGCGCTCTAAACTCAACAGTAATTTCAGCACCGATAAGCCCTAGGCCTGGCGATTAATAACCTTTAGTGCCAATTCGCGAAGTTCGTGTTTCGCGCGTTCGTCAATATCCAAGGATTCGAGTGCATTCAAGCTCTCATCGGCAAGTTCTTCAATCATGCGCTCGGTTTTAGCTAGGGCTCCGGAACCCACAATGGTTTGTTGCAAGAACGCGATTTGTTCGCCGGTAAGTGCTCGGCTTGAAAGCATTTCGTCAAAGATTGCACCAACCGATGATGTGAGTGATTCGCGGGTCAGTGCCACCAGAACTGTGCGCTTTCCCTCGCGAAGGTCATCGCCAGCGGGCTTGCCGGTAATAGCTGGATCACCAAAAACTCCAAGAATGTCATCGCGCAGTTGGAAAGCCATGCCCAGTGGAATACCAAATGCCGAAAGCCCCCGCAGCAAACTTGGCGAAGCACCTGCGAATGCTGCACCAATCAGCATCGGAGCCTCGATGCTGTATTTAGCGGTCTTGTAAAGAATTACTCGATTTGCTCGGCCAACTGCCTCATCAACCGGGCGAGTGTTGGCTGCATTTTCTTCAAGCACGTCTAGGTACTGGCCAGCCATGACCTCAACGCGCATCTTGCTGAATTCGTTGCGGCATGCAGTTTCAACTTGTGCTTCAGGTGCCTGTAGCAGAGCGTTGCCAAAGATTTCACTGCTCCAGCCAAGCATCAGATCGCCAACTAGAACAGAGCCAGCTACACCAAATCTCTCAGGGCTGCCAGCCCAACCTGATGCCGAATGCAAACTTTCAAATTTTTTGTGAACCGATGGCGCGCCTCGGCGGGTATCGGATTGGTCCAACAAATCGTCGTGCACCAGAGCAGCCGAGTGGAACATCTCTAGCGCCGCTGTGATTCCAACGATTGCTTCCGCAGAGGCCTCACGTTGAGCCTCGTTTTGCCGAACATCGGATCCGGCCAGTGCGCCAACCCAAGACCAGTAGCAGAACAGGGCACGGAATCGCTTGCCGCCCTGCAGCAGGTCGCGGGTGTAGTCGACGACTGGAATTAGGTCAGGGGAGATTTGCTCGAAGTCGCTTTTTCGAGCTATGCAAAACTCATCCAGGTGATCCTGAATCAGGCTAAGAAGCACTTTAGTTTCGCTCACGGGAATAGCCTAACTTGGCCGTTGAGTTTAGACTCTTTATAGCAACGCAAATTGGCAAAGGGGTACAAGATGGGACTCTCCGAAAGAGAACAGCAGCTTCTCGACGAACTAGAGCGCGGACTTTACGCCTCAGACTCAAGCCTTGCGCACAAGTTGGGAAAGCCAGGGGCCCGTTCACCAAAGCGAATCATCGCCGGTGCGGCGCTTGCCGTGATTGGACTTTCACTTTTGGTCGTTGCCGTAATTCTTCAATTCGCGCTTTTTGGGGTGGCTGGCTTCCTAGTCATGCTGGCTGGTTTAATCCTGGCCACATCTTCAAATAACACCGATACGCCGGCCGCGGCAGCTAAACCTAAGCCGCAGTCCGGAAAATCTCCGCGCACCAGCTACTTCGAAGATCGCTGGAATAAGCGTCAGGGCAACTAGCCCCACCTAGACCTCGCAAGAGCACATAAACCCACCAGAAAATGGTGGGTTTTTTGCTTTTTGGCCAAAATCGTGGGATTTTCCTCCACTTGCTATATCCCAGTATTTTATTGAGAATTAAGACACGCCGAACCAGAAAATATGCCAATTTTTTACCATAAGTGGGGGAAAGTGGTGTAATGTGGAGTGAAGCGCAAGTTCGATGTCGAGAAAGGGGGAACGCACATGTTGCTTGGCACTCACGCACCAAAGCTTGATGACAAGGGTCGCGTTATCCTTCCGGCAAAGTTCCGCGAAGAACTCCAGGGTGGTTTGGTAATTACCAGGGGACAGGAAAACTGTCTTTACGTATTCAGCTCAGCTGAGTTCGCTGCAGTGCACGACAAGATTCGTCAGGCACCGGTGACCAGCATTGAGGCCCGCAACTACCTTCGCGTTTTTCTATCTGGTGCTTCAGATGAACTTCCTGACAAGCAAGGCCGAGTAACGATTCCGGCCGCTCTTCGTCAATACGCAGGTCTTGATAAAGACCTAGTCGTTATTGGTGTTGGTGCTCGTGCGGAAATCTGGAATGCCAAGTCATGGAACGAGTACTTGGCTAAGCAAGAAACAGCCTTTGCGAATGTAGCGGCGGAGGTGATTCCAGGACTCTTCTAGCCCTGAGGCTAAGACTCCAGCTATTTCACCTGAAACCAAGCCAGGTAGTAAATGGATGGGGCCCTAGTTCTAGGGACTACGAAGTCAACGGACCTCTTATGTCTAAGCAAATCTCCGAACTTCACGATCCAGTTCTTCTCGAGCGCGCAATCGAACTTTTAGCTCCGGCTTTTGAAATAGATGCCCCGGTTTTCGTTGACTGCACCTTGGGTCTTGGCGGACACAGTGAAGCATTCCTTGATCGCTTTCCTAATTTGACCCTGGTTGGAATCGATCGCGACCCAACCGCGCTGAAGCTCGCCGGGGAGCGATTAGCTCGCTTCGGCGATCGTGTGAATTTAGTTCACGCGGTTTACGACGAGATCCAGGAAGTGCTTGAAGAACTGGATATCGAATCGGCACAAGGAATTTTGCTTGACCTTGGTGTTTCTTCGATGCAACTTGATGAACGCGATCGCGGTTTTGCTTACTCATACGAAGCACCTCTTGACATGCGCATGGACTCAACCGTTGGTAAGACTGCAGCTGATGTGGTGAATAACTACAGCGAAGCCGACCTTGCCCGCATTTTCAAGGAGTATGGCGAAGAGCGTTATGCCAAGGGTGTTGCGCGCGAGATCGTATCGGTGCGTAAATCAACACCTTTCACCACCAGCACCCAGCTTGCCGGACTTATTGCAAAGGTGATTCCGTTTATTCCTGGCAAGAGCAGTGGTCACCCAGCAAAGCGAGTTTTCCAAGCGCTGCGCATTGAAGTAAACGGTGAACTTGAGGTGCTAACCCGCACCATGCCGGCAGCAATCAGCGCACTTGCAGTTGGCGGCCGCATTGTCGTGATGTCATACCACTCACTTGAAGATCGAATCACAAAGCAGGCACTAGTTGCCGCAGCTAACTCATCGGCACCGATTGAGTTGCCGATTGAACTTCCGGAGCACGCGCCAGTGCTTCGCCTGTTGGTGAAGGGCGCAGAAGCCGCCACCGCTGAAGAAATTGCAAGAAACCCACGCGCTGCATCGGTTCGCCTGCGCGCAGCAGAAAAGATCCGGAGAGCAGCATGAGCGCCATTCGTCTAACCGCCCCAAGTCGCCAGCCGGCACCAGCCCGCACTCACCTGCGTGCCGTATCGCTAGCCAATTCTCGTGGAGCAAGCCCGCGCAACAAGATCGTGACCATGCTGACCCTTGGCGCCCTTGGTATTGCAATTGCAAATCTTGTGCTTCACATTCTTACTTCGACAGCCGTTTACGAGCTCGCTAGCCTTCAACAGCAGGCTCGTGAGTTAAACACCACGTCTCAGATAATCGCCGATGAAGTTGATTCCCTTTCTTCACAGCAGAACCTTTCGAACTCAGCACAAAAGTTAGGCATGATTGCAAACTCCAACCCAGTTTTCTTGAGCATTGGTAAACAAAAGGTTTATGGCAAGCCAACCGCCGCATTGAACACCGATGGCCGTGTTGCTCGCAACTTGATTGCTAACTCAGTGATGACTGCAACTTCGAAGGATTTGAATGTTCCAGTGGCAGCGGTTCAGGCCGCGCCTGCAAATGTCGCTACCCAGAAAGCAGCAACCGCTCCAGTAATTTCTAATGGTGGCGTGATTCCCGCTTCACCAACTCATTAGATAGGCAGGTCGGCAGATGACTTATCTGACGCCTGGTGACCCATCAAAGCGCCTGAAGAAAATTGTTGGCTTCATTTTGGTGCTGGTTGGTGTTTTTGCCATTCGCCTTATCGATCTTCAAATTATTGAAGCAGATGCAATCAACGCGAAGTCTTATGAGAAGCGTGCGGTCACGCGGGTGGTTCCTGCTGTTCGTGGTGAGATTCTTGACGTTAACGGCAAGGTATTGGCTAAAACAATTCTGCGCTACGACATCAATGCAGCTCCAAGCAAAGTAGGGCCGGTAGCTCGCAAGGTATCGGGTCAGAC
>CAZWHL010000002.1:42615-69823 GCA_964633625.1 uncultured Rhodoluna sp.
GAAGAGTCTTTTGAAAAAGGTAAAGACGGCATCAAGATTCCATCGAGTGTGGTTACCACCCGCCAAGCGGTTGCCGGAAAGAACGTGCGCCTGACTATTGATTCGGACTTGCAGTACTTCGCGCAGCAGGTCATGGCTTCAACTGTTTCGTTTTTGCGCGCCGACTGGGGTACTGCAACAATCATCGAAGTTAAGACCGGTCGAATTCTGGCTGCTGCCGAGGCGCCATCGGTTGATCCAAATGACCCAGGTAAGCTTTCAGCGGATGACCGTCGCGCTCGCATTTTTCAAGCCGCTTTTGAACCGGGCTCGACTTTGAAAACCATTACCGCGGCTACCGTGATTGATACCGGTAAGGGTTCGCCAACTATGCAGGTCTATGCACCATCGGGTTTTGTGGTACCGCACTCAAACGGTTATACGGTAACCGATAGCCACCAGCATGGGCTCGAGAAGTTAACGATGACTGGAGTTCTTGCCGAATCATCCAACACCGGAATCATGAATGTTGGAAAAGTTGTTGATTGGCAAACCCGATACAACTACCTCGAAAAATTTGGACTGGGTAAACGAACCTCAATTAATTTTCCGGGTGAGGGTTCTGGCCTTTTGAATTCAAAAGACACTTGGGCGAATGATGGCGTAAAACGCTACGTTTCGATGTTCGGTCAGGGTGTATCCGTGACTCCTATTCAATCTGCGATGATGTACCAGACCATCGGCAATGGTGGAGTGCGACTGAACCCAATCTTGGTTGATGGTTGCGAGGGCAACATCAACGATTTCAAGACTGCACCAATCAAGCCGGGCGTGCAGGTGATTTCAAAAGGCACCGCTGCACAAACCCTTTCAATGCTAGAGAGAGTTGTTGAGTCCGGTCCCATTGGACGCTACGGTGCAATTCCCGGCTATCGCATTGGTGCCAAGACCGGTACCGCTCAGATTCGCGATGAGAACACCGGTAAATATGCGGGCCCCTATGCAATTTCTTACTTCGGCATCGCACCTATTGATGACCCGCAATACGTGGTTGCCGTCACTGCATTCAAGTCTCGTACCGTTGGTTCTTCGCTAGGTGTGGCTAAGCCGTTCAAGCGAATCATGCAACAAGTTTTGCGGGCGTATCGTGTTCCACCATCAACAACTAAGACTTCTGACCTACCGTTGAATTGGTGATGAAATGAAAGAACAAATACCTCCGATTCTTAGGCCAGATATGGTCAAGCCGGTTCACCTTGCCGAATTTGCCGGCCATTTCAACTTGCCTGCCGTTGGTGAACTGGACCAGGTGCAAGTTACCGGCATCAGCATGAACACTGGCGATCTTCGTCCGGGTGATCTGTTTGTTGCCATGCCTGGTAAGAAGACCCACGGAGCAAATTTTGTTACCAAAGCTCTAGAGCAAGGTGCGGTTGCGATTGTTACTGATGCCGCTGGCTTCGAAATTATTGGTGATGTTAACGTTCCAGTTTTGACTTTGGAGAACCCGCGCGCCCACCTTGGTGAATTGGCGGCTTACGTTTACAGCAATGTGCCGGGAAATATGCCAAAACTTTTTGCAACCACGGGCACCAATGGGAAAACTTCAACTAGCTATCTGCTGGAAGGAATTCTTCGTCAACTTGGCGAGGTGACCGGTTTAACTTCAACCGCCGAACGCCACATTGCCGGCGAAGTGATAGTTAGTCGTTTGACCACACCAGAATCCCCAGAGATGCAGGCACTGATTGCGCGCATGCGCGAGAAGGGCGTGACTTCAGTTGCGATTGAAGTTTCGGCCCAGGCCCTTAGCCAGCTGAGGGTAGATGGTCTGCACTTTGATGTTGTTGGCTTCACAAACCTGAGCCATGACCACCTTGATGACTACAAGGATATGCAGGAATACCTTGAGGCAAAGCTTCCTCTGTTTACCAAGAAGCGCGCAAGCCGTGGAGTCGTTTGTTTAGACACTAAATATGGAAAAGATTTCGTCAGAGCAAGTGAAATTCCGGTCGTCACAATCACCAGCGAACTTGGCGTAGATGCCGACTGGCATGTGGCCGTTACCGCCGAGACACCGAAATACACATCATTCGTTCTCGCCGGACCAAACGGAGTAAATATTCGTTCGCGTGTTCCACTGCTGGGCGCGCACATGGCGGCAAATGCTGGGTTAGCCATTGTGATGTTGGTGGAAGCCGGATTTGATGTTCAGAAAATTGCCAAGGCAATAGAAAACGGCATCGAAGCGTATCTGCCAGGAAGAACCGAACGCGTCACTGGCGATACCGGCCCCGACGTTTACGTTGATTTTGGTCACAGCCCAGACGCATTCCTAAACACGTTGGCGGCTGTGCGCAAAGTCACCGATGGAAAACTAATCATGGTGTTTGGTGCCGATGGCGACCGCGATTCAAGTAAGCGTCCGGCAATGGCGCAAGTTGCAGCCGAGGGTTGCGACGTCTTAGTCATCACAGATCACCACCCACGTTTTGAAGATCCAGCCTCGATTAGAAAAACTCTTGTTGACGCCGCAAAAGCAGCCAAGCCGGATCTAGAAATTTACGAGGTTTCGCCTCCGGAAGCGGCAATTCGTAAAGCAGTCTCTCTGGCCAAACCTGGCGACGCAATACTTTGGGCAGGTCCGGGTCATCAGGATTACCGCGACATCAGGGGAGTGCGCACTCCATATTCTGCACGTCACGAGGCACGCGAAGCACTTAAAGAAAATGGTTGGTCATGATTGCGCTAACTGTTGCCGAAATCGCTAATGCGATTTCCGGTCAAGTAAAGGGTGATGATTCTGTTTTGGTCAACGGTTCCGTTGAAACCGATTCACGCCTGGTAAAAGCCGGCAGTCTTTTTGTTGCCAAGCCTGGTGAAGAAACCGATGGTCACCTTTTTGCTTCTGCGGCCAAGGAGTCTGGCGCGGTTGCGTTGATCGTAGAGCGTTGGCTAGATGAAGTAGCCCTTCCGCAAATTCTGGTAAGTGATTCAGTGCTGGCACTTGGTGAATTAGCCAAATATGTTTTGGAAATAATTCGTTCAAAAACAGATCTGCAGGTTATTGGTATAACCGGTTCAAACGGAAAAACCACAACCAAAAACATGTTGCGTGAAGTTTTAAGCAAAGTAGGCAGCACAATCGCACCAATCGAGTCCTACAACAATGAGGTGGGGGCTCCCTATTCAATTTTGCAAACCACACTTGATACCAAGTTCTTGGTTGTTGAGCTAGGTGCCGGAGGGCCAGGAAGCATAGATTACTTGGCGCAAATTGCTCGTCCAAATATCGGTGTGGTTCTCAAAGTTGGTTTGGCACACGTTGGCGAATTTGGCGGAATCGAAACCACGGCGAAAATTAAGAGTGAATTAGTGCGAGCGCTTGGCGGCAATTCAACAGTGGTGCTAAATGCCGATGACGGTTATGTAGCTGAGATGGCAGACCTAACTGATGCGAAAAAGGTTTGGTTTGGAACTGTTGGCGATGCGCAGTATCGTGCTAGCGATCAGTCGGTGGCGATTGATGGAACATCTTTCAAGCTTCATTGGCCAGACGGCGCGCAGGACCAAGTCAAGTTGCAGATTCTTGGTGAGCATCACGTCATGAATGCTCTTGCTGCACTAACAGTCGCAGATCTGTTGAAAGTGCCAAGGGCTTCAGCAATCGAAGCTATAGAGGCAATGCCTCTTGCCGAACGCTGGCGTATGCAGGTTTTGAATCGCACCGATGGAGTGACCATCATCAATGACGCATACAACGCCAGCCCGGATTCAACGAAGGCAGCGCTTCAAACTCTTGCCCAGCTTGGTAAATCTGGTCGGCGCACAGTCGCGATTCTGGGCGAAATGGCTGAACTTGGTTCAGAATCAAGGGAGCAGCACGACGCGATCGGTCGAATTGTCGTTCGCCTGAATATAGATCAGCTTGTAGTGGTTGGCATTGGGGCAAAGCTGATTCATATGGGTGCCGAGCAAGAAGGCTCGTGGGCTGGTGAATCAAAATTCTTTGAGTCAATTGACGAGGCATTGGCCTATGTTCGTGGAATGCTTAGGGCTGGCGATTTGGTGCTCGTAAAGTCATCGAAATCGGCAAACCTAAGACACCTGGGGGACAATTTGATGGAGGTTAGTTCTTGAGAGCGATCTTGCTTGCCGGCGCCATCGCCATGGCATTTACCCTTTTAGTTACCCCAGGCTTCATCTGGTTATTTCGCAAACTTCGCTGGGGTCAATTCATTCGTGAAGACGGGCCTAAGGCTCACCACACCAAACACGGCACGCCAACCATGGGTGGCGTAGTAATTATTTGCGCAGCGGTACTTGGTTACTTTGTTGGCAAGTTGGCAAACTTTGAAACACCTACGGTCTCGGCATTGCTGGTCTTGTTGATGTTGGTTGGTCTTGGTCTCGTTGGATTTATCGATGACTTCATCAAGACTCACAAGCAACGCAGCCTTGGACTAACAGGCTGGGCCAAGATTGCCATGCAAGGAGTGGTTGCTACCATCTTTGCGATCCTTGCGCTGCAATTTCCTAACGAATCAAGACTTACACCGGCATCAACTCACATTTCTCTGGTTCGCGATACCACCATTGATTTGATGATGTTTGGCACTGCAATCGGTGTGGTGTTATTTATCGTTTGGATCTATGTTTTGGTTGCCAGTGCATCTAATGGCGTGAACATCGCCGATGGCCTTGACGGTTTGGCAACTGGTTCAAGCATCATGGCAATTGGTGCATACACAATCATTGGCTTCTGGCAATTCAATCAGGCTTGTGGAACAGTTCTAGAAAACGTGACTAGCTGTTACAACGTGCGTGATCCGCTAGACCTGGCAGTGGTGGCTTCGGCAATTGTAGGTGCGCTCATTGGATTCCTTTGGTGGAACACTTCACCGGCACAAATCTTTATGGGTGACACCGGATCGCTTGGTTTGGGCGGCGCACTTGCCGCACTTGCAATTCTTTCTAGAACTGAGATCCTTTTGATCTTGATCGGTGGGATTTTCGTTGTGGTTACTGGTTCGGTAGTTGTTCAACGGGTGTTCTTTAAGCTAACGAAATGGAAGACCGGAACCGGTCGTCGTGTTTTCTTGATGTCGCCGCTGCACCACCACTTTGAATTGAAGGGCTGGGCTCAAGTAACCGTTGTGGTTCGCTTCTGGATTATCGCCGGGCTCTGCACCGTGAGCGGCATCGGTCTGTTCTACCTAGAGTGGATTTACGGCTAATCAAACATGCAAGATTTAGGGCACCTGCACAGTTGGCACGCAAATTGGCGTGACCTTCGCGTTGTTGTGCTTGGGCTTGGAGTAACAGGATTTTCTGTTGCTGACACCCTGGCAGAACTAGGTGCCAAGGTTTTGGTGGTGGCCGAGAAAGCCGATGAAGAGTTAGTGGACATCCTTGACGTCATTGGGGTTCCTCACATCACTGGCGAAGCCGCACAAGGACTGCCTGCCCAGGTAAGTGATTTTGATCCGCAGTTGGTTGTGACTTCGCCAGGAGTTAAGCCAGAGCACGAACTTCTTGCCTGGTCTGCAAAGCAAAACACACCGGTGTGGGTGGATATTGAACTTGCTTGGCGTCTACGAGACAAGACCTCAAAGGTCGCCGATTGGATTGCGGTTACTGGCACCAATGGCAAAACCACCACCGTGCAAATGGTTGAGGCCATGTTGAATCAGGGCGGTTTCAGAACCGCGGCCTGCGGAAACATTGGCACACCAATTCTGGATGCAATTCGTGATCCCGAAGGATTCGACGCCCTGGTTGTGGAGCTGTCAAGTTTCCAACTGCACTATGTAAAACACATTGAACCTTTTTCAAGCGCGGTCTTAAATCTTGCCGATGATCACCTTGATTGGCACGGGAGTTTCGAGGCCTACTCAAATACCAAGGCCAAGATTTACGAAAACACCCAGATTGCCTGCGTCTATAACCTGAATGACTTGGCTACTGAGAAGATGGTTGAAAATGCCGACGTGCAAGAAGGCGCTCGGGCAATTGGTTTCACCACTGGTTTGCCAGGAAGATCACAAGTTGGATTTGTCGAAGATATTCTTTGTGACCGCGCATTCCTAGATGACCGAGCAAACAGTGCGCTTGAGATTGCCACTCTTGAAGATTTATCTCGCATTGGTGTCTTGACTCCACATCTAATGGCAAACGCTGCCGCGGCAACTGCACTTGCTCGTTCTTACGGTGTTCCACCAGAAGATATCAAGACAGCGTTAATCAATTTTCGATTGGATGCACACCGCATTGAGTTGGTTGCAGAGCATGATCAGATTCGGTGGGTTGATGACTCGAAAGCAACCAACCCGCATGCTGCAGCCGCATCGCTGAACTCATTTGAAAAAGTTGTATGGATCGTTGGTGGTTTACTCAAGGGGGTAGATCTAGGCGATTTGGTTTCCAAGTATGCAAATCGATTGTCGGCAGCAATCGTGATTGGCAAGGAGCGCGATGCTGTATTGGCTGCACTTGCCCAGAACGCGCCTGGCATTCCGGTTACTGAAATTAGTGATCAAGATAATGTCATGCATCAAGTGGTTAACGCAGCAAAGCTACTTGCACAACCGGGGGATGTTGTTTTGTTGGCTCCGGCCGCGGCATCGATGGATCAATTCAAGGACTACGCGGACCGTGGCAATCAGTTCGCCGAGCAAGTGAAAATTCAATTGGAGCAGATCTAATGACCCGATTGTCTCCAGCAGAGCGCGCTCGTCAGGCCAGTCTAGGCAAGGCTGCAAAATCAAAATCTGGCGCCGGTATCTCACGAGTAAGTCGTGACGCAAAGCCAAAGGCGGTCAAGCAGCGCCCAACTAGATCTGCACAAGATTTTTCTGCGCAGAGCGCACAGCAACTGCAAGTTTTATTTGACAAAATTTTTCGTGCCCAATCTGTGGAGTTTTATCGACTACTAGGTGTCACCCTTTTCTTGGTGGCATTCGGTGTGGTTATGGTGCTATCGGCTTCATCGATCGACTCGTTGGTAGCCAACAGTAATTCGCTATGGGTATTTCTAAAGCAATTTGGCTTTGCGATTCTTGGATTGCTTTCGCTCTCCATTGTTTCGCTCTTGCCGGTGAATAAAATTCGGTTGGTTGCCAGACCATTCTTTGCAATTACGTTGCTAGTTCAGCTCTTGGTGTTCTTCATTGGTAAGGACGTGAACGGTAACCGTAACTGGATCGATCTGTTTGGTTTGGTCACTATTCAGCCATCGGAGTTTTTAAAGATAGCCGTAATCTTGCATCTAGCTGCTTACTTGAGCACCCAGCAGAATTACTTTGATGAGTCACGAGTCTGGTACCGATCCTTGGGAATCATCGGCGTTGCAGTTCTGCTCGTGATTATCGGTAAGGACCTAGGTACCGTGATCATCATGCTTATTGCATTCATTGGATTGTTGGCTCTTGCTGGAGCTCCAGGAAAAATCATGCGCCAAGTAGGTGTTGCTCTTCTGATTTTGATTCCCGCTGCATTGATGACCAGCTCATCACGAATGGGCCGCATCACCGCTTGGTTAAATCCAAATGCCCCAGATCCTCTCGACTACAACTGGCAAGCAGAACACGGCATGTGGGCAATCTCGGCTGGGCGCATCTTTGGCGCCGGTCTTGGTGAATCAAAAATGAAGTGGAGTTGGATTCCCGAAGTGGAAAACGACTTTATCTTTGCAGTCATCGCAGAGGAACTTGGTTTAATCGGTGCACTCGTTGTAATAGCGCTGTTCGTTGTGCTGGCATTCTCGCTCCTAAGAATCATGCAGCGCACCCAGGACTTCTTTAGTCGCACGGTTGTGGCAGCGATCATGCTTTGGTTGGTATTCCAGGCACTTATCAACATCGCCGTAGTGCTTAGATTGCTTCCAGTTTTGGGTGTTCCACTCCCATTAATTTCGGCTGGTGGTTCATCGCTGATTTCCGCACTCACGGCTATTGGTGTAGTTCTGGCAATCGAGCGCGAAAATCATTCTGCTCCGCAGTCATTTAGAACACCGATGCGCTCACGCACTACTGCAAAGGCAAGACGATGACCAACTACTTACTTGCCGGCGGTGGCACAGCGGGCCACGTTAATCCTTTGCTTGCGCTTGCAGATCGAATCATGAGCGATTCAGCAGGTAACAAGGTTTTTGCACTGGGTACAGCCGAAGGCCTAGAAAAAGATTTGGTACCTGCGCGAGGCTACGAGCTGCTGACCATTCCGCGCCTGCCATTCCCGCGCCGACTAAATGGTTACGCGCTTCGTTTTCCAAAAGCATTTAGCAACGCTATTAAGCAATGCGAAAAAATCATCCAGCAAAAGAATATTCAGGTTGTTGTTGGCTTTGGTGGCTACGCAAGCGCGCCCGCTTATCTGGCAGCAAAACGCCTTGGAATTCCAGTAATTGTTCACGAGGCAAACGCGTTGCCAGGTTGGGCGAACAAGTTAGGCAGTAAGTTTGCCGCGGCCACTGCTGTTGCCTTCAAGAGCACGCCAATCAGGGGAGCGCATTTTATTGGCATGCCTTTGCGTCACGAGATTGAACAACTTGCAATTGCCAGCGCCATGGCAGACTTTGATAAGGCAGCGGCACGCAAGCACTTTGGTTTGGATGCCAACACCGTCACGCTTTTGGTTACCGGCGGCTCACTGGGCGCCAAAAAGATTAACCAAACTATCGACGACGCCAGAAAGTTTTTAAGTGCCGCTGGCATTCAGGTGTTGCACATAGTTGGCGGAAAATCCGAATTTTCCGAACTGAGCAGCGGGGATTACCAGCGAATTAAATATTGCGACCGCATGGATCTTGCAATTGCTGCCAGTGACTTTGCCGTCTCAAGAGCTGGGGCCTCAACTGTTTCTGAATTTGCCGCGGTTGGCTTACCGGCCGTCTACATTCCCTATCCAGTCGGAAACGGTGAGCAAAAGTTCAATGTTCGAGACCTAGTTGATGCCGGCGGCGGGCTGATGGTTGCCGATGCCGAATTCACACCGGACTACGTTGCCGAAAAACTAATCCCGCTGATGTCCAACACTAAGGTCGTCACCGCCATGCGTTCAGCTGCGCGCGCTGCCGGCATTGCCGACGGCACAGACCGCCTATTCAAGCTTGTTCAAGGTGTGTTGTAAATAAGTAGCACATCGCAGTCCGCCTAGTCTTCTAGGTGAATGTTAGGAAACTCATGATTAAGCCAGATTTCACCCAGCCAGTCCCAACTGATTTGGGCAAGGTGCATTTCATTGGCATCGGCGGTTCTGGCATGAGCGGTATAGCGCGCATTCTGTTGGGAATGGGTCACCAGGTAACCGGTAGCGATCTTCGAGACACCGATAATGTTGCCGCACTTCGCGAGCTTGGTGCAGAAATCTTTATCGGTCACGATGAAGCGCACCTGGGAAATCCCGACACCGTTGTAGTCACCTCTGCGCTTTGGCCAACCAACCCTGAGTACCTGCTAGCTAAGAAACTTGGCATTCCGGTAATTCACCGATCACAGGCTTTGGCTTACTTAACGTCAAAGCGCGAAGTAATCGCTGTTGCCGGTGCTCACGGCAAGACAACCAGCACCGGAATGATAATCACCGGACTGCTGGAGTTGGGCGAGGATCCAAGCTTTGTAAATGGGGGAGTAATTGCGGCGCTCAATGCATCATCGGCAAGTGGCACCGGAAATCTCTTCGTAATCGAAGCAGACGAATCCGATGGTTCGTTTTTGCACTACGACACCGCAATTGCACTAATCACAAATGTCGATGCGGATCACCTTGACCACTACGGTAGTGAGGAAGCCTTCGAAGCAGAGTTCGCCCGCTTCGCGCAGGGCGCCAAGGATTTCGTGGCAATTAGCTCTGATGACCCGGGAGCCGTGCGAGTAACCAGATTGATCAAGGATCATCGGGTTATACGCTTTGGCCAGGCCGATGACGCCGACGTACGCCTTCACAACGTTGACGCAAGTGGGGCAAGAGTGTCGTTCACTCTTGAGTATCTTGGTAAGGACTATTCGGCACAGTTGAATGTTCCGGGCGAACACAACGCCATCAATGCGGCTGGCGCATTTGCAGTGCTCGTTGGTCTTGGTTTTGATCCAGAGCAATCGCTTCGCGCTATCGCTACCTTTGGTGGAACTCAGCGTCGCTTTGAGCTGCACGGGGAACGCAGGGGAGTATCGGTTTACGACGACTTCGCACACCACCCAACGGAAGTAGCTGCCGCTATTAAGGCAGCTCGTGCGGTCGTTGGTAAGGGCAAGATCATTACCGTCTTCCAGCCACACCTCTACAGTCGCACCAGGCTGATGGCCAAGGAATTCGCCGAGGCGCTTTCTGCATCCGACGAAGTCGTGGTGCTAGACATCTACGCGGCGCGTGAAGATCCAGAGCCAGGTGTTACCGGTGCTTTGGTTTCTAATGCCTTCAAGAATCAGGCACAGGTTCATTACGTTCCAGAGTGGAGCGATGTTCCAGCGGTCAGTGCCAAATTGGCACACGCCGGTGACTTCATCATGACCATGGGGTGTGGTGACATTTATCGCATGGTTCCTGAGCTGCTTGAGGCCCTAGAGAAGTAATTGAAGCGCCCGCAATCAAGACCAAATAACCGGGCAACCTCCGGGCTACCGAGCGCACCTGTTTCAAAACAAATTTCACCGGCAAAAAAACGCACGCCCGCAAAAAAAGCGTCACCAATTAAGAATATCGCTGCTCCAAAGCGCGCACTGAAGCAACAAAACAGGCGCCTGGCAAATATTCGCAACTCGGAGAAAAAAAAGAACTTCTCACTATCGGCTGAGGCTAAGCGATTCACTCAGGGCTCGCGCAACAGAAAATTGGCATTTGGAATTAGTGCTTCGGCATTTGGTGCGCTAATTCTTTTGGTATTGGCCACAATTTTTACTCCGTTGCTTGCTGTGCAAAAGATAGAGGTCACTGGGATCTCCCGTTTGAAAGAAAAGTCAATCGTCAATGCGTTGATCAGTCAGTTGGGTAAGCCCCTGCCAACGGTTAGTTCAAGTGACATTGCAAAATCTCTTGCGTCTTTTCCGCTGATTGAAAGCTTTTCAATCATCAGCCTTCCGCCGCATACCTTGCGAATCCAAATTGCCGAGCGTCAACCTATCGGTGTGATTAAGGTTTCCGGAACTAACTATCTTTACGATCCAGCCGGTGTTCGCATTGGCATTGCAACTGGTTCCGAAAACCTGCCGGAAATTGCAATTCAAGGGCAGCCAGAAAAATCCAAAGAATTCAAAGCTGCAATCGATGTGTTGTTGGCATTGCCGGCTGACCTACTTCACCGAGTTGCAGAGATCAACGCAAAATCTAAAGATGACGTCACGCTTCGACTTAGGGGATACGCCGGTCAACGTATTATTTGGGGCGATGGTTCTAACTCTGTTTTGAAGTCGCGAGTGCTTGATGCACTAATTGCGAATCAAAAGAAAACCGATCGCGTTACCTTTGATGTATCGAGTCCAAATGCACCCGTCGTGCGCTACGGAAATTTTTAGACACACCTGCCAACATCCAATCAACCTTGGCCATAACGGCTTATTTTTTTCGCGCACAGTAATAAAAGGGCCTAACTTTAAGCCTCATGCTGAGGTTTAACCTTTTGTACCGTGCCAGAGCTGTGAAAGCAGCGGAAGCGAATGCGGAGGAATAGCGTGGGTCTGAATCAGAACTACCTAGCGGTTATTAAGGTTGTTGGCGTTGGTGGCGGTGGTGTTAATGCACTGAACCGCATGATTGACGCTGGACTTCGCGGAGTCGAATTCGTAGCTATCAACACCGATGCTCAGGCTCTGCTCATGAGCGAAGCTCACGTGAAGCTAGACATTGGTCGCGATCTAACTCGTGGTCTTGGTGCAGGTGCCGACCCAGAAATTGGTCGTCGTGCAGCCGAGGATCACTCAGACGAAATTGAAGCTGCACTTCGCGGCGCCGACATGATTTTCGTAACCGCGGGTGAGGGTGGCGGTACCGGTACCGGCGCTGCTCCAGTTGTTGCTCGCATTGCAAAGCAGCTTGAGGCACTTACCGTTGGTGTGGTGACTCGTCCATTTGGCTTCGAAGGAAAGCGTCGCGCGCAACAGGCAGATGCAGGTATCGAAGTTCTTCGCGGCGAGGTAGACACCCTCATCGTTGTTCCAAACCAGCGACTACTAGAACTTGTTAACAAGTCAGTTTCTGTTGTTGAAGCGTTTGCCACCGCCGACGACGTTTTGCGTGCGGGTGTTCAGGGCATCACCGATCTAATCACCACTCCGGGTTTGATCAACCTTGACTTCGCCGACGTTAAGTCCGTGATGAAGGGTGCAGGTTCTGCACTGATGGGTATTGGTACTGCAAAGGGTGAAGACCGCGCGGTTCGTGCGGCCGAGCTTGCAGTTTCAAGTCCGCTGCTTGAAGCCAGCATCGATGGCGCACACGGCGTATTGCTTTTGGTTCAGGGTGCATCTGATCTTGGTCTACACGAGATCGACGAAGCAGCTCGTTTGGTTCAAGAGGCAGTAAGCCCAGAAGCAAACATCATTTACGGAACCACAATCGACGACACTCTAGGCGACGAAGTTCGCATCACCGTTATTGCCGCAGGTTTCGACGGTGGGCTGCCAAAGGTTCGCAAGGTTGAACGCAAGCCGTTCGCCGAGCCAGCCGCTGCAGCTGCCCCAGTTGCAGCTGCCACCACGACCAGCACTTCATGGTTTGCAGATTCTGCAGCGCCGGCAACCGATTCAATTGATGTTGCCGACGTGAACTCTTACTATGCAGAATCAGAAGAGCAGGTACCTGCCGCGTTCCGCGATAACAATCTTGATGGTGACGTCCAAAGCTCTAGCGCAACCGAAGAGGGCGATAGCTTCAAAAGCAATCAGGGTAAGTCACAGTCTGCAGATGGAACCTGGGGCGACGATCTCGACATCCCAGACTTCCTTCGCTAAATTTCTGAACGCGATTCGTGAGTTCTTTAGGGCAACGTTTAGCCGAAGTTGAATCACGCATAGCTACGGCTGCATCCCGAGCAGGTCGCACGCGCCAGGAGATTGACCTGATCGTTGTCTCGAAGAATCACCCAGCTCAAATGGTGGTTGACCTGCTTGAGCTAGGCGTTCGTTCATTCGGCGAAAATCGCGATCAAGAAGCCAGGCCAAAATCAGAGGAAGTTGCCGCACTAGTTGACGGCAAGGGCTACGACTACACCTGGCACTTCATTGGTCAACTGCAAAGCAACAAGGTTCGTTCGGCACTCAGCTACGCCAATGTAGTTCACTCGGTTGATCGCCAGTCGCTATTGGATGCAATCATTAAAGCCACGAGCGAACGTGAAACCTCGCTAGATGTATTCATTCAATTGAATCTCACCGATGATCCGGGCCGCGGCGGCATTGAGCCCAAAAACCTATTGGCCTTCGCCGAGCAGGTATTGGAAGCGCCAAAGCTCAACCTATTGGGGGTTATGGGAGTTGCCTCGCTAGACCGGGCTCCAGAAATGGATTTCGAAACCATTCAGCAGGCCAGCCAGACTCTTATCGGTTTGGCGCCGCAGGCAAAATTCATTTCGGCGGGCATGTCAGAAGACTTCGAAGCCGCGATTGCCCTGGGCGCGACACACTTGCGCATCGGCAGCGCAATAACCGGAAAACGTCAGTATTAGCCATATTCTGGAAGAGTACGAGTCCTCAGGAGGATACAAATGGCAGGTCTAATTTCACAGGTATCAGGTTGGCTAGGGTTGGCCGATGAGGCTGAAGCACTTCCGCCACGCCCAGTTGCCACCAGCGCAGGTGAATCACGCCCAGTTGCACGTGTTGCAACAATGCGCCCTCGCCGTGGTGTTTCAGAGGTCAACGAGATTTACACAATTGAGCCACGCTCATACGCTGAGGCTCCAGAAGTCGCCGCTAACTACCGTCTTGGTATTCCGGTGATCGTAAACATGGGTGAGATGTCAGAGCTTGACTCACGTCGCATGCTTGACTTCATGCTTGGCCTAAAAGAAGGTCTAGAGGGTCACCTAAAGCGCGTGACACCAAAGGTTTTCCTGCTTTCACCTAGTCACGTTGCAGTAAACAACGAAGACGACGAAACCGAACCAACAGACGATCTACTAGTTCGTCCATAAATCAGGCTTTTAGATATGGGTCTGGTTGCAGTAATCCTGTGGTGGCTGCTCCAGGCCTATTTCTTTGCCCTGGTTGCCCGGCTTTTTATTGACTTGGCGCTATCGGTGAATCCAAGTCTTCGACCAAAGGGTATTTTGCTGCCAATCGTCGAGATCGTCATGACCATCACCGACCCAGCCCTAAAGCTAGTGCGACGAATAATTCCACCGATACGCCTAGGCGCAATCCAGCTGGATTTGGGCTGGACGGCACTTGTTTTCGCCATCTTTTTTCTACAGCGGTTGGTGCTATCGGTCGCCTAGGCACCGATTTCAAGGTAACCTTGCCTCTGAGGCTAAATCCCCACTGGCCAAAGACTATAAAGAGGTAAGAATATGCCATTGACTCCAGAAGACGTGGTCAATAAGAGATTCCAGCCAACTAAATTTCGCGAAGGCTACGACCAGGATGAAGTCGATGACTTTCTCGATGAAATCGTTGTTGAACTTCGCCGTCTAACTCAAGAAAACGAAGACCTGCGTCAGCGTTTGCTGGCATCTGAGTCTCGCATCGCAGAGTTGCAACGCAGTGGTGCCGGACTGGTTGCAGAAATCAATAGCCCAACCGCCGAGAGCGCACTGGCTCCGGCAATTGCTCCTTCTGCGGTTAGCGCATTCCCTGAAGCAACTCAGGACCCATCAACACTTGATACCAACAACACCAACAACTTGTTACAACTTGCTCGCAAGCTGCACGAAGAGCATGTTCGCGAAGGCCTTGCAAAGCGCGATGCACTGATTGCCGAGGGTCACGCCACCGCAGCACGTGTTGTACGTGAGGCAGAAGCTCAGCAGCGTGCCGACATGAGCCGCCTCGAGCAAGAGAAGGCTTTGATCGAGCACCGCATTCAGGAGCTTCGTAGTTTCGAGCGTGAGTATCGTTTGAAGCTAAAGGCTTACATCGAAAACCAGCTGGCAGACCTAGAAGAGTCAACCGCTGCACCAACTGAGAGGCCAACCACTGCTATTGAGGGTGGCTTTAACTTTGGTAGTTCAAGCACCGGAGCTCAGGGTTACGATCCAAGCGGATTCAGCACTAACAACTAATTAATTGACGAAACGCAATTCTCAATTCGCACGCCTTTTCTGGGTGCTGGGTTGCGCCTGGCTGGTAGTTGCGGCTGATCAATTGGTAAAAAACTTCCTTATCGCAGTTCTTGAACCCGGCAAGTCAGTAGATTTTCTTGGCTCGCTGGTTCGTCTAACCTTGGTTTTCAACGATTCCGCTGCGTTTTCGATCGGCTTTGGAGCGACATGGATTTTCACCATTCTTTCAACCTGTGCGGCGCTGGCCCTGATTTGGTTTAGTTTCAAAATTCAAACTATTGGCTGGGCAGCAATGGCCGGAGTGCTACTAGGTGGAATCACCGGCAACTTAATTGATCGCCTGGTTCGTGAACCAGGCTTTGGGGTGGGTCACGTTGTTGATTACATTCAGGTGCCGTTCAATTTTCCTATTTTCAATATCGCAGATATGGCAATCTTCATCATTTGCACTCTCTCTGTGATTCGAATCATGCGCGGTGATCAAATTGGTCGCAAGCGGATAAGCGCATGAGTGAACAACAAAAAATTCTTCCGGTACCAGACGCGCTAGCCGGTGAACGAGCAGATGCCGGGCTAGCTAGGTTAATGGGTCTTTCACGTTCAGTTTCAGCAGATCTTCTTACCGATGGTCACGTTTTGCAGAACGGCAAGGTCATTGGTAAATCTGATCGGCTGGTTGATGGCGCTCTTTTGGAAGTCACTTTTCCAGAAGTAAAAAACAATCTAGAAATCATCGCTTCGTTAGTGCCAGGTTTCAAAATCGTTTATCAAGACGACGACATCATTGTGGTTGATAAGCCAGCTGGCGTAGCCGCACATCCATCGGTTGGTTGGGATGGCCCTACTGTGCCTGGTTGTTTACTTTCACTTGGTGTGCAGATTGCTACCAGTGGTGCGCAAGAACGCCAGGGGATTGTGCAACGACTTGATGTAGGTACCAGTGGGTTGATGACATTGGCAAAGTCGGAGATTGCCTACTCGCGGCTAAAGCAAGCCTTCAGAGATCGCACGGTGCACAAGGTTTATCACGCAGTTATTCAAGGGCTTGCCGATCCACTAACCGGCACATTTGATGCACCAATCGGCAGGCATCCAAAGGCCGAATTCAAATTTGCGGTAATGAACGATGGTAAGCACTCGGTGACACATTACGAAACCATCGAAGCATTTAAGGCAGCCTCACTAGTTGAGATTGTTTTGGAGACGGGCCGCACCCACCAGATTCGCGTGCACTTCTCAGCGTTCCGCCACCCCTTGGTTGGCGACACTATGTATGGGGCAGACCCAACTCTGGCCGCCAAGGTGGGTCTTGATCGCCAATGGCTACATGCCGTGCGCCTAAGCTTTGAGCACCCAACTAAGGGGCACCAGGTTGAGTTCACTAGCGAATACCCGGCTGAGTTGGTGCACGCGCTAGAGGTGCTGCGAGGGTAGTCTGGTCTTCCGCCCAATCTGATTTTTAGGTTCGGTCCCACAGCAACAGGAAGGTCGTCGGCATGTCCGGTAACACAGGTAAGTCCGACTCATTCGTTCACCTTCATGTTCACACTGAGTACTCGATGCTCGATGGTGCTGCCAGAGTCAAGCCACTGATTGAAGCCGCTGTAGAACAGGGCATGCCCGCAATCGGAATCAGCGATCACGGTAATAACTTTGGTGCCTTTGACTTTTACAAAACTGCTAAAGCCGCGGGTATAAAGCCGGTTATCGGTATCGAAGCATATCTGTCACCGGGCACACCTCGTCAGGATCGAAGCCGTGTTCGCTGGGGTAGCGGTGGCGAAGATGATATTTCCGGTGGCGGTGCTTTTACCCACATGACCATGTTCGCCGAGAACACCGATGGCATGTACAACCTTTTTCGCATGTCTTCTAAGGCTTGGCTTGATGGTTTCTACTTCAAGCCGCGAATGGACCGCGAACTTCTGCAAACCTACGGCAAAGGAATCATTGCCACCTCTGGTTGCGCATCCGGTGAAATCCAAACGCGCCTAAGACTTGGGCAGTATGCCGAAGCCAAGAAGGCAGCCGGCGAATTCCAGGAGATTTTTGGCAAGGAAAACTTCTTTGCCGAAATCATGGACCATGGTCTTGACATCGAACGACGTGCGATGTCCGATCTGCTGAAGCTTGCCAAAGAACTAAACATGCCTCTAGTGGCAACGAATGACCTGCACTACACCCACGCTGGTGACGCGGTTGCCCATGAGGCCTTATTGTGCGTGCAGTCTGGTTCAACCCTGGTTGATCCGAACCGTTTTAAGTTTGATTCACAGGAGTTTTATCTAAAGACTCCCGCGCAGATGCGCGAACTATTTTCAGATAATCCTGAGGCCTGCGACAACACCCTTTTGATTGCCGAGCGATGCAACGTTGAATTCAAAGAGCGCGAACTTATGCCGCGCTTTCCAGTGCCAGAGGGCTACACGGAAGCTTCTTGGTTTGAAAAAGAAGTTGCTGCCGGAATGGAGCGACGCTACAAGGGTGACATTCCTGAGGCCCAAGCCAAGCAGGTTTCTTATGAAGTTCAAGTTATTGAACAAATGGGTTTCCCTGGCTATTTCCTGGTAGTTGCGGACTTCATTGCTTGGGCACGTGCCCAAGGTATTCGCGTTGGTCCAGGTCGTGGTTCGGCAGCGGGCTCCATCGTTGCCTATGCACTTGGCATCACAGAGCTTGATCCAATCAAGCACGGACTCATCTTTGAGCGTTTCCTAAACCCGGAACGTATTTCGATGCCCGATATCGATGTCGACTTTGACGACCGTCGTCGCGGTGAAGTTATTCGCTATGTTTCTGAGAAGTATGGCGATGACCGCGTTGCCCAGATTGTAACTTTTGGAACTATTAAGGCCAAACAGGCAATTAAGGATGCCGGACGCGTTTTGGCGATGCCTTATGCCGTTGGTGAAAAATTAACCAAGGCGATGCCGCCGATGGTATTGGGGCGCGACATTGCATTGAATGACTTGATTGACAAAAAGTCTGATCGCTACAAAGAAGCTGCGGATTTTCGTGAGTTGATTGAGAACGATGATGATTCTGCAAAAGTTTTTGAACTTGCCCAGGGTTTGGAGTCACTCAAGCGTCAGTGGGGAGTCCATGCTGCTGGTGTAATTATGTCGGCGGAACCATTGATTGACGTAATTCCAATCATGAAGCGCGAGGACGACGGCGCAATCATTACCCAGTTCGATCAGCCGCCCTGTGAAAAGTTGGGTCTGCTCAAGATGGACTTCTTGGGATTGCGTAACCTAACAGTGCTTGATGACACGCTTGCCAACATAAAGTCCAACCGCGGTGAGACTGTTGTGCTTGAAGACCTAGACCTAGATGCGGACCAAGCAACGTTTGAATTGCTTTCTCGCGGTGACACGCTTGGTGTATTCCAGCTGGATGGCAACGCCATGCGTTCGCTATTGCGTCTGCTTAAGCCGACGCTGTTCGAGCACATTTCTGCGGTTATTGCGTTGTATCGCCCGGGACCAATGGGTATGAACTCGCACACAAACTACGCGCTTCGCAAAAATGGCCAACAAGAAGTCGACTCGGTCCACCCTGAGCTATCGCAGTCACTTTCAGAGGTACTTGATCCAACCTACGGTCTTATTGTTTACCAAGAGCAAGTAATGGCAGCCGCTCAAAAAGCGGCGGGTTTCACACTCGGAAAAGCAGACTTGCTTCGCCGTGCCATGGGTAAGAAAGACAAAGACGAGCTAGATCGTCAGTACCAAGGTTTCTCCGAAGGTATGAAAGCTAATGGATATTCCGATGCAGCTGTTAAGGCGCTTTGGGACACACTGCTACCTTTTGCCGACTATGCCTTCAACCGCGCACACAGTGCAGCCTATGGTGTCTTGTCTTATTGGACCGCATATCTAAAGGCAAATTATCCTGCAGAGTACATGGCTGCATTGCTGACATCGGTTGGTGATTCAAAAGACAAACTAGGTATGTATCTAAGTGAGTGTCGCCGAATGGGAATTAAGGTGCTCGCGCCAGATGTAAATGAATCGATTGCAGAATTCAGCGCCGTTGGAAAAGATATACGTTTTGGTCTTGGCGCTGTAAGAAATGTTGGCCTCAACGTGGTTGAGGGTATTAGAAACGCAAGAGAAGAAAAAGGAAAGTTCACCTCGTTCCATGACTTCCTGCGCAAGGTTCCTGCGGTGGTTTGTTCCAAGCGTGTTGTTGAATCGCTAATCAAGGCAGGGGCATTTGATTCGCTTGGTCACACCCGTCGATCACTGTCCGAAATTTCCGAAGAAGCGGTTGAAGCTCAGGCGTCGCTAAAGAAGAATGAAGCTGTCGGTCAGGTTGACCTGTTTGGCTCACTCTTTGATGATGCCATGGCAGAAGGTTCATTTGCGGGTTCCGTGCCAGATCGCCCTGAGTGGCCAAAAAAAGAAAAGCTCGCCTACGAACGAGACATGCTTGGGCTGTACGTAAGCGACCACCCACTTGCTGGTCGTGAAGAACAGTTGTCCAGGTATGCGCAGATTACTATCGGTGAAATTGCATCTAGCGAAACTTTGCAGGATGGCGAGACGGTGATTATTGCCGGACTTATCACTCAGGTGGCGCACAAGGTGGCCCGTCAATCGGGTAATCCTTACGCTGCTGTAACAGTTGAAGATTTTGAAGGTGAGATGCAAGTGATGCTGATGGGTAAGACCTATCAGGAATACGCCAAAAATCTAGAAGCCGATCAAGTTGTGATGATTCGTGGAAGCATTTCGCAGCGAGATGACGGTAATAGTCTGCGTGCCCACTCGGTGGAAACCATCGAGGGTGGATCTGATTTCATTCGTGGACCAGTTGTGGTTCGTGTTCCTGAAGCAGAGGCAACTCGCGAGGTGCTTGAAGAGCTTGATCGAATTTTGCGAGTTCATGCGGGTACCGAAGAAGTTCACGTGAAGTTGGTTGGGGAATCTGGAGAACGCTTGTTTAAATTGCAACCGAAAGTGAAGATTACGAACGATCTCTACGGTGAATTAAAGGTGCTGCTTGGCTCAAAGTGCTTAAGCTAGCGGAAATTAGTTAAGCGATTTGCCTGGTGTCATGTAGTGACGCTGGTAATAAAGCAATGCTGGTGCTTGTTCGCCAACTAGCCCCTCAACTACGTCAACAATCACTACTGCGTTATTCTCAACGTCGTGAATGTCGCGAATCTTCGCGATTAACACCGATGTGGCATCTGTAAATACCGGAAGTTCAAAAGGTCCCACTTGCCAGTCCGCTTTTGCAAAACGTAGGGTGTGGTCGGCTGCCATCCGTTGAGCAAGTTCTAGATTCCGCTCACCAAGAGTGTGGATGGCAACGTACTTTCCCTTTTGCAGGCTAGGCCAGGTGCTGGAACCGCGGGCAACGTTAAAAGAGGCTAGTGGCGGGTTTGCGCCAAGTGAGGTCATTGAAGTTGCTGTGAAACCGGCTGGCTTGCCCGCGGCGTCCAACAGCGTGATTACCGATACGCCTGATGCGTGCAATCTAAAGGTGGCGCGAAGGGCCTCTGTTGGCTCTTTCTCTACTGCAAAATTTTCCATGACTCTTTTTCTCGAAATGAACTGGTATCTAGGCTACCGGTTCATAACCCGGCTCTAGAATTGCAACATATACCAATTTGGAGGATCGGCTATGAGTTCCGCAGTTAACTTGCGAGTTGTAGATTTTCGATCCAAGACTTTTGATTCGACATCTGCAAATCTTGCTATTCCGCGTGCCTCGCTAGATATCAGCAAAGCAACCCAGCAAATAATTCCCTTGCTTGAAGATGTCCGATTAAATGGTGAGTCAGCAGTAGTTAAGGTCACTAAAGATCGTGACGGCGTTGACCCTAGGCCGCTAAAGGTAGCCGCAGAAGAAATGTCCCAAGCCCTACAGAACCTTGATTCAACCCTGCGCAAGGCAATCGAAGAATCGATTGAACGAGTTTTCAAGGTTTCTCGAGTCAACATGCCCCAGGATTCTTCGGTGAAGCTTGCCGATGGTGCCACCGTTCGCCAACGTTGGCAACCGGTCGAGTCGGTTGGCTTGTATGTGCCAGGTGGTAAAGCGGTGTATCCATCAAGCGTCATCATGAATGTGGTTCCGGCTCAGGTTGCCGGAGTAAAACGATTAGCGCTTACCTCGCCGGCTCAAAAGGATTTTGGCGGTCGCCCACACCCAACGGTTCTAGCCACTGCAGCTCTGCTTGGTGTTGAGAACGTTTATTGCATGGGTGGACCGGCAGCAATCGCAGCATTTGCCTATGGAATACCGCAAATTGATCTTGAGCCTGTAAGTCTGGTTACCGGACCGGGAAACATTTTCGTAGCCGCAGCAAAACGCGCTTTGCGCGGCACCATCGGCATTGATTCCGAGGCTGGCACTACAGAAATTCTTGTGCTGGCCGACGCCTCGGCAAATGCTAGGTTCATCGCATATGACCTAGTTAGTCAGGCAGAGCACGACGAGGCAGCAGCATCGGTGTTGGTAACTGATTCCATTGAGCTTGCCAACGCAGTGATCAATGAACTAACCGATATTGTTTCGGCTACCTCCAGCAGCACCAGAGTGCGAGCCGCACTTGAGGGTCAGCAGTCGGCAGTCGTCCTAGTTGACGACATCGAAGCCGGAATTCGTTTCACAAATTTCTATGCCACTGAGCACCTTGAGCTGCACACTCAAGACAATGAAGCTGTCTTGCCAAAGATCACCAACGCTGGGGCAATTTTTATGGGGGAGTACTCACCGGTGAGTCTGGGAGATTATCTCGCTGGGTCAAGTCACGTTTTGCCTACTGGCCAACAGTCCAAGTTTGGTTCTGGTCTCGGCGTACACAGTTTCTTGCGTCCACAACAGGTGATTGATTACGACAAGCAGGGGCTTCAGGCGGTTGCCAAGTTGGTTGCGGATTTCTCTAAGGCCGAAGGCCTTCCGGCGCACGGTGAGGCCGTGACCGCGCGCTTTGACGCGTAAATAACCGCGTAATTACTAGGTGTTGGGCCTAGACTTAAAAAACAATCAACATCTAGGAGTGATTCCGGAATGTTCTGTCCTTTTTGCCGATACCCAGACTCTAGAGTCACCGACTCTAGAACCTCAGACGACGGTTCATCGATTCGTCGTCGACGCCAGTGCCCTGAATGCAACATGCGATTCAGCACAACTGAAACCGCTAGCCTCACAGTGGTTAAGCGCAGCGGTGTAACCCAGCCATTTAGTCGAGATCGCATCGTCGCCGGTGTTCGCAAGGCATGCCAGGGGCGTCCGGTATCCGAGGCCGATTTGGCGCTACTAGCCCAAACTGTTGAAGAAGCGGTTCGCGCGACCGGCGCTGCACAAATCGAATCAAATGATATTGGTCTGGCAATTCTGGAGCCGCTACGAAAATTGGACGAAGTGGCTTTTATGCGTTTCGCCAGCGTTTATCAGGGCTGGGAAACTCTAGAAGATTTTGAAGCTGCCATAAACATTCTTAGGGTTGGTCGCGAAGAGCGTGAGTCTTCCGATGCTAAATCTGCGCAAGACCAAAATAATTAACATAACTAAATTCTTGAATAGGTAAATTACTACTTGCTTTATCGCGCAATTTTCAAACTAGTGTTCGCTCGCATGGATGCCGAGCAGGCGCACCATTTAGTTATGTTTGCAATTCGCGTTGCGGGCGCGCTTGGCATTACCAAGCTTGCGAAATTAAAAGCAACCGGTCGTGGTTCGGTGCAGGCATTTGGTTTACATTTTGATGCGCCCTTTGGTTTAGCGGCTGGTTTCGATAAAAATGCAGTCGCTATCAAGGCGCTAGGGGAACTTGGTTTTTCACATGTGGAGATTGGCACCGTCACAGCAATTGCGCAAGATGGAAACGAAAAGCCAAGATTATTTCGCTTAATTCCAGATCGCGCGTTGATCAATCGCATGGGATTCAATAATCAGGGTGCTCAGGTAATCGCGCAACGCCTTGAAAGGCTGAGAGAAAAACATGGCAGTGCATTGCCGGTTATCGGTGTGAATATTGGCAAGTCAAAAGTGGTTAACGTTGAATTGGCCCACGAGGACTACCGCAAGAGTGCAAGGCTGTTGGCTCCACATGCAGACTACTTGGCTGTAAATGTTTCATCTCCGAATACGCCTGGACTTCGTTCACTCCAATCAGTTGAAGCACTTGAGCCAATTCTGAATGCGGTGCTTCAAGAAGCCAAGGGTAAACCAGTACTTGTTAAGATTGCACCGGATCTTGCCAACGAAGACATCGCTGCTGTTGCAGATCTTGCACTTGATCTTGGATTAGCCGGTGTGATTGCTACTAACACCACGATTGGCCGCGAAAATTTGAAGACCGATTCTGCAAAAGTATCCGCAGCTGGATCCGGTGGTTTGTCTGGTGCACCATTGAAGGAGCGTTCGCTAGAGGTATTGAGATTGTTGCACGCCCGCATGAACGGCAGGGCAGCAATTATTTCCGTTGGTGGAATCGAAAACCCTAAAGAGGCGGCTGAACGTTTGGCCAACGGTGCGACGTTAGTGCAGGGCTATACCGGTTGGATCTACAACGGTCCGCTTTGGGCGCGATCAATCAATAAGGAACTAACCAAATAAAAAATCCCTCCGAGTAATCGGAGGGATTTTTCTTTAAGAAATTAAGGGGTTACTTTTGTTCCGCGTTTTACCTGTGGCTTTGGTAGTCGCATTGGGCGCATCTGGACTGATCGCATGCCCGCGTACCACTTAAGACCTGACTCAACTTTGTTGGCTCCGTACTTAGCCTCAAGTGCGCGTACTGCACCACGACCAAGAATCCAACCATTGATTGCAACGCCAATAAACAGTGTCCACATTGTCAGTAGGGTTGCCACCTGCACTACGTAAGAGTCGATTGCCGAAATCAGAATCACAACCAACAGCGCTGGCATTACCAATTCGCCTAGTGAGAACTTTGAATCAACATAGTTGCGCACAAACTTGCGCTGTGGCCCGCGGTCGCGAACACCAAGGTATTTTTCCTCGCCGGCAGCCATACCGATGCGTGCCTTGATTCGTTCCTCACGAATCTGCGCTTTTTCTGCCTTACGAGCTTCCGGAGTCTTTTTACCAACCAGTGGACGCAGATTTGCTGCCTCTTGCTGTTTGCGCGATGGCGTCGCGCGACCCTTGCCGGTTGATTTTGATTCAGTCATGAATTTTCCTCTGAAGTTTGGTCTAGACCTATAGATTACTGCTATGACCTTGCAAAATATGGCTGAGCAACACTTGCCAGCCGCCAATGACTTTGTAGCCAATAATTTTGGCGAACTAAAAGAGACATTGATTGCGCTAGCCAAAATACCTGGAATTGCTTGGGAAGCATTCGATAAAAAAGAACTTGAGCGCAGCGCCGAAGCAGTAGCCAAACTTTTTAGCGATACCCAACTATTTGATTTCGTAGATATTCGAAAGGTATCGGCAAATGGTAAGACCGGTGCGCCAGCGGTTGTTGCTAAGCGCGCTGCAAAGAATGGCAAGCCGCAAATTTTGCTTTACGCCCACCACGACGTTCAGCCGCCGGGCGATGAGGAGATTTGGAACACCAACCCATTTGAGCCAACTGAGAAAAATGGCCGACTCTATGGTCGTGGAGCAGCCGACGATAAAGCCGGCATTGTGACCCACCTGGCGGCAATTAAGGCTTTGGCTGACATCTGCGGACCGGATTTTGATTTAGGGCTAACTCTATTTATTGAGGGCGAAGAAGAAGCCGGTTCGCCAACCTTTAGGAATTTCCTCGAAGAAAACCAAACAGACCTCAAAGCCGATGTCATCATCGTTGCTGATTCTGGAAACTGGACCGTTGACGTTCCAGCCTTGACCACCACACTCAGGGGACTGGTCTCACAGGTGATCGAGGTTTCCACTTTGGATCATGCCTTGCACTCGGGCATGTATGGGGGCGCGGTGCCGGATGCCATGCTTGCAATGATTAAGCTCTTGGCGACTTTGCACGATGAACGCGGAAACGTGGCAATTCAGGGTTTGGTCCAGGGCCAGGCCGATGAGCTTCCTTATTCTGACGCCCAATTAAACACCGATGCCGGCCTGCTGCCGGGCACCCAACAGATAGGGGATGGCAGCATTTTGGACCGCATCTGGACCAAACCCGCTCTAACCGTGATTGGAATCGACGGCCAAACCGTGGCCCTGAGCTCAAACACCATGTTGCCCTCTGTAAGGGCCAAAATCAGCCTCAGAATTGCACCTGGAGAGCGGCCAGAGCAGGCATTGGCGCTCCTAAAGGCCCATTTAGAGGCAAATCTGCCTTTTGGAGCAAAGATTTCTTACGGCGAAACCGAACTAGGTAAACCTTTTGCTCAAAATGAGGGTGGCTGGGCTAAAAGCTTGGCTGAACAAGCTCTTGGCGCAGCCTGGGGCACCAAATCGGTGAATATCGGTATCGGCGGATCAATCCCATTCATAGCCGACCTAACCCAGGTGTTTCCGGACGCCCAAATCCTGGTTACCGGGGTTGAAGACCCTGATTCCAGGGCCCACAGCCCAAACGAGTCGGTTGACCTAGCCATGCTGCAAAAGGCAATGGTTGCTGAGGCAATTTTCCTGGTTTCGGGGAATGCTAAATCGGGCCAATAAGTTAGTCTTAGAGCAGGTTCAAGCCACGGAAAGGGGTCAAAATGACTCAAACCTTAGAAACTGGAGTTACTCTCACCGAGCAGGCTCAAAGCAAGGTTCGCACCCTGATTGAAGCCGAAGGTCGCGACGATCTGCGCTTGCGCGTAGCGGTTCAGCCGGGCGGTTGCTCAGGCTTGATCTACCAGCTCTACTTTGATGAGCAGCTGGCTGAAGGCGATGTCGTCAAAGAGTTTGATGGGGTTGAGGTAGTGGTCGACAAGATGAGCGTGCCTTATCTAGACGGAGCCTCAATCGACTTCGAAGACACGATTCAGAAGCAGGGTTTCACCATCGACAACCCGAATGCGGCAGGTTCATGTGCCTGTGGAGACTCATTCAGCTAAAACAGAAGATTTTTCCGAAAAAGCCCGGTTTTGGATCCACGAACCGGGCTTTTTTGCGTTTAAAACCGCCTAGTTAGCGTGTTTTATGGCACATTCGGCACATTCTCGAGCGTAGGATAGAAGGGTAACGATTCGATATCTGAAGGGTCGATTGTGCTAAAAAAGCGTGGTCTCAAATGGGCAGCGATGCCTGCCGCAGCGTCATTGATGCTGCTACTCAGCGGTTGCTCTGAACAGGAATTTAGCCGTGGCTTCTTGCCAGGTGTGCCAGGAGTCACCAACCACACCGACCGCATTACAGGGCTTTGGACCACCTCATGGATCGTCCTGTGGGGAGTGGGAATCATCGCCTGGGGATTGATGTTCTTCGCCATCATCGTTTATCGTCGCCGCAAAGGCGAGACCGGATTGCCAGCGCAGCTGCGCTACAACAATCCAATTGAGACTCTTTTCACAATCGTTCCGCTAATCATCACCGTTGGTTTTTTTGCTTTTACCGCGCGTGACATGGCGGCTATTGAGCAGCCAACTGCAAATCCAGATGTGAAAATCCAGGTTGTTGCAAAGCAGTGGAGCTGGGACTTCAACTACGTCAACGGAAACGTCTTCGACTCTGGCGTCCAGTCTCAATTCGCTGGCGAAAAAGGTTCAGAAGCGGCACTTCCAACTCTTTACCTTCCAGTGAACAAGTCAGTCCAAATTGATCTGACCTCACACGACGTAATTCACTCATTCTGGGTAGTGGACTTCCTTTACAAGAAGGACATGTTCCCGGGTCGCATCAACCACATGTACTTCACTCCGCAGGTTGAAGGCACCTACAAAGGAAAGTGTGCCGAGCTCTGTGGTGAATACCACTCAATGATGTTGTTCAACGTCAAAGTTGTTTCTCAGGCTGAATATGACGCCCACATTGCAGCACTTGCTGCAGCCGGCAACGTAGGTCAGATTGACACCAAGTACGACCGCAACCAGAACCTTCCGGGTGACAACCCAGAGATCAGAGGATAAGGACGATGGCTACCGCTACCGCAAG
>CAZWHL010000003.1:0-50263 GCA_964633625.1 uncultured Rhodoluna sp.
TCACATCGCCAAAGTCCAGCAGAATCCAGCGACCGGTCTCTTTGCCCTCGCGACGCAAGTACTTGATTCCGGCTTCGTGAAGTTTGAGCTCAATTTCGTCGGCAATCGCAGCTACCTGGCGCTCGTTTCTGCCAGATGCCAAAAGGAACACATCAGTAAGCGGCATTGGTTCGGTTACATCAAGGGCAATGATGTTTTCGCCAAGCTTGTCGGCAGCAGCGGCTGCTGCGATGTTCGCTACCTGAATAGCTTTTGGAGTTGCGGTCACTTAGGTCCTTTGTTTAC
This sequence comes from uncultured Rhodoluna sp., assembly GCA_964633625.1. Taxonomy (GTDB): domain Bacteria; phylum Actinomycetota; class Actinomycetes; order Actinomycetales; family Microbacteriaceae; genus Rhodoluna. The sequence continues at coordinate 286 of CAZWHL010000003.1, forward strand.
TTCAAGAATCCAAGCATAAATGCTGCTAGGACCAGACCACCCACGGCGATCATCAAAAGAGATAGGGTCAACACTGCAAATCCAGCGCTCTGCCCCTTGGCGCGCTTGCTTGGCATGATGCCGATTTTGCCTGCTGTGTTCACAACACCACTAGCGCGAAGTGGCGCAATGGTTGAGACGTAACCGTTTACGCTGTCTTGCGCGATGGCCTCATCTACCTGTGCCGCATCCAAGATGGTTGCGATCTCACCCGTGTTGGTAGAAAGATTCGGAAGTTCAATAGAACCTGTCTTCAGCAACTCACCGGTTTCGGAAATTGCAATTGAGATTGCATCGAGCGGTTCAAAGTTGTCGATGATGATCGATGCGGTTTGCGGTTCAATGTTCAAGTTTGGTGACACGTCAAAAAGTTGAACGGCACCGGTGATTGGTTCTTCGGCCTCGCCGAGAACCGGTTCGTAAACCGGAGCAGCGAGAATTGGTGCCTCCGGAGTTTCCGGTGGAGTGACTGGTGCACCAACGGTTGGTGTCACAACAGTTGGAGTCACAATAACTTGCGCCGGATCAGCCGAGGCTGGTTCGGCAACCTTAGGCGCATATGGATTAACCACTCCTGTGGTGGCTACCTGCGCTACAGATATGCTAGAAACTTGCACGTTGGTTACGGCTGTAGAAACTGCCGATGTGTCATTCTCATCAGTGAGTCGACCCATTTGCACAAGCTGATTCTTGGTAAGCGGTGGGAAGTTGAATTCGGATTCAACCGGTGCAACTGACTCGGCAACTGCAATCACCTCGGCAGCTGGAACTGAGTTTTGAGGTAAATCTAATTCAGCAACAGGTTCTTGTGAAAGACCGTTGGTTGCGCGCAACTGCGCCTCGCGTAATTCGCGACGCGACAAAAACGGCCCCTCGGTCATTTGGTCCCCTGGTCAGAACGGTAAAGTTCATTTTGCTGAATGTAATCAATTACCGACTCGGGCAGCAGGTAATCGATTGGTTTTCCAGCCTTAACTCTGGCACGAATATCGGTAGAAGAAATAGCCAATGCAGGAATTTCTAGCAGTGAAACCGCCCCATTGGGTGATTTTGGAACCTCAAGCGAATGCCCAGGACGGGTTACACCAACCAGATGGGCCAGTGGCCAAATTTTATCGGCGTCTTTCCAAGTCCCTATCTGTGAAATTGAATCTGCGCCGGTGATAAAAAATAGTTCGGCTTTTGGATGTTCCGAGGCAATGTCGCGAAGCGTATCAACGGTGTAAGTAGGACCAGGGCGATCAACGTCTACCCTGCTGATATCGAAGTGTTCGTTGCCGGCGATTGCCAGCTGTGTCATGCGGTATCGGTGTTCAGAATTTGTAATGGTTTGTTTTTGCCAAGGTTCACCGGTTGGCACGAAAATAACTTTGGCTAAATCAAATGCCGAGGCAACTTCACTAGCTGCAACTAAGTGGCCAAAGTGGATTGGATCGAACGTTCCACCCATCACGCCGAGACGAATTTTGCTCATGCGAGAAAAGACCTAGGTGACTCCTAGTGGTGAGCCTTAGAATCGTCTATCTTGTGCTCGTGGCGGTTAGCAACATCGCGGTAAGACCAGGTGATCACACCCAAAAGAATGAATGTTCCGATGGCAATAACGCCGAACCAGAATGAAGGGAATGGCAGAACCACGAATGGCTCTTCAGCCGCTGCAAGAATTGCGTTCATTATTTCTCCTAAGAACTAGTTCCAGAATAACCTAGGCCAAGGCCCGTTTGCGGGTAATTAGGCCCTAACCTGACCAGATCCGCGCACCAACCACTTGGTTGTGGTCAACTCTGGCAGCCCCATTGGCCCACGAGCGTGTAATTTCTGGGTTGAGATGCCAACTTCAGCACCAAATCCGAATTCGCCACCGTCGGTGAATCGGGTTGACGCGTTGACCATAACGGTCGAGGCATCAACCTCAGCCAGGAATCGTTCGGCGTTTTCAACGTTTTCGGTGATGATCGATTCGGTGTGCTTGGTCGAGTACTTATTGATGTGCGCTAGTGCCTCGTCCAAGTTCTTAACTACCTTCACCGATATGTCGAGGTCGTGGTACTCGGTGGCCCAGTCCTCTTCAGTTGCCGGAACAGTGGCAAAGAAGTTTGCCTGAGTTGCTTCATCACCGTGAATTGTCACGCCTGATTCAGCGAGCTTGTCTAGCACCGCCGGAAGAATGCGCTCAACCGCCGATTCGTGAATCAACAGAGTCTCGGCTGCGTTGCAAACGCTTGGTCGTTGAACCTTGGCGTTGTGCACAATGTCGACTGACCAATCCAAACGTGCAGATTCGTCGATGAAGATGTGCACCACACCATCACCGGTTTGAATTACCGGAACCTTGGCTTCTTGCACAACCTGCTGAATCAAACCGGCTCCGCCGCGTGGGATCAAAACGTCGATCAGACCAACTGCCTGCATCATCACGGTACCGCCATCACGGCCAAATTCATCCACGGTCTGCACGGCATCTGATTCAATTCCAGCAATCGCCAGTGCATCCTGAAGTAGTTTCACCAAAACTTTGTTGGTGTTCTCGGCCGCACGGCCACCGCGCAACACAACCGCATTGCCGCTCTTGATTGCCAGCACCGCAATGTCAATAGTTACATTTGGGCGTGCTTCATAAATCACACCGATAAGCCCAAGCGGCACACGAACCTGGGTAAGCTTCAACGCGTTTGGTAAGGACATTCCACGTATCACGTCACCGATTGGATCTGGCAGGCTGATGATTTTCAAAACCGCATCGGAAATTGCCGCGATGCGTTCGTGGTTAAGACGAAGACGGTCCTGCAGACTCTCTGTCATTGAGTCTGCTTGACCGTTGGCAATATCAATATTGTTTGCCACAATAATTTCGTCGGCACGAGCATTTAGCAAAAGAGCGATCTGGCGCAGTGCCTCATTCTTAGTAGCCGTTGGCGCTTGAGCCAAAGATCTTGCAGCGGCCTTTGCTAATTTAATTTTGTCGATTGCAGTAGTCATTATCGTCCTTCGAACCAGGTGCCAATATCGGCACCATCTAGCGCAGAAGAAACTTGATCGGTGTTGGTAAGCAATACGCTTACCCCTGCCTCTGTGGCAACTTTTGCGGCTGAAACTTTAGTGACTGCACCCCCGGTGCCAACATTTGTACTGCTTCCACCAATTTCCACACCGCCAAGATCTTCACCGAACTTCACGGTGTGAATACGAGTTGCGCCTGCTTTGGTTGGTGGCATGTCGTAGAGCGCGTCAACATCGCTAAGCAGAACCAGTGCATCGGCATCAACCAAAACTGCAACCAGTGCAGCAAGTCGGTCGTTGTCGCCAAATTTAATTTCGTGGGTAGCCACGGTGTCGTTTTCGTTCACGATAGGCAGTGCACGAAGCTTTACCAAACGATCCAGGGTTGCCTTGGCATTCTTACGGGTTTCTTCATCTTCAAAATCGCCGGCGGTAAGCAATACCTGGCCAACGATGATTGAGTACTTGTCAAGTGATTCTTGGTAGCGCGCAATAAGTTTGCTCTGACCCACCGAAGCCAGTGCCTGTACGGTAGCTAAGTCATCAGGACGGGCGTCAAGGTTAAAAATTGGCAGCGCGGTGGCAATTGCGCCAGAAGTTACCAGAATGATTTCAGTACCGCGAGCGTGCGCTTTCGCTAACGCCTCAACCAAGAAATCAATCTTGTTTGCATTTTCACCACTGATTGATGACGAGCCAACCTTAACGACAACTCGCTTGGCGTTTGCCAACTCGCTTCTGTCTCTAAGAGTCAATTACTGTTCCTTCTCGAAATCCTCAGGCGTCGACCAAATTCCGGCTTTGCCCTCTTTTTCCATCTCTGCACGTAATGCTGCCTTTGCATCCATACGTTCTTTATAGCTTGCACGACGCTCTTTTGTAGTGCGGCGCTCGCGCTGTTCCATACGTGCATCGGTACCTCGAGGGCCGGCAATTAGTTCTCCAGCAGAAGTAATGGTTGGCTCCCAGTCAAAGACGATTCCCTGCCCCGGACCGATCACTACGGTTGAGCCGGCTTGAGCGCCAGCCTTAAATAGCTGGTCTTCCAGTCCAATCTTGGCCAGGCGATCAGCAAGGTATCCCACGGCTTCCTCGTTAGCAAAGTTGGTCTGCTGAACCCAGCGTTCAGGCTTAACACCAATGACGCGGAAGATCTCTTCGTCGCCAACCATTTCCCTGGTGATCTCAAACTTGTTTTCGTCGCGCTTCTGCTGCATCAGCTGAATGCGAGGCTTAACTGGCTCAGTAGCTTTTGCCTTGCGAGCATCTTCAACCAACTGCGCCAAAGCAAAGTTCAATTCACGAAGACCAGAGTGACTAATTGCCGAGATGATGAAGACCCGATAGCCGCGAGCCTCTAAATCTGGCTTGATAAATTCGGCAAGCTCAAGTGCATCTGGAACATCTGCCTTGTTTAGCGCAATCAACTGTGGGCGCTGCGTTAACGGAACCTGACCCTCTGGAACCTCATAGGCATCTAGTTCCTTAAGGATCTTGTCTAGGTCCGTAATTGGATCGCGGTTTGGTTCAAGAGTTGCACAGTCGATTACATGCAGCAGAGCAGCACAACGCTCAACGTGGCGCAAGAACTCAAGACCAAGACCCTTGCCCTCACTGGCACCTTCGATTAGGCCAGGAACATCGGCAATGGTGAAACGAGTATCTCCAGCCTGAACCACACCTAGGTTTGGGTGCAAAGTCGTAAATGGGTAATCTGCAATCTTTGGACGCGCTGCACTAAGAGCTGCAATCAAAGACGACTTACCTGCTGACGGATATCCAACCAACGCAACATCGGCAACAGTCTTAAGTTCAAGAATGATGTCGCCGCGCCAACCAGGAACACCAAAGAGCGCAAAGCCAGGAGCCTTGCGCTTGGTACTTGATAGCGCTGCGTTGCCAAGTCCACCCATACCACCTTCGGCGATAACAAGTTCCATGCCAGGTTCATCTAGGTCGGCAATGAAATTTCCGCGAGCATCTTTTACAACCGTGCCAACGGGAACAGGTAGCTGGACGCTTTCGCCGTGAAAACCGTTTCGGTAATCGCCGGCACCATCCCCACCGTCGCCACCTTGGCGGTGTGGGTGAAAGTGATAATCAAGCAGAGTCGTAACGTTTGGATCTGAAATCAGCGAAACGCTGCCGCCCTTACCTCCATCGGCGCCGTCTGGGCCACCAAGTGGCTTGAACTTTTCGCGGTGAACAGAAACACAACCATCTCCACCGTCGCCGGCGCGCACGTGTAGGGTCACTTGATCAACGAATTGAATCATGATGCCCTCCTAGTTTGACTTTCTATTTTGGTTTGAATGTGTTTCAGAAACAGGAAAGGCGAGCCAAAGGCTCGCCTCCCGAAAAATTGTTTGAACCTTACGCGGCCTCAACGATGTTTACAACGCGACGGCCACCCTTGGTGCCAAACTCAACCTTGCCGGCTGCAAGCGCAAACAAGGTGTCGTCCTTGCCCTTGCCAATGTTTGCACCGGGGTGGAAGTGAGTGCCGCGCTGACGAACGATGATTTCGCCTGCGTTTACTTCTTGACCTGCGTAACGCTTAACGCCTAGGCGCTGTGCGTTTGAGTCGCGGCCGTTACGGGTGGAACTAACACCTTTTTTGGAAGCCATTTTGAGTCAGTCCTTTACTTAATCTCTTTGACCTGAACGCGAGTAAGGTCTGCACGGAAACCCTGACGCTTCTTGTAACCGGTCTTGTTCTTGTACTTCTGGATGATGATCTTTGGACCACGTAGATCGTTTAGAACTTCAGCGGTGACCTTAACCTTTGCAAGCGCTGCTGCATCGGTTGTGACCTTGTCGCCGTCAACTAGAAGAAGAGCTGGAAGCTCAATCTTTCCGTTGGCGTCAGCCTTAACACGGTCGAGAGTTACGATGGTGCCTACTGACACCTTCTCTTGACGGCCGCCTGCGCGGACTACTGCGTAAACCACAGATCTACCCTTTGTTCGAAAGTCTTATTTTTGTTGCTCTTGCGTAAACCCAGCAGGCAACGAGGATTTAGTCTACATTGCCAATTTGCTGGGGTCAAACCGTTTTAGCCAGTATTTTGCTAGCCGGCAGACACATTTCCGCCGCTTGTAGCCCTGCGAGGCTTGCGACGACCCTGACCAGGTGCTTTAGGTTCAGGCAGCGCATCCAGCACGGCTTCCAAAGTCTTTTCGGCAGCAGCACCGATATCGGTGTTGGCGCCTGAATCCCCCGCTGACTTGGCTACCGGCAAGACAATTGGCGAGCTTTCGCCTGCTGCCTCATGAGCCGCAACGGTCGAGGCCGCGATCTGGGTCATAACGTTGTTGATTTCCACGGCGCGCTCGGCAGTAACGACCTTGACGGTCTCCTGCTTCTGGTTGCGGTCGCGGTTCTTCTTTTTGTTGTTGCCCTGATTCTGCTGTGGCTTCTGATCGTCCGGCGCACTGTGCTTTGAACGCATGATTGGCTCGTGGTGCACGATCACGCCGCGACTGGCACACGCCTCGCATGGCTCGCTAAACGCCTCAAGAAGGCCAATACCAAGCTTTTTGCGGGTCATCTGCACCAAACCAAGGGAGGTAACTTCAGCTACCTGGTGCTTAGTGCGGTCGCGACTTAGGCATTCCATAAGTCGGCGCTGAACTAGGTCGCGGTTTGACTCCAAAACCATGTCGATGAAGTCCACAACGATAATTCCGCCGATATCGCGCAGGCGTAGCTGGCGGACGATTTCTTCAGCAGCTTCAAGATTGTTCTTGGTCACGGTCTCTTCAAGGTTTCCACCCGAACCAACAAATTTTCCGGTGTTCACGTCAACTACGGTCATGGCCTCGGTGCGGTCAATAACTAGCGAACCACCTGAAGGTAGGTAAACCTTGCGCTCAAGTGCCTTGGCAATCTGTTCACCAACGCGGTATTCGTCGAAGACATCTTTGTGACCCTCATGCTTAACCACGCGCTCAAGTAGATCTGGAGCAACGGAGGCTAGGTACTCCTCGATTACTTCGCGAGCGTCATCACCAGAGATAACCATCTTCTGGAAGTCTTCGTTGAAGACGTCACGAACGATCTTGACCAAAAGATCTGGCTCGCTGTGCAGCAGTGCAGGTGCCTGACCCTTTTCAACCTTCTTGCTGATGGCTTCCCACTGCTGCTGCAAACGTTGAACATCAAGAGTCAACTGTTCTTCAGTAGCACCCTCGGCAGCGGTGCGAACAATCACACCGGCATCTTCAGGAAGGATCTCTTTCAAAATTTTCTTTAGGCGCGCACGCTCTGAATCTGGCAGCTTGCGTGAGATTCCGTTCATTGAACCGTTTGGTACGTAAACCAGGTAGCGACCAGGAAGTGAAATCTGACTGGTGAGACGGGCACCCTTTTGACCTACCGGATCTTTCGTTACCTGAACTAGAACGGTGTCACCGGACTTCAGCGCCAACTCAATGCGACGAGGCTGGTTTCCGGTTTCGGCAAGCTCCCAGTCAACTTCGCCAGAGTAAAGCACGGCATTGCGACCGCGACCAACATCAACGAACGCGGCTTCCATTGAAGGAAGAACGTTTTGAACCTTACCCAGGTAAACGTTGCCGATGAGCGAAGCCTCTGAAGCCTTGGCTACATAGTGCTCAACCAAAATTCCGTCTTCGAGCACACCAATTTGAATCTTGCCGTCTTTTGAACGAACCACCATTGTGCGATCGACTGCTTCACGACGAGCCAAAAATTCTGACTCGGTGATGGTTGTGCGGCGACGTCCGGCATCGCGACCGTCACGGCGGCGCTGCTTCTTTGCCTCAAGACGAGTTGAACCTTTTACGCGTGTTGGCTCATTGCTTGGCGCCTTAGGCTCGCGTGGAGTGCGCACCTTTACTACAACATTAGGTGCTGAGTTTGGATCAATGTCTACTGCTTCACCGGCACGTCGGCGTGAGCGACGGCGCAGGTGTGAGTCATCTGAATTCTTGTCGTTGGCAATCCCCTTAGCCGAAACCTTTGGAGTCGGAAGATCTGGTGCCATAAACATAAGTGAGGTTGCAGAGACCGGGGCAGTAAAAGTAGGTGCTTTGGTTTCTTCTGTTTGAGAAGGTTCATCTGCTTTGGTTTTTGCGCCGCGCTTAGCCACAACTTTTTTCGGAGTCTTCTTGGTAGCCTTCTCGACAACCTCGTCAACTGAAGCCGGAGCTTTCTCTGCCTTTGCCTTTGGCGCCTTCTTGATTAACGACTTCTTTTCGGCAGCCGGTGTATCGGTTGCGGTCTTTTTAGGTGCGCGTGCGCGAGTCGATTTTTTTTCAGTTTCCTCTGCAGGTACGTTCGAATCTTCGTTTTTCACCATTTCTGGTGCACTCCAAGCTGCCTCACCTAGGCCACACTCACTAGGCCCTAAGGCGTAAATCCCTGTTGCCCACGTTTGTGAACAACCAAAACTAACGGCGAGCTACTCGTATTGCGACTATCGCTGCCCGATTGGCCAAAGGATGACCTGGTCTTATGCGTTCTAAGTGCTTGGTACTCGCTAAATCTTTAGTCGATCCCGGTGTGGCGGGTTCAACTTCTCTAAGTATGACACCTGCCCCCTGAAAAGTCATCAAATGAGCGTGTCATACTGGGTTGGTGAACACCGATATCAAGGCTGGAACCCAGTCAAACGGCATTACTTTAGAGCCAACCCGCGGGTTTGCTATCACCCTGATCTGGACAGGAATTCTTGGCTGGATTGCGGCTTTCGCCCTGGTTTTAGAGCGAATTCACGTAGCCTCCAACCCTGATGCCGTTTTGAGCTGCGACCTAAACCCTTTTATCTCTTGTAAATCGGTGATGCTCACTGCACAGGCATCGCTCTTTGGATTCCCTAATCCCCTGATTGGTCTTGCTGCATTTGTGGCACCGATTTCGGTTGGTGTGGCCATTCTCGCCGGAGCGAAATTTGCAGCATGGTTCTGGAGAATTTTTTCATTTGGAATCACTCTTGGGTTCTTGTTTGTGCTTTGGCTTTGGACCCAAAGCACATTCGTGATTGGCGTGCTTTGCCCTTACTGCATGGTTGCGTGGGCTGCGATGGTGCCGTTGTTTTGGAAAGTGATCTTGTTCGGAACTAAAGATGGCTTCATAGATACGCCACTTAGATTTGTTGGCTTCTTTGACACCGCCTATGACAAGGCTTGGGTTTTCACTTTGGCCACTGAGGCAATCATCGTTGCTGTAATCATCGCTCGCTTCTGGACGAGCTGGCCTTCGCTCTGGAACTAGAACGCGATTAAAACCACATCTAAATTCGTTTTCGAAATTAGATCAGAACCACAGCGGTTTGCTCGCGAACCGCGTTTAAAACCAGAGCGCAAGTTCGCGCGCAGCCGACTCTTCTGAGTCGGAACCGTGCACGAGGTTCTGCTGAACCTTCAAACCCCAGTCGCGACCAAGGTCGCCACGAATAGTTCCAGGCGCTGCCATGGTTGGGTCCGTTGCGCCTGCAAGTGAACGGAATCCCTCGATTACTCGGTGCCCCTCAAGCTTGATTGCAACCACGTCGCCGCTTGACATGAATTCAACCAGTGGCTCGAAGAATGGCTTTCCCTCGTGCTCGGCGTAGTGTTCATGTAAAAGTGCGGTTGTTGGAGTGAACTTCTTTAGGTCGGCTACAACATAACCCTTGGCTTCTAGACGAGAAATAATCTCACCAATCAGATTGCGCTTAACTGCATCTGGCTTTAGTAGTACAAGAGTTTGTTGCGACATTACTGCTCCTCCGAATTTGCCTGGCGCTCTAGTGCCGCGCGTGCTTTATCAATTGTGCCACCGGCAATCATTGCCCAGGCCCATAGACATACAAAAATTCCACCGATCACATACATCAACGGAACCCAGATTCCCAACGCAACCACAACTAGCTGCAGAAACCAACCCCAACCATAAGAAAACTTTTTACCAAGGATTGCCGGGGTAAGAATTAACAAGAACGAGAGTGAAAGCCCGATCGCCCAAACTGTTGGGCCGTCAGCAACCTTGAGACCAAAGGCAACCAGCATTGCAAAGAAAACCACGAATGATTCAAATGCCATCAGCATCGAACCCAAAGTTCGCTTAGTTGATTTATTACGCATCTTGCTCCGCCTCTATTTGCTTCATCTTTAGTACTTGACCAACCAAGGTGACCGAACCGGTAACCACGATTGCGTTGCCCAGCGTTGCCGGCAATAACTTACCTGCATCGGCTAGCGCCCGCTGCGGGTTGGCCTGAACGTGAACGCGGTCGCCGCCAAAAACATCGCGAGCGAGTTCGGCGAGCTCTTCAGCAGGAATGGCACGGGGGGATTCGGATTGGGTGATTACAAACTCTACAAAAGTGTCATCCAAAATTTCTAGCAGGGCGCGCGCGTTCTTCTCGGCAAGGATGGAGACCACTGCAACAGCATATGGAGCACCAAAGGACTCTTTCATTGCCTTGACCAGTGACATTGCGCCATCTTCGTTGTGCGCTGCATCAAGAATGGTTAGCGGCTCGCGGCTAACTATCTGCAAACGACCAGGCGATGAGAAATCGGCAAATGAGGCCCGAACCACGTCATCCATGATGCGCTGCTCACCGCCACCAAGAAACGCTTCAACCGCAGCAACCGCAAGCGCAGCATTCTGCGATTGGTACTCACCGTGCACCGGAAGATTCAGGTCTTGATATTCACCGGCTAAAGAACGAACCGATACCGTTTGGCCCAGTTTGTTTAACTCAGTTGCAGTTACTACAAAATCTTTTCCATAGGTGAAGAACTTCTCACCCACCGCTGCAGCGCGCTCGCCGATAACCTTAAGCGCCTCCGAAGGCTGTTCGGCACTCAGCACGATTGCATCAGGCTTAATGATGCCGGCTTTGGTTCTTGCAATCTCCTCGATGGTCTCACCTAGGCGATCCATGTGATCAAGCGAGATTGGCGTGAATACCGCAACATCACCGTCGGCAACGTTAGTTGAATCCCACTCGCCGCCCATACCAACTTCTAGCACCAAAACATCAACCGGTGCATCGGCAAAAATTGCGAAGCCAAGTACGGCTAGAACTTCAAAAAAAGTTAGTGGGTCTTCCCCGGCGGCAGAAAGTTCGGCATCAACCAAACTAACGATTGGTTCGATTTCTGTCCACACGTTGTAAAGACGTTCATCAGAAACCGGTTCACCATCAAGCGACATGCGCTCATTTAGATTTACTAAGTGTGGGCTGGTGAAACGACCGGTGCGTAAACCGTGTTCGCGAAGCAGGCGTTCAATAAATCTGCTGGTGCTGGTTTTACCGTTAGTTCCGGTTACGTGAATTACTCGGTAGGCCTTTTGCGGGTCTCCAAGCAGTTCGGCTAAGCGTGAAGTTGGTTCAATGCGTGGGCGAATCTTATTTTCAGGAACGCGAGCAAGCAGCGCAACTTCGACCTCTTTAGCTTTCAGGGCCCAGTAGTGCTCTTCGCTTAGGTTTTCAATCACTTGGCCGCCACTACAGAAACGTGAACTTCAACCTGCTGGCCATCGCCAACAGCAACCGCGTTCTCTAGCGAACCAGAACTGATCGTTTCGAGTTCAACCGTTAGTGTCTCGTTCTTTACCAATTCAGAGTGATCCGCAACAGCAGCCAAGACATTATCATCAGCCTTAAGTGTCAACTTAATGCGATCGCTCACATCAAAGTCGGCGTCCTTGCGAGCCGACTGCACCGCGCGAATTACGTCTCGTGCCAATCCTTCTGCAGCAAGTTCCGCAGAAACCTTGCCGTCAAGAATCAAGAAACCGCCGGAAGGCAAAATACCAATGTGTTCGGTTATTTCGGTATCGGCGCCAGCTGAGGTATCGGCAACCAAATCAATTTCGTATTCGCCCTCGATCAGCGCAATGCCACCAACCACAACGGTGCCATCTACTTCTGACCAGTCACCTGACTTAGCCGCCTTAATCACTGACTGAACATTCTTGCCAATTCTTGGACCAGCGGCACGTGAGTTCACGGTCAGTCGCTTGATCACACCAAATTCGGTTGTTGAATCAAGTGACATCTCGACAAGCTCTACGTGCTTCACATTCAACTCTTCGGCAATGATCTCGGCAAACTGCTTTAGAGCTGCAACGTTCTTGGTGACCACGGTCAGCTTGGCAAGTGGCAGGCGCACGCGAAGGCTGGCTGCCTTGCGCAAACTTGATGCCACCGATGACACAGTGCGAACTTGATCCATGGCTTCAACCAGCGCTGCATCGTGCGGCAACTTGCTGGCGTCTGGCCATGATTCAAGGTGCACGCTTCGACCCCCGGTTAGGCCGCGCCAAATTTCTTCGGTAACCATTGGCAACAATGGCGCAGCAACGCGAGAAACAATTTCAAGCACTGTGTATAGGGTGTCGAATGCCTGGGCATCACCCTCCCAGAAACGATCACGTGAGCGACGTACATACCAGTTGGTTAACACGTCAGCAAAATCACGCAAACTCGCTGCCGCTGAATATGAATCAAATTTATTTAGGTGACCTTCGACTTCATTAACTAAGTCGTGAGTCTTCGACAATAGGTAACGATCTAGTAAATCGGTGCTTGCGGTTGACCACTTGGCCTCGTAGTTTGACGCGTTGGCATAAAGAGAGAAGAAGTACCAAGTGTTCCAAAGAGGCAGTAGCACCTGACGCACACCTTCGCGAATTCCCTGCTCGGTGACGATCAAGTTACCACCACGAAGAATTGGACTAGACAACAAGAACCAACGCATTGCATCGGCACCATCGCGATCGAATACTTCGTTAACGTCTGGGTAGTTGCGCAAAGACTTAGACATCTTTTGCCCGTCGTTACCCAGAATAATTCCGTGCGAGATTGCAGACTTGAATGCCGGGCGATCAAACAGCGCAGTAGAAAGAACGTGCAGTGTGTAGAACCAACCACGAGTCTGACCTACGTATTCAACGATGTAGTCACCTGGGTTGTGAGTGTCAAACCATTCGCGGTTTTCGAACGGATAATGTGCCTGTGCGAATGGCATTGAACCTGATTCAAACCAGCAGTCCAAAACTTCTGGCACGCGACGCATGGTTGACTTGCCAGTTGGGTCATCAGGGTTTGGTCTGGTTAGTTCATCAATCACCGGGCGGTGAAAGTCGCTTGGGCGCACTCCAAAGTCGCGCTCCAACTCTTCCATTGATCCGTAAACATCTATACGTGGGTAGTTAGGGTCATCTGATTTCCAAACTGGAATTGGTGCACCCCAGAAACGGTTTCGACTGATTGCCCAGTCGCGAACATTTTCTAGCCACTTTCCGAACGAACCGTCCTTGGTGTGATCAGGAGTCCAATCGATTTCTTGGTTTAGTTCCAACATGCGATCACGCAGCTTTGTGGTTTCTACGAACCAAGATGAAACCGCCTTGTAGATCAGCGGGTTCTTGCAGCGGTAACAGTGTGGGTAAGAGTGCTCGTAAGAAGCCTGGCGAAGTACCCGACCAGCTGACTTCAAGTGCTGCGAGATTGGCTTGTTGGCGTCAAATACGTGCTGACCAACAAAGTCAGTCACAATCGAATTAAATTCACCACGCTCATTCACAGAAACGTAAGTTGGAATGCCCGCATCATTACAAACGCGTTGGTCATCTTCACCATAGGCAGGAGCCTGGTGAACAATTCCGGTACCGTCGCCATCGCCTACGTAATCGTCTACCAAAATCTGCCAGGCGTTATCGGTGTTGAACTTCTCGGCATCAACGTAGTAATCAAAAAGGCGCTCGTATTTAACTCCGGCGAGCGCAGAACCATTGATGGTTTCTAAAATTGCGGCAACGGCATCTTCGGCAGTCTCGTAGCCAAGATCCTTGGCGTAGCCACCTACCAGCGACTTAGAAAGAAGATATTTGGTTCCAGCCGCGCCACCATCGCCGGCACCGGCTGCGCCCGCAGGCACAATCGCGTATTCAATCTCTGGCCCTACGGCGAGCGCGAAGTTGGTTGGCAAAGTCCAAGGAGTTGTAGTCCAGGCAAGCAGACGAACGCCTTCTAGCTTCTGCCCCGCCGAAACAGGGAAGGTCACGGTAAGCGTTTGATCCTGACGGTTCTTGTAAACCTCATCGTCCATGCGAAGTTCGTGGTTTGACAGCGGTGTCTCACAACGCCAGCAGTACGCCAGTACCTTGAAGCCTTCGTAAACGAGACCCTTCTTGTACAGCTCACTAAAGGCCCACAACACGCTCTCGGTGTAATTGGTATCCAGAGTCTTGTAGTCATTATCAAAATCAACCCAGCGTGCCTGGCGGGTGATGTACGAACGCCATTCTTCTGTGTACTTCATCACCGATGTGCGGCAGTAATCGTTGAATTTGCCGATGCCGTACTTCTCGATCTCTGGTCGACCAGAGATACCAAGCTGACGCTCAGCTTCTACCTCGGCAGGTAGGCCGTGGGTGTCCCAGCCAAAACGACGTTCTACGCGGTACCCCTGCATGGTTTTGAAGCGCGGAACCATATCTTTGGCGTATCCGGTTAGTAGGTGACCGTAGTGAGGAAGACCATTGGCGAACGGCGGGCCGTCGTAAAAGACAAATTCCTCGGCATTTGCGTCTTTACGCTGGTCTATTGATGCCTGAAAAGTGCCGTCTTTGGCCCAAAAGTCCAGAATCTGCTGTTCAACCGCCGGAAAGCTAGGGCTAGGGTTGACACCCTCGCGCGCTGGCGCAGTTGCATCTTGGTTCTTTGGGTACATGCACGGCTTTCTAGGCAGTCAGGCAAAAGGGTTTCCGTATCTAATGTTAACCTGTTACAAACCCCTTTCTTGGAGACTTTCAGCGTGAATACTGCCCAAACCAGCTTCTCAAGCCACATCTTGGCTCCTGCCAATGCACCAGAGAAGGTGTCGGTCGAGGGTCTTGAAGAAAAGTGGGGCTTGGTCTGGGAGAACGATGGCGTTTACCGCTTCCGCCGCGAGGCAAACCGCGAGAACATCTACTCAATCGACACTCCGCCACCAACCGCGTCGGGTTCACTTCACGTAGGTCACGTCTTTAGCTATACCCACACCGATGTTGTTGCGCGTTATAAGCGCATGCGCGGATACGAGGTTTACTACCCGATGGGTTGGGATGACAACGGTCTTCCTACCGAGCGCCGTGTGCAGAATTACTACGGAGTTCGTTGCGATCCAACTCTTCCTTACGTTGAGGGTTTCAAGCCTCCGTTTGAAGGTGGCGACAACAAGTCTTCGAAGGCAGCCGACCAGGTGCCGATTTCGCGCCGTAACTTTATTGAACTTTGCGACAAGCTAACCGTTGAAGATGAAAAGCAGTTCGAGAATCTTTGGCGCAAGCTTGGGCTATCGGTGGACTGGACTCAGACCTACCAAACGATCTCTCCGGCCGCAATTGCGGTTTCGCAAAAAGCATTCTTGAACAACTTGTCCCGCGGTGAGGCTTATCAGTCAATGGCGCCAACCCTTTGGGACGTAACCTTCCGCACCGCGGTTGCTCAGGCGGAACTTGAAGATCGCGAACAGCCTGGCGCATATCACAAGGTTGGTTTCGACGGCCCGGATGGCAAGGTGTTCATCGAGACCACTCGCCCAGAACTTTTGCCTGCCTGTGTTGCATTGGTAGCCAACCCAGATGACGATCGCTACAAGCACCTTTTCGGAAAGACTGTCAAGACTCCACTGTTTGAAGTTGAGGTTCCGGTTGTTGCACACCGCTTGGCACAGATCGACAAGGGTTCCGGCATAGCGATGATTTGTACCTTTGGTGACGTGACCGACATCATTTGGTGGCGCGAACTCGATCTTCCTAACCGCGCGATCATCGGCTGGGACGGCCGCATAGTTGACGAAATGCCAGACGCAATCGTTTCTGCACGGGGAAAAGAAATCTATGCCGAACTCGTTGGCAAAACTATTTTCTCTGCCAAGCAGCGCATCGTTGAACTACTTCAAGAATCCGGTGACATGATTGGCGATCCAAAGCCAATCACTCACGATGTGAAGTTCTTCGAAAAAGGTGACAAGCCACTTGAAATTGTTTCTACTCGTCAGTGGTACATCCGCAATGGTGGTCGCGATGCAGAACTTCGCGATCGTTTGATTGCACTTGGCAAGGACTTGAACTTCGTTCCAGACTTCATGCGCGTGCGTTTTGAAAACTGGGTTAATGGTCTAACCGGTGACTGGTTGATTTCACGCCAGCGATTCTTTGGCGTGCCAATTCCGGTCTGGTACTCACTAGATGCCAACGGTGAAGCAAACTACGACGCTCCACTTATTCCGGCAATCGAAACACTTCCGATTGATCCATCTTCTGATGTTCCGGCAGGATACACAGAGTCTCAGCGCGGAGTCGCCGGTGGATTCATCGGTGAGATGGACATCATGGACACCTGGGCTACTTCATCACTAACGCCGCAGCTTGCCGGTGGTTGGATTGAAGACCCAGAAAAGTTTGCCAAGGTGTTCCCGTACGATCTTCGTCCGCAGGGTCAAGACATTATTCGCACCTGGCTTTTCTCTTCACTACTTCGCGGTGAACAGGAACACGGTCAACTGCCTTGGAAGAACGCTGCAATCTCTGGCTGGATTCTTGATCCAGACCGCAAAAAGATGTCTAAGTCAAAAGGCAATGTGGTTGTTCCTGCTGAACCAATTGATAACCACGGTGCCGATGCCGTTCGCTATTGGGCTGCATCTGCTCGTTTGGGCACCGATGCCGCTTTTGACGAAGGCCAGATGAAGGTTGGTCGCCGTCTTGCAATCAAGCTTTTGAATGCTGCAAAGTTTGCACTGTCATTTGAAGTTCCTGCCGGCGCCACTGCGGTTACCGAGCCACTGGACCAGGCCATGTTATTGGCGCTGGCTGATGTGGTTCGCGAAGCAACTCTTGCATTTGATTCTTACGATCACACCAAAGCTCTAGAGCTAAGTGAGAAGTTCTTTTGGACTTTCACCGACGACTATCTAGAACTTGTTAAAGAACGCGCCTACAACGCAGAGGGAACTGTTTCTGCAGTGCAACAGGCATCGGCAGCAATTGCACTTCGCAAGGCTCTACACGTGATGCTTCGTTTGTTTGCACCGTTCTTGCCATTTGCTACTGAGGAAATTTGGGGTTGGTGGCAGAAGGATTCCGGTTCAATTCACCGCGCTGCTTGGCCAGTTACCGAAGAACTAACTGAAGGCATTGATGCCGGCAACGTTGGTTTGTTGGAGCTTGCATCGATTGCAGTTGGTGGTGTTCGCAAGGCAAAGTCAGACGCTAAGGCATCCATGAAGGCTGCGGTTGATTCGGCAATCATTGAGGCACCGGCTGCGGTACTTACCAGTTTGCGATTGCTAGAAGCAGATTTGAAATCTGTTGGCAAAATTCAGAGCCTGGCTTACGCCGAAGGTGAAGAAGTTGCCATGACTCAGATTATTTTGGCTGAAGTGAGCGAAGCTTAAGAACGCTTTAGGTTTAACCAAGCCCAAACCAACAAACCGGCAATCAACGCCCAGAATGCCGAGCCAATTGAGAACGCAGACATTCCTGATGCGGTTACCAAGAAAGTGACCATGGCCGGAAGTCGCAGTTCAACGATCTCTACCGCAGCGCTCAACGCATTGATGATTGTTCCAAGCAATGCAATACCGGCTGCAGCCAAAACAAGTTCGTGTGGCGCTTGAAGCACGAACGCAACGGTTACTCCGGCAAGCAGAGCAATGATCAGGTAAACATATCCGCCGTACACCGATGCCAACCAGCGACGCTTTGGGTCTTTGTGAGCGTGGTCGTTTGCATTCAGTGCAGCCGTAATCGCTGCCAAGTTCATTGAGAAGCCACCAAAGAAGCCAGCGATGATTGCAGCAATTCCGGTGCTAGCCATTACCGGCTTGAACGGCACTTCATAACCAAAACTCTTCATGATGGCGATGCCCGGAATATTTTGGCTTGCCATCGTCACTAAATAAAGCGGAATGCTGATGCCGATGATTGAAGCCAAGTCAAAGGTTGGCATTACAAACTCAATGGTCGGCAGAATAGATGCCGGATCAACGCTTATGCCCTGAGCAACTGCGGTTGACGCAAATATAATTACCATCGCCGCCGGAGTTGCCCAGATGGTGGCGTACTTGTAGAGCACCAACCAAACAATCAAACCCGGCAGTACCAGCCAAGGAAAATCTCCGGCTGATTTAAATGGCGCGATACAGAAATTGAAAATCACACCGGCCAACATTGCCGAGGCAATTGGTTTAGGAATCGACGAAACCAGTCTGCCCAGTGCCGGCCACAGTCCGGTTAGTAAAAGCAAGATTCCGGTAATGATGAATGCGCCAACCGTACTGCTGAATGGCAGTCCTAACGTTCCGGATGAAATCAATAGCGCGGCACCAGGAGTGCTCCACACAATGCTGATTGGCATCTTGTATCTCATGCTCAACAAGATTGAAAGCAGACCATAGAAGGTCAACAGAACAACGATTGCTGATGTAGTTTGTGCCTTTGTTGCGCCCAGTGAAGTTAGTGCAGCAAGAACCAGACCAGCACTAGCGGCGGTTCCGGTAATTGACGCAACGGTTCCGGCGAGTAGCGGAGCACGGTGATCAGCAAAGCTGCCGATTTTAGACATTTAGACTAGGCAGACTTTTCTTGACGAACGTTTTTGAACGGAACGGTCTGTGGCTCTACGCCATCAAGCACAACAGCCTTGGTTATCTTCACAATTCCCTGTACTTCGCTGCCAGGAATGTCGAACATTACTGGGCCAAGAATTTCTTCCATGATTGCGCGAAGACCACGAGCGCCGGTTTCGCGTTCTATTGCCTTATCGGCAATCGCCTCAAGTGCGGCCTTTTCGAATTCAAGTTCAAAACCATCAAGCTCAAACATGCGCTGATACTGCTTAACCAGTGCGTTCTTTGGCTCGGTAAGAATTTGCATCAATGCTGGGCGATCCAGCGGTGTCACGGTTGCGATAACAGGAAGGCGACCAATGAACTCTGGAATCAAACCAAACTTGCGAAGGTCTTCCGGCTGAACCTCGGTGAAGATTTCGATGTCATCGTTCTTGCCAGAAATCGGAGCACCAAAACCAATACCCTTCTTTCCCGCACGCTGAGAAATGATTTCCTCAAGTCCGGCGAACGCACCTGCAACGATAAACAACACATTGGTAGTGTCTAGCTGAATGAATTCCTGCTGCGGGTGCTTGCGGCCACCCTGCGGTGGGACTGAAGCCACTGTACCTTCAAGAATCTTTAGCAGGGCCTGCTGCACTCCCTCGCCAGATACATCGCGAGTGATTGAAGGGTTCTCAGCTTTGCGTGAGATCTTGTCAATCTCGTCGATGTAAATAATTCCAGTCTCGGCACGCTTCACATCAAAGTCGGCGGCTTGAAGCAACTTCAACAAAATGTTTTCAACATCTTCACCAACATAACCAGCCTCGGTCAGCGCGGTGGCATCGGCTACGGCAAAAGGAACGTTAAGGCGCTTGGCCAAAGTCTGGGCCAGGTAGGTTTTACCGCAACCGGTTGGTCCTATCATCAAAATGTTTGACTTAGCGATTTCGATTGAATCGTGATCCTTGCCAGCGGCAGTCAAGGTTCCGCGTGAACGCAAACGCTTGTAGTGGTTGTAAACCGCAACCGATAGTGCCTTCTTTGCCTGGTCCTGACCAATTACGTATTCATCAAGGAAGCCCTTGATTTCACGAGGCTTTGGAAGGTCAATGTCTTCTACGGTCTTGGCTACTTCGCCAAGCTCTTCCTCGATGATCTCGTTACAAAGCTCGATGCACTCGTCACAGATGTAAACACCCGGCCCGGCAATAAGTTTGCGAACCTGCTTCTGGCTCTTTCCGCAGAAAGAACACTTAAGTAGGTCACCCGATTCGCCAAGCTTAGTCATGTAAAAACCTTATGCTCTGAATACAAAAAAGCGGATGAGCCTCGCCCATCCGCTTTTTCAAGCCGTTTTGCCCCTATTTACTAAGCATTCTTTCGAGAGGTCAAAACCTGGTCGATTAGACCGTATTCCAGAGCCTCTGGCGCGGTCAGGATCTTGTCGCGATCGATGTCCTTGTTGACCTCTGCCACGCTGCGCTTGGTGTGCTTTGAAAGGGTTGACTCTAACCACTCGCGCAAACGCATGATCTCTTTAGCCTGAATCTCAATGTCTGATGCCTGGCCGCGACCAGAATCACCTGATGAAGGCTGGTGAATCAGTACGCGAGCATTTGGCAGAGCCAAGCGCTTGCCCGGAGCACCAGCAGCCAAAAGCACTGCGGCGGCAGATGCTGCCTGGCCCAAACAAACGGTCTGAATTTGCGGGCGAATGTACTGCATGGTGTCGTAGATCGCGGTCATCGCGGTGAATGATCCGCCCGGTGAGTTGATGTACATGGTGATGTCGCGGTCTGGATCCTGCGACTCAAGCACCAAAAGCTGGGCCATGATGTCGTCGGCAGATGCATCGTCTACCTGCACGCCAAGGAACACGATGCGGTCTTCGAAAAGCTTGTTGTATGGATCTTGACGCTTGAAACCGTATGAGGTGCGCTCTTCAAAAGTTGGAAGAATGTATCGGGCTTCAGGGCTTTGGAAAACGTTTGAATTAGTCATGCTGGTCTCCCCTAGTTGCTTCCAACGCCGGTGGCGCTTGCCGCGTACTTCTGAATGTGATCAATAAATCCGTACTCAAGCGCTTCTTCGGCGCTAAACCAGCGGTCACGGTCACCGTCAGCCATGATCTGTTCAAGAGTCTTACCGGTTTGTTCCGCAGTAATCGAAGCCAGCTGACGCTTCATCGACATGATTAGCTCTGCCTGAGTCTGAATGTCTGACGCGGTTCCACCAAAACCACCGTGTGGCTGGTGCAGTAGCACGCGAGTGTTTGGGGTAGCGTAGCGCTTGCCCTTGGTACCCGATGACAGCAAGAACTGCCCCATCGAAGCGCACATACCAATGCCAACAGTCACGATGTCGTTAGGCACGTACTGCATGGTGTCGTAAATTGCCATGCCCGCGGTTATAGAACCACCAGGCGAGTTGATGTAAAGGTAAATGTCTTTTTGTGAGTCTTCAGCAGCCAAAAGTAAAATCTTTGCGCAGATTTCGTTTGCCATGTCGTCTCTGACTTCGGTGCCAAGCCAGATTATTCGATCCTTTAAAAGGCGGTCGAATGTGCTGCTTTGTCCCTTTGGTTGGTCAGCCATTGAAGTACTCCTAGTTCTTGAGGTTGCCTGTCAAAGATAACCTCAAAAACTGCTTAAACCTTGGCGTGTTCGCCCGTGGCTAAAGCGAAAACCCCGATACTGTCTAGCCAACCTGCTGCACGGTAACAATTAGCCCTGGGATCGCTGGAATACCGTTGACCGCATCAACAGATTCAATGGTCATTGTTGGATCCGTCGAGGCCCAGAACAATTGAACTGATTGCCCAGCGGCCACGTTAACCATGAAGTTCCAGGCTGCCACAAAAGCACCATTTTTAGCGCTACGGTTAGCGACGATATCAACGACTGTGTCGCTCCATGGAACATTCACCCCAGCAATTTTCAACCAGATGTCAGCATCCTGATTCCCAGTAGTTGTTTTGAACATTTGCGCCGAGAACTGAATGTTGTAGACGCCAGTGGTGGTGAAATTTATCTTGGTTGAGTCGATTGGATCAATCGATACACCATTGGCTGCAATGGTTTGATTCAAGGTCATGCCTTTACCGGCTGCCGAAGAAACTTGATCGGTGGTGTCGTAAAACGAACCGTATTTAGGAATGAAGCCTGCGGCACCGGCAGGGCCGGTTGCTCCGATTGGCCCTGCCGGACCGGCAGGGCCAGTGGCACCGGTTGAACCGCTGCCAGATGAGCCGGTTGGGCCAACCAAAGTCTTTAGCCACTCGGCTACCGTGCCGGTGTAGCCATTTTGCTGGGCAAGCTCAAAGTTTGAATAACCTCGTGCACCCTGCAATCCCGTTCCATTAATCAGCACGCGCTTTTCGCCAGTCTTACATGTTGAGCGCAAATAAACCTGACCACTCGAACTCTTGAAACATGCGTAGGTTCCGGCACTGGCGGCGTTTGATTGTGCCAAACCCGGAATTACGACGAACCAGGTGGTCAAAGAGACTATTGCGGCAATTAGTGCAGCCAATGAACCGTTAATTACGTGGTGCTTTTTCATAATTCCCCCAATTAGCGATTCGATATTTTCAATCTACTCCGATAATAAAAATCCCGCCTCGATGGGCGGGATTCTTAAAATTATGACTAATCGTGATCGTGACCCTCGTGGTCATCAACTACACCAGCATCAAGCTTGGTGAATTCGCTAAGGTCCACTTTGTTTCCCTTTGAATCGGTAACTTCGGCTGCATCAACAACAAAAGCCAGTGCCTTGCGACGTGAAACTTCAGCAACGAACATTGGCACTTGGCCCTGTTCGCTAACAGTCTTGATGAAATCGTTTGGTGACATGCCGTACTGCTGAGATGCCTGAACCAGGTACTGAATTAGCTCCTGCTCATCAACCTTGATTTCTTCTTTTTCTGCAATTGCATCAAGCACCATCTGTACTTTGAAGGACTTGGTGCTCTGCTCTAGAACTTCAGCGCGGTGCTTAGCGTCTTCAAGACGACCCTCGCCTTCCAAGTGACGGTGTACGTCAGCCTCAACAAGTTCTTCGGAAACTGGAACATCAATTAGTTCAAGCAATTTATCGGTTGCAAGATCGCGAGCCTGAATTCCCTGTCCGTATGATTTTGAGCGCTCAATCTGCTTTTCCAGATCTGCCTTCAATTCCTTCAGGGTGTCGAACTCGGATGCCAACTGCGCGAACTTGTCGTCTGCAGCAGGAAGCTCACGTTCTTTAACCGCGGACAATTTCAAAGAGATCTCTGCTTCTTGGCCAGCCTTCTCGCCGCCAACCAGCTTTGACTTGAAAGTAGTCTCTTCGCCAGCGGTAAGGGTGTCTAGCGCTTCGTCGATTCCGTCAAGCAAGTTTCCCGAACCAATTTCGTACGAAATGTTCTCGGCAGTGTCAATGGTCTTGCCATCTACAACGGCCTTCAAATCAATAGTGGTGAAGTCACCCTTCTTGGCTGGGCGTTCAACGGTCTTTAGGCTGCCGAAGCGCGCGCGCAGTGCATCAAGCTCTGCCTCAAGTTCCTTGGATTCAACCTTAACGTCGTCAACCTTTAGCTTTAGGCCCTTGTACTCCTTGAGGTTTAGTTCTGGACGAACCTCAACTTCGATCTCAACAATCAAGTTGCCTGCAAAAGTCTTTTCATCTGGACTCTGCTTGATGTCAGCAGCTGGCTGACCAAGCGGGCGAAGCTTTGATTCCTCTAGCGCCTGACGGTAAATGGTGTCGAGACCATCGTTGATTGCGTGAGCAAGAATTGCCGGACGACCTACGCGCTGATCAAGAATTGCTGCAGGAATTTTTCCCTTGCGGAAACCAGGAATGTTTACGGTTTCGGCAATGTGCTCGTATGCGTGATCAATGCTTGGACGAAACTCTTCTGGAGTTACCTCAATGGTTAGCTTCGCGCGAGTTGGCTTAATGCGATCAACAGCAGTTTTCAAGGGCTCTTCCTCTGAAAAGGGCCCGCCTCCACTAGGAAGACGAGCCAGTTTTATTTCATAAATTTGGTCGGGGTGACAGGACTCGAACCTGCGATATCCTGCTCCCAAAGCAGGCGCGCTAGCCACTACGCTACACCCCGGTTGTTTGAACAACCTTAGTGAGTCTATCCCATAGAATGGAGTGGTTGCGTCGGTTTTTGCGAAAAAACGGCCCAATACCCGCGGGCGTAGCTCAATGGTAGAGTCTCAGTCTTCCAAACTGATTGTGCGGGTTCGATTCCCGTCGCCCGCTCCAAAAGAAGACCTTCTTATTAGGTCTTCTTTTTATTTAATCTGAACACCGATAGCGCGCACTGGCTTTACGCCTGACAGCTCACGCACCAGTAAAGCTTGCGAGCGGCCATTAGTTCCAGGGTGATGTTGGTGCCGCAGTTTCGGCATGGCAATCCTTCGCGCTTATAAACAAAGTTTCGGTCCTCTTTACTTGGGCCCTTGGTAAATAGTTCATCGCGCGTGATCATGAAGCCGGTTTTTACGCCAACTTGCAATAGTTTCACTGAGTCATGCCAAAGTTGAGTTAATTTCTCAACGCTCAAGTCGCTGCCGGGAGTATGCGGGCTGATTCCCGCCCTGAACAGAAGTTCGGCGCGATAAACATTGCCAATTCCGCTTACTACGTTCTGGTTCATCAAGGCCAGGCCTATCGGTGTTTTGCTTTTTGACACGCGGTAAATAAAGCGCTGAAGTTCCTTGCCACGCGGATTTGGGTTTAGCGGGTCAGGACCCAGGCGCTGTTCCACGGCAGCTACCTCGTGAAGATTAATCACTTCGCACACGGTTGGGCCTCGAAGATCTGCCAAGGCATGCGAGTTGCTGAATCTGGCCCGAACCTGACCGGTTGCCTCTGGCAATTCTCCATCGTGTCTAGAGAATGACCATTTTCCGTAAATGCCTAGGTGGATTCGCAATGTGAGTTCGTTGTTGAACTCAAGGAACATCTGCTTTCCAATTGCGCGAGAGTTAGCCAAGGTTTGACCAGACACCGATTTTGCGCCAGCGGCAAATCTGCCCTGCGGCGATTCGACCGTTATTGGTTCGCCAGCAAAAAGTTCGTTGAACTGATTCGCCGTTCGATGAACGGTATGTCCTTCAGGCATTTATTAAAGGATGTCGCCAGTCTGCTCGTAGGCTCCGATTTTGCCGATGCGACGCACGTGACGTTCGTCGTTGCTAAACGGTTCGGAAATAAAGAGCTCAATCAGGTGCAGGACTTCGTCTTGGCTGTGCTGACGGGCACCAACCGCAATCACATTGGCATCGTTGTGCTCGCGAGCCAATTTTGCGGTGGATTCGTTCCACGCAAGCGCCGCGCGAATTCCCTTTACCTTGTTTGCAGCAATCTGCTCGCCGTTGCCCGAGCCACCAAGAACAATTCCAAGCGCCTGTGCGCCGGCCTGCTCGTCGGCAACTACAGCCAGTGCCGCGTTGATGCAGAAGCTTGGGTAATCATCAAGCGGATCGTATGAAGTTGGCCCGTGATCAAAAACCTCATGACCCTGCTTAGTTAATTCACGAATTAGAAAGTGACTAAGTTCTAGGCCGGCATGATCAGTGGCAATGTGAATTCGCATACGCTCAGTTTAAGCCCGAATTACCTGAGCAGTAGGCTAGCCCTAGAAATTCAACGAACTACGGAGCCCCCATGCCTGGCGAAAACCTAACTCGAATCGAAGCCCAAGAGCGTGCTTCACTGATCAATGTCTTGAGTTACGAAATCCATTTGGACTTGACCACCGATGAAAAAACTTTTGCTTCAACCACCAAGGTGAAGTTTTCGGCAAACCAGGCGGGCGCCAGCACTTTTATTGACGCCATCACCTCCTCTGTAGAGCGAGTTGTCTTAAACGGAGTTGAACAGAACGTGGCCAAGGTATCCGACGGCGTGCGAATTCAACTTAATGGGCTTGCTGCGGAAAACGAACTTATTGTCGAGGCAACCGCAAACTACATGAACACCGGTGAGGGGTTGCACCGATTCGTTGACCCAGTAGACAACGAGGTTTATCTGTATACCCAGTTCGAGGTTCCTGATTCTCGCCGCGTGTTCGCAGTATTCGAACAACCAGATCTGAAGGCAACGTTTCAATTCAATGTGACTGCCCCTTCTTACTGGAAGGTTGTTTCAAACCAGAGCACGCCTACCCCAGTGAGAATTGATGATCAGAAGTCGGTTTGGAACTTCAGCCCAACGCCAATCATCTCTAGTTACATCACTGCCCTTATTGCCGGACCCTACGTTGAGACCCGCAGCGAACTAACGAGCGCTAGTGGGCGGGTGATTCCGCTGGGTGTGTTCAGTCGTGCATCGCTTTCTGAGTTCATGGACGCGGACTATGTTTTTGAAAAAACTCGCCAAGGCTTTGAATTTTACGAAAAAGCTTTTGACCAGCCTTATCCGTTTGAGAAATACGATCAACTCTTCGTTCCCGAATTCAACGCGGGTGCCATGGAAAATGCCGGTGCAGTTACCTTCACCGAGAGCTATGTGTTCCGTTCAAAAGTTACGGATGCCATCCGTGAACGCCGCGTAGTCACGATTCTGCACGAGCTGGCCCACATGTGGTTTGGCGACTTGGTGACCATGAAGTGGTGGAATGACCTTTGGCTAAACGAATCATTTGCCGAATACGCATCAACTCTTGCCACTGCAGAAGCCACCGAATGGCACGGCGCTTGGACAACTTTCACCGCACTAGAGAAGTCTTGGGCCTACCGTCAGGATCAGCTGCCATCTACTCACCCAATCGTTGCCGAGATCAATGACCTTGAAGATGTTCAAGTTAATTTTGACGGCATCACCTATGCAAAGGGCGCATCTGTACTAAAGCAATTGGTTGCCTGGGTTGGTCAAGAAAAATTCCTTGCCGGTGTTTCCAACTACTTCAAGAAGCACGCCTACCAGAACACAGAACTTAACGACCTACTGGTTGAGCTAGAGGCCACATCTGGACGCGAGCTGCGCAGCTGGTCAAAACTTTGGCTTGAGACTGCAGGTGTAAATACTTTGCGCCCAGAAATTAGTGTCGATGCCGAAGGCAAAATTAGTGCCTTCACGGTAACTCAAACCGCGGTCGCCGAGCACCCAACTCTTCGACCACACCGCATGGCAATTGGTTTCTACGACCTAGTGGCGGGAAAACTTCAGCGAGTGCATCGTGTTGAAATTGACATCGATGGCGCACGAACCGAAATTGCCGAACTGGTTGGACTGCAGCAACCAGACCTAGTGCTACTAAACGATGATGATTTGGCTTATGCAAAGATTCGTCTAGACGATAGGTCATGGAAGTTTGCGCTTGAAAACCTTGCACTCTTTGAAGATTCACTGGCTCGCACACTGATTTGGGGTGCGGCTTGGGATGCCACCCGCGATGCCGAGGCTAGCCCCCGTGAATTCGTCAAACTAGTTCTCAACAACATTGGCAGCGAAACCGAATCAACGACGATGTTGACTCTGCTTCGCCAACTGGTAACCACAGCAAATACCTTCGTTGCGCCGGAGTTCCGTGAGGCGACCACAACACAAATTGGTGCCAGACTTCTGAAGTTGGCGCGCGAGGCAAAACCTGGTTCTGATGCGCAATTGCAGTTCGTGAAGTTCTTTGCGGTATTCGCCAACTCGCCAGAACTGCTCGATGCACTTGCTGATCTGCGCGAAGGCAAATTGAAACTCGATGGCTTGAAGATTGATGCCGATCTGACTTGGGAACTACTTGCCGGCCTTGTGGTTGGCGGTCGCGCAAATGGTGAAGCAATCGATCAGCAACTTGCTCTAGACAACACCTCGAACGGTCAAAAAGCAGCTGCTGGTGCTCGCGCTATGTTGCCGACGGCTGAAGACAAGGCAAAGGCATGGCACACCCTCACTCAGACTCACGAGTTGTCGAACATTTTGGTTGATGCCGCCAGCCTGGGCTTCGTCAGAGTCGCTGATGCATCCCTGCTCGAGCCGTACGTGAATCAGTATTTTGAAAATGCGGTGCGCATCTGGAACAGCAACACCTTCAAGATTGCCGAGTACCTTATCGAAAACCTTTATCCGCTACCGCTTGCTAGCCAGCAGCTTGCTGAAAGTACCAAGACATGGATTAACGACGCCAAAGTAAAGGAAATCCCAGCTCTACGTAGAATTTTGGTTGAGTCACTTGCCAATGTGGAACGAGCCTTACAAGCCCAACAGCGAGACCTTCGAAACTAAACGAGAGAAAAATGAGTTCATACGAAACCCTGGTGCAGTGGTTGCAAACCGCTTGGCATGACTGGTCAACACTGATTCGAATTGCTCTGATCATCATTGGCTCAATCGTGCTGCGTGCAATCCTGTTGGTATCAGTGAAGCGAATTGTTCGCGGCATAACCGCTGGCGCAAAAAAGAACGGTAACGGTAAAACTCTTGCCGCCTCTTTAAACCCGGCACGTCTAGTGCTGCGCGCCAGGACTCTTGGATCTGTCCTTAGCAACTTCATCACTTGGAGCATTTACATAATTGCCGCCACAATGTTGCTAAGTGAGCTTGGTGTTGCAGTTGGCGCATTGATCGCCGGTGCCGGAATCCTTGGCGCGGCACTTGGGTTTGGTGCGCAGAACATCGTGCGCGATTTGCTATCGGGGTTGTTCATTGTCTTTGAAGACCAATACGGAATTGGCGACAAGGTTGATCTTGGCGAGGCTAGCGGAGTAGTTGAAAGCGTGGGCTTGCGAATCACGCAGGTGCGCGACACAAAGGGCACACTTTGGTATGTGCGCAATGGAGAGATCCTGCGCGTTGGAAACTTGTCACACAAGTCATCGCAAAAGGCTAAGTAATTGTCAAACGGTTTCGAAGATGCCGCTCGCGTTGAGACTGTTCGTATCCGAGGCTTAAGCGGCGAAACCACTGGTGGAAATTTCTATGAACTAGTAGGTGGCAAAGAAACTTTTAAGAAGATCGCCAATAAATTTTACGAGGG
Source organism: uncultured Rhodoluna sp. (assembly GCA_964633625.1). Lineage (GTDB taxonomy): Bacteria > Actinomycetota > Actinomycetes > Actinomycetales > Microbacteriaceae > Rhodoluna. Next base: position 28,867 of record CAZWHL010000003.1, read on the forward strand.
TGTGGCTTCTGATGAGGTGTTACGTCCAATGTACCCAGAAGAAGACCTTGGTCCAGCTGCCGAACGGTTGCAGCTTTTTCTTGAGCAGTACTGGGGCGGGCCGACTACCTATCAAGAACTTCGCGGGCATCCGCGACTGCGAATGCGTCACAATCCATTCAAAATAAATCCCGATGCGCGCGAGCGTTGGTTAAGACACATGCGCGTTGCAGTTGAATCGGTGGGGCTGAGCCAGCTGCACGAGGCGGAACTCTGGGCCTATCTTGAGCGCGCTGCTACGGCGATGCTCAACTCTTTCGAAGACTAATTAAAATTTCGTCGCGGCTTTAGCCAGCACGTGACCATGTTCGCTGCTTAGGCGAATCCAGCCCTCTGCCTGATAAAGGCCAACTTCTTCGTTCTCGGTTAGAAAACCCAAGCCCGCAGCTGCAAATGCTGCACCAGTTGGAATCTTGCTTTCTAAGTCAATACCTCGGCCCCAAATTTCACCGCGTATGCGTGCAGCAATTGGTCCACCAACTGATCCCGGCAATGATGCAGCAACTTCAGCAATTCCGTCTCGAGCAATCTGAGTTAGTTGATTTTCGTTTATGGTGCCAACCTGTTCCCAACCTTGGCGTGGCGGCGAAATTCCCGCCCACGGTGCACGCTGAGTTTCAATCAGTTGAATTTTGAATTCCTTGGCATCCGGTTCACCGAGCAATCGAGCAAGACGCTCTTGAACCGCACTTATCGGCACCAGCGCATCGACCTCGGCAGGTGCAGCAAGCTCACAGGTTCGCAATCCCAAAACCGTAGGTCCAGAATCCATTAGGTTCCCAGCAAAGATTGGGGCGACGTAGGCTGCCAGTACTTCGCCAAATGCTCTTAAGCGAACTAGCCCATCTGGGTCTAGGCGTTTGGCACGCGCCAAATACGACTGCAAGTCGGCGGCAGTTTGCTCGTCGGCAAGAATGAAGGGATTAATCATGACGTCTCTAAACTAACGCCAGAATGGCAAAATAGAAAAATGATCAATCGTGAAAAGCTTGCCATCCTTAATCAGCGTGAGCAACAAACCTTTTTAGCACGTAACCCAAAGTCAAAAGCGGCCTTTGAGAATGCCGACCATCTTTTTGGCAAGGTACCAATGACGTGGATGAACAAGAAAGCCGGTGGTTTTCCGATTTACCTTGAACGCGCTGTTGGTAACCGCATCTGGGACATCGATGGCAACGAATACATTGACTTTGCACTTGGAGACACCGGTGCAATGGCGGGTCACTCGGCACCAGAGGTTGTTGATGCAATCACCCACCGCGTAAAAGATCTAGGTGGCCTAACCACAATGCTTCCAACTGAAGACGCAGAGTGGGTTGCAAAAAACTTGAGCGAGCGTTTTGGAATGGCCAAGTGGAGCTTCTCGCTAACCGCCACTGATGCAAATCGTTGGGCAATTCGTTTGGTGAGAGCAATCACCGGAAAACCAAAAATACTTTTCAATGCCTACTGCTACCACGGCTCAGTAGATGAGGCACTTATCGTGGTTGGTCAAGACGGTGAAGGCATGAGTCGCCCAGGCAACGTTGGCTCCCCTGTTGATGTAACTCACACTTCGCGTGTTGCCGAATTCAATGACCTTGCCGGCTTAGAACGTCAATTAAAAAACGGTGACGTAGCCGCGGTACTGATGGAACCTGCGCTAACCAACATTGGAATCGTTTTGCCAGAACCTGGTTACCTGCAAGGCGTACGCGAACTTACTCGCAAGTACGACGCTCTACTGATCATCGATGAGACCCACACATTTTCTGCGGGTTACGGCGGCATGACCAAGCGCGACAACCTTGAACCGGATGTCTTTGTGATCGGCAAGGCAATTGCCGGTGGAATTCCAACTGGCACCTATGGCCTTAGCACTCACCTAGCAGAAAAGATCTTGAGTCGCACCGATCTTGACTTGGTTGACATGGGTGGTGTTGGTGGAACTCTTGCCGGGAACCCGCTACAAGTTGCCGCGATGCGTGCGACTCTAGAACAGGTACTCACCGAAGACAACTTTAAATACATGATTGACCTAGCTACCGTGTTTACCGATGGAGTTAACGAGCTCTTCGACAAATACAACTTGCCTTGGTCGATCAACCAACTTGGGGCTCGCGCGGAATATCGTTTTGCGAAGCCTTACCCAAAAACCGGCACCGATGCCTTCCACGCCGCTGATGCTGAGTTGGAAGATTACCTACACGTCTATCTGGCGAACCGTGGAATCATGCTTACGCCATTCCACAACATGGCGCTGATGTGTCCAACCACCACTTTGGCTGACGTTGAAAAGCACCACGAAGTTTTCGAAGAAGCAATCAAAGAATTAGTCGCGGGTTAGACGACGGTAAGTTGATCGGTGTGGCTTAGCTGCATCTGGACCAAGGCGAGCGATCTTGTTTTCCTCGTACGCTTCAAAGTTTCCTTCGAACCAGTACCAGTTGTCTGGGTTGTCGTCTGTACCTTCGTAAGCCAAGATGTGCGAGGCAACGCGGTCTAGGAACCAGCGGTCGTGCGTGATGACCACGGCACAGCCCGGAAATTCTAAAAGTGCGTTTTCAAGAGAACCAAGAGTTTCAACATCCAAGTCGTTCGTAGGTTCGTCCAGCAACAATACGTTGCCACCCTCTTTGAGAGTAAGCGCCAAGTTCAAACGGTTGCGCTCACCTCCGGATAGGACTCCAGCGGGCTTCTGCTGATCTGGACCCTTGAAACCAAATGCCGCAACGTATGCACGCGAAGGCATTTCTTGATTACCAACCTGCATAAAGTCCAGGCCGCCAGAAACAACTTCCCAAAGAGTTTTGTTTGGGTCAATGCCACCGCGTGACTGGTCAACGTATGAAATCTTTACGGTCTCACCAATCTTCAGGTCACCGCCATCAAGTTTTTCTAGACCAACGATGGTCTTGAACAACGTTGACTTTCCAACACCGTTTGGGCCAATCACACCAACGATTCCGTTGCGTGGCAAGCTGAACGACAAGCCATTAATCAGTGATCGACCCTCGAAGCCCTTTTGAATATTCTTTGCCTCAATCACGATGTCACCTAGTCGAGGACCCATCGGAATTTGAATTTCTTCAAAATCCAACTTTCTAGTGCGATCCGCCTCGGCTGCCATTTCTTCGTAGCGAGCCAAACGAGCCTTTGATTTAGTCTGACGGGCCTTTGAAGATGAACGAACCCATTCAAGTTCTTCGCTCAATCGCTTTGCCAACTTGGCGTCCTTTTTTCCCTGAACTTCAAGACGCTCGCGCTTTTTCTCTAGGTAGGTTGAGTAGTTGCCCTCGTATGGGTAGGCGCGTCCTCGGTCAAGTTCCAAAATCCACTCTGCAACGTTGTCCAAGAAGTAACGGTCGTGCGTCACAGCAAGTACGGCACCAGGGTACTTGGCTAAATGCTGCTCCAACCATAAAACCGATTCGGCGTCTAGGTGGTTTGTAGGTTCGTCAAGAAGAAGAAGATCTGGCTTCTCCAAAAGCAACTTACAAAGTGCAACACGGCGACGCTCACCACCAGAGAGTGAGGTAACCGGTGAGTCGCTTGGCGGGCAACGCAGCGCATCCATTGCCTGCTCTAGTTGTGAATCAAGATCCCACGCATCAAGGTGGTCAATCTGCTCCTGGAGCGTACCCATTTCAGCAAGTAGCGCATCAAAGTCGGCATCCGGCTCGGCCATCAGGGCAGAAATTTCATTGAAGCGATCTAGCTTTGCTTTGGTTTCCTTAACTGCAAGCTCTACGTTGCCTAGCACTGTTAGTGACTCATCAAGCGGTGGCTCTTGCATCAAGATGCCAACGGTGTACTCAGGGCTAAGGCGTGCTTCACCATTGGAAGGTGTGTCAAGGCCAGCCATAATCTTCAAAACGGTTGACTTTCCAGCACCGTTTGGGCCAACCACACCGATTTTTGCGCCTGGAATAAACGCCAAGGTTACGTCGTCAAGAATTACCTTGTCGCCATGCGCTTTACGCGCCTTGATCATCTGGTAGATGAATTCAGCCATCGAGAACTAATCACTTTCGGTATCTGCAGCATCAGCCTCGAAAGCGTGAGAATGACACCCTCTAACGCTTGGCTTGCTATGGGTTTCAGTTTACCCGACCAATGCGGCTCCACTTTGGGTGCCACTAAATGCAAGCGTTGGTTAGAGGGTGCCGGACCTCCGTGAAAGAGGTATGGCGCTGAGCCACCAAAGAGATACGTGAGGGGGATCGCCAAGTGGCTCAGCAGTCTGGAAAATTACTTCTTCTTGGCACCAACCAGTTCTGGTTCGGGCTCAAGGTCGTCGTCTGGGTCTGGATCCGCCTCGCGCACCAAAACGGTTCTAGTAAAAACGGAGCTTCCCCAGGTCAAATCGTGACCCAGTGAATCGGCTTCAACCTCAACAGAAGTGCCAGCACGTTCACCGTTATCCCAATCACGAATGCGAAGCTTTCCGGCAACAACAAGGCGGTCACCCTTGTTGATTGAACCAGCTGAGTTAATAGCTAACTGACGGAAAGCAGTCACGGTGAACCAATTGGTTTCGCCATCGATCCACTTGTTCTGATTGCGATCAAACCTTCGTTGGGAAGACGCCAATCTAAATGATGTGATTGGCAGGCCATCCTGAGTTACCAGGTGGCGCGGAGTGGTTGCCACCAGACCGGTGACCGAAAGTGTTTCTGACAATTCCTTATGCCCTTCTCGAAACTTAAACCACTAACTGTGGTGTGTTTCGAGTTTGGCGAGCAATCGCAATCTAAGGATTGCCGAATGGAAATCTGTGGATAACCCGGCCCTAGCATTTAGTCACGCAGGTAGGCAGTGAAAGCCTTTCGAGTTTTCAACATCTTTGGCGCTACAACCGCGTTGCAATATCCCTGGTTTGGATTCTTAGCAAAGAAGTCTTGGTGGTAGTCCTCGCCTACCCAAAAATCACTTGCCGGCGATAGCTCGGTTACAACTCCATCACCCCAAACACTCTTAGCTTTTTCAATTGCTTCGACAAAAAGTTCTCGCTGGGAATTATCGGTGTAAAACATTACAGACCGATACTGAGTTCCAACATCGTTACCCTGACGGTTCAATTGGGTTGGGTCGTGCAACGTAAAGAAGATGTCCAGAATTACCTCGGCTGGAATTACCGATTCGTCAAAAATTACTTTGGCAACCTCAGCATGGCCAGTGGTGCCGCTGCAGACTGCCTCGTAGCCAGGGTCAGCAATCTCGCCGCCCATGTAGCCCACCAGCACATCGCTTACCCCTTTGAACTGCATGAATGAACTGTCCAAACACCAGAAGCAGCCACCGCCAAGAATAAAAGTCATCATTTCTCTAGCCTAGGCTTGTCTTTGGAATTCGCACACGTGAAGAGGTAAGAATGGCAACAATCGAATTAGGCGCTGCAAACTTTGGCGACACCGTTGTTAACGAAGGAATCACCATCGTTGATTTCTGGGCTGGTTGGTGCGGACCGTGCATGCAGTTTGCCCCTATTTATGAAGCAGCCTCCGAAAAGCACACCGATATTCGTTTCGGCAAGGTCGACACCGAGGCCGAACAGCAACTTTCGGCGGAAGCTGGAATTACTTCTATTCCTACTCTTATGGTTTTCCGAGATGGAGTATTACTGTTCAACCAGGCGGGTGCGCTACCTGCGCCAGCATTCGAAGAACTTATTCAAGCCGTTCGCGATCTTGACATGGATGAAATCCGCAAAGAGATTGAGTCGCATGGCGGCGAATTCGGTGACGTCTCAGAACCACAGGCTTAGTAATGGCTAAAATCCAGAACAACTCAATGGCGATGGTTGCCACCGTTGCACTGGTTGGCGTTTTCGCTTCAATAATCGGCCTCTTTGATCCAAGCACCTGTGTTGATGTTCAGGCCCAGGGCTGGACATCATGTGAATCAATAGCCCGTGAACGCCAGATTGGATCCTGGATTCTGCTTGGACTATCGGTGTTGGGCTTCACCGTCTCGTTGGTGCGACGCAAAAAACGTAAGTAGGCTCAAACCATGCATGAAGTCAACGACGACTCAATCAAACTTCGCGAAGAAGTTTTTGCATACGCGCGCAAGCGACTTGAGTATGACCCTGCTCCGTTAGATGGACCTCAGTCACCTTCCTGGCTAAGTGAAAATGCTGGGCAAACAATTTCCGAATCAGGAATCGGCGGACACAAGGCGCTTCAAATCTTTAGTGAAATTCTTGCACCGGCAACAATTTCAACCGATCACCCAAACTATTTATCTTTCATTCCATCTGCACCTACCGAGGCATCAAAACTATTTGACCTAATCGTTTCGGCTTCAGCAATTTATGGTGGTTCGTGGATGGAAGGTGCCGGCGCAGTTTATGCCGAAAACGAAGTGCTCGCTTGGTTAGCCAGCGAAGTTGGCCTTCCAAAAACTGCCGGAGGAGTTTTTGTTCAGGGTGGCACTCTGGGAAATCTGAGTGCACTAGTTGCAGCTCGTCACTCGGCAGCGAAAAAGCGCACCGAAGCAGGTATCGCACAACCAACCAAATGGAAATTCATTTGTTCTGCCGAGGCGCACTCATCTTTGAAATCTGCCGCTACGGTAATGGATGTTGACATCATCAAGGCGAAAGTTGATGAAAACGGTCACCTTCGTGGTGATTCAGTTGCCGCAGCACTTAGCGAAGCTGGTGACGGAGTATTTGCAATCGTTGCAACTGCCGGAACCACAAACTTTGGCATCGTCGACAAACTTGATGAAATCGGAGCGGTTGCAAACGATAAAAATATTTGGTTTCACGTTGATGGTGCGTATGGTTTAGCAGGAATTCTTTCTGCAGAAAGTCGACACCTTTTTGACGGCGTCGAAAAGGCCGACAGCTTCATTGTTGATCCACACAAGTGGCTGTTCGCACCCTTCGACGCCTGTGCACTGATTTATCGTGAACCAAAGCTTGCGCACGATGCCCACACTCAGCACGGCGAATATCTAGACACCCTCACCGAATCGGGTGACTGGAATCCTTCTGATTACGCCTACAATTTGACCCGCAGACCACGTGGCTTACCACTCTGGTTCTCGCTTGCCACTCATGGTGTGGCGGCATACCGCGAAGGCGTGCGAAAGAACATTTCGCTAACGCGACAAATTGCCGACGAAATAAAGCGCCGACCAGACCTAGAACTGGTTCGCGAACCAGAACTATCGGTTGTTGTTTTCACTAAGCACGGTTGGGACCTAGCCAAGTACGATGCGTGGTCGGCCAAGCTTCTTGCCCGTGGCGAGGCATTTGTTGTGCCTAGTTCTCACCTGGGTAAACCAAATGCCAGATTTGCTATCGTGAATCCACGCACAGACCTCAATGCCTTGATTGCGATTCTCGACAGCATGAACGAAGAAAGTTAAATCGTGAAAGTTACTGTTGCTCAAGCTCTGACTCCGCTATCTAGAGTCAAGGATTCAAATCGTTCACCGCTGCGCGTAGCACTGGTGCAAACCAAGTGGCATGAGAACCAGAGTGAGCACCTTGCAAAACTCAACGAGGGAATTCGCCTTGCTGCCGACAACGGCGCACAAATGGTTTGTTTACAAGAGCTCACTCTTAGTCGCTACCCTGCCGACCAACTTCCGGCAGGCACACCAAATTCAATTGCCGAGCAACTTGAGGGTGGCCCTACTCACGCATTTGCTGCCGCTGCAGCGCGCGCCAACAACATTTACGTTCACGCGTCACTTTACGAACACCAAAACTTCGCCGATGGTCGTGCACTGAACACTGCAATCATTGTTAACCCAGAAGGTGTGATTGTTGCGCGCACTCCAAAATTGCACATTCCGGTCACTGCTGGTTACTACGAAGATAAGTATTTTGCTCCGGGTCCTGCTACTGGTGAACCGTATCCGGTTTACGATCTTGAATTCCGTGATGTCGATGCACAGTTTGGTTTACCAACCTGTTGGGACGAATGGTTCCCTGAGGTTGCGCGCAACTACAGTTTGCGCGGTGCCGAGATCTTGGTATACCCAACGGCAATTGGTTCCGAACCTGATCACCCGCAATTTGACACTGAGCCGCTTTGGCGTCAGGTGATTGTTGGCAATGCAATCGCGAATGGAACTTTCATGGTGGTGCCAAACCGCTACGGCAACGAGGGCGCGCTGAACTTCTATGGAAGCAGTTTCATTTGCGACCCTTACGGCCGTATCTTGGTGCGCGCCGAACGCGAGGGCGATGAAGTGCTGATCGCCGATCTTGATCTTGATCAGCGTCGCGATTGGCTTGACCTGTTTCCATTCCTTGCCACTCGCCGACCAGACACCTACGACTTACTTACCAAGCCGGTAGTAAATCCGCGCACCGATAACGGTGAAGGTGTTGATGGTGGCATTGCCGGAGTCAACTACTAAATGACTTCGGCTCAGTGGTTCATGCCAGCCGAATGGACGCCGCACGAAAGGACTTGGATGGCGTGGCCTTCATCGGGCTACACACTCGGTGAAACTGAATCCGATTGGCACGAAGCACGCTCAACCTGGGCTGCCGTTGCCAACGCAATCATCGAATTCGAACCGGTCACCATGCTGTGCGAACAGGACGCAATTGAAATCGCAAGGGAATTTTTAGATTCACGAGTTGAGATCGTCGCCGCTCCCCTGAATGATGCATGGATGCGCGACATTGGACCAACCTTTGTAAAAAATTCAAGTGGTGACGTTGCCGCAGTGAACTGGATCTTCAACGGCTGGGGCGCACAGAGCTGGGCAAGTTGGGACAAAGACTCTAAAGTTGCCGAGATTATTGCGACGCTTGCCGGCAAGGAACTGATTAATTCCCAATTGATTAACGAGGGCGGCGGAATCCACGTCAATGGCGAAGGTGCTGTTCTACTTACCGAGACCGTACAGCTTGGCGAAGGTAGAAACTCAACTTGGTCTCGTGCCGAGGTTGAAGCAGAAATCCATGAAAAACTTGGCACGAAAGAGGCCATCTGGATTCGCCGCGGACTAACGCGTGACTATGACGAATTTGGTACCCGCGGTCACATTGATATCGTCGCTTGCTTCGCTTCACCCACCAAAATCTTGTTTCACAATCAAGAGGACCCAGCGCATCCGGATTATTCGGTCAGCCACGAGGTCAAGCGAACACTTGAAGAATATGGTGGCTTTGAGTTGATTCCGGTTGCCGCGCCAACAACTTTGCGTGATGACGAAGGCTTTGTTGATTACAGCTACATCAATCACTACCTAGTAAATGGCGGCGTAATTTTGTGTGGCTTTAAAGATGCCAACGACCAGCGCGCGGTGGAAACATTGCAGAGCGTTTACCCCGATAGAAAGATCGTGTTAGTTGATGCCCGCCCACTATTTGCTCGCGGCGGCGGCATCCACTGCATTACGCAGCAACAGCCCGCCTAGGCGATTGCTGCTTGCAACTCCTGGAAAGGTAGCTCCGGGAATGCGTGCTGCACGCCAGAGTATGTGACCTTGCCATCGTGCACGTTCAAGCCCTTTGCCAATGATTCATCGGCGGCAAGCGCTGCCTTCCAACCTTTATCTGCAAGAGCAATTACATAAGGCAAGGTCGCATTGGTCAGCGCGCGAGTAGATGTTGCTGGAACCGCACCCGGCATGTTGGCAACGCAGTAGTAAACACTGTTGTGAACTTTGAAGGTTGGGTCATCGTGAGTGGTTGGCTTTGAGTTTTCAAAACACCCGCCCTGGTCAATTGCAATATCAACCAACACCGATCCAGGCTTCATAGTTTTCACCATTGCATCGGTTACGAGTTTTGGTGCCTTTTCCCCAGGAATCAAAACAGATCCAATTACTAGATCGGCATCTTTTAGTTGTTCCGCTATTTCAAGTGCGGTTGAAACGCGAGTACGAACGTGTCCACCAAATCTTGCATCGAGTTCACGCAGCTTTGGCAGAGAAATATCAATCACCGTTACCTCGGCTTGCATGCCAAGCGCCATAGTCGCAGCGTGCTCACCGGCAACGCCACCACCAATCACAACCACTTTGGCCTTTGGCGCACCCGGCACACCGCCCATCAAAACTCCACGACCACCCTCATTCTTCATAAGTTGGTATGCACCAATCTGTGCTGACAATCGACCGGCAACTTCACTCATCGGTTGGAGCAGTGGCAATGAACGATTTGGCAGCTGCACCGTCTCGTAGGCAATCGCGGTGGTTCCAGATGCAAGCAGTGCATCGGTGCACTCGCGCGAAGCTGCAAGGTGAAGGTAGGTGAACAACACTTGATCGCGTCGCATCAGATTGTATTCGGCCTTGATTGGCTCTTTCACCTTGAGCAACAAATCACCGGCGGCCCAAACCTCTTCGGCAGTGGCTAGCATATTGGCGCCCTGCGCCTGGTAGTCGGAATCCTCAAAACCAGAGCCAACTCCGGCACCCGCCTGAATGAATACCTCATGACCACGACGCACCAGCTCGTGCACACCGGCAGGCGTAATAGCCACACGGTTCTCGTTGTTCTTGATCTCAGTTGGAATGCCTACGCGCATGATTTGCTCCTTCTTTCAGGTAAATCCTGTAGGTTTCACGTTACATTCGTGTAAAGACCGAACATTCTGCATAAAATAACCTAATATTTGCTTAAGAATTCATTTTGGAAGGCAATTTGGGCCATGGCAACGAATAATCTGCAGGCTGAACTAGACGAGATCGATCACGAACTTCTGCGCTTACTAAGCGCAAACGCCCGGATGACCAATACCGATCTTGCCGAAGCTGCCGGAATTGCCCCGTCTACCTGCATCACCCGTGTTCGCACACTCGTGTCTAGAGGAGTCATCTCAGGTTTCAACGCAAACATCAACCCGGCTGCAATCGGTCTATCAAGTCAGGTCCTTATCTCAGTAACTTTGCGTGCCGGAGCCAGATCACATCTTGCCGATTTCATGAATGAGATGCGCTCTCTACCAGAGGTCATTCAGGTTTTCTTCCTGGGTGGCGCGGAAGACTTCATTGTTCACCTAGCAGTGCGTGACAACGATCACGTTCGCGAATTTGTTCTCGAAAACCTTTCAAGCAATGCCACAGTTGCATCAACCCGAACCAACATGGTGTTTGAACATTTTCACAAGGGTCCGGTCGCCTAGGCTTAAATCATGAACGAGCCGCGCGAATCAGATGTCGAAAAAGTAATTCGTCAAGAGGAACTTTTGGTCTTCAGAAGTTTTGATGAGGCCGACGCCTGGAGTCTTGGACTTGCGCTTCGCGCCGAAGCCGAAAAGTACGGCCAAGGCGTTGCTATCGACATTCGCCGCGGCGAAGACATACTTTTCTTTTCGGCAATGCCTGGCACGACTGCCGTAAACGCCGACTGGGCTCGTCGCAAACGAAACTTGGTCAACCTAATGCACACCAGTTCATACCTAGTTGGACTTGAAATAAAGTTTGCCGAGGCTGCGCACAAAATATCGGGATTAGACGAAGCTAACTATGCCTGGCACGGTGGCTGCTTCCCTATTCGCGTTGAGGGCGAGGGCATTGTGGCCACTGCAACAATTTCAGGATTACCTCAGCGCGATGACCACAAACTGGTCACCGACGTCATCGCAGATTACCTTGGCGTTGACCTTGGAGACAGTGCCCTCTAAAACACTGTGCTCTATAAAACAAATTGCTATCTAGGCTTTTAGGGCTTCTTCGATCGCCGCAATGACCTCGGGCGCATCGGGCTTTGTAGTTGGCCTGAATCGCTGAATCACACCGTTTGGCAGCACCAGGAACTTCTCAAAATTCCACATCACCGGTCCGGCAAGTCCGGCGTGATCCTTGGCCTTCACCAAAGTCTTGTATAGCTCGTGACGTCCTCGCCCATTGACCTTGATCTTCTCAGTCATCGGAAAAGTCACACCCCAAGTTGTGGAACAGTAATCACCGATAGCTTCGCTGGTGCCAAGCTCCTGCATGAATTGGTTTGACGGCATGCCCAACACCGTGAATCCCTTGGCGGCGTACTTTTTCTGCAGAGCCTCAAGCGCTTCATACTGAGGAGTCAGACCACAACGCGATGCCACGTTGACCACCAACACAGTCTTGCCGGCAAATTCAGAAAAGGTTGTTTTGCGTCCATCTAACATGGTCAATTCGACTTCATTTAGGCTCATACCCTTATAAAACCCTATTTAGCGCTGGTTATTCCGGGTAACCTTGTATCCATGTCTAAGGTTCTTGAATCCCTCCCTGTTGGTGAAAAAGTTGGCATTGCCTTTTCTGGCGGTCTCGACACATCTGTGGCAGTTGCCTGGATGCGCGAAAAGGGTGCGATTCCTTACACCTACACAGCAGACCTAGGTCAGTATGACGAAGACGACATCGAGTCCATTCCAGACCGCGCCAAGGATTATGGCGCCGAGCAGGGGCGCCTAATTGATTGCCGCGCGGCTCTCGTCCGCGAGGGTTTTGCCGCGATTGCGTGTGGTGCCTTCCACATTCGAACCGGTGGCAAGGTTTACTTCAACACCACCCCACTTGGTCGCGCAGTAACCGGAACCATGTTGGTTCGTGCTATGCACGAAGATGGCGTGGACATCTGGGGCGACGGCAGTACCTATAAAGGTAACGACATCGAACGCTTCTACCGATACGGACTTTTAGCAAACCCAAACCTTCGCATCTACAAGCCATGGCTAGACAGCACCTTTGTTGAAGAACTGGGGGGCCGTCATGAGATGTCTGAATGGTTACAGGCTCGCAAGTTGCCATACCGTGCATCGGTGGAAAAGGCATACTCAACAGATGCCAACATGCTTGGTGCTACTCACGAAGCCAAAGACCTAGAGTTACTGAGCTCTTCAATGGAACTTGTGAACCCAATCATGGGCGTAAAGTTCTGGGACTCATCGGTAAAGATCGACAGCGAAGACGTGACCATCACGTTCAAGCAGGGCGAACCAGTTGCTATCAACGGCAAGGACTTCAAGAACCAGGTTGAACTTTTCCACGAGGCAAACGTTATTGGTGGACGCCACGGGCTTGGAATGTCGGATCAGATTGAAAATCGAATCATCGAAGCTAAGAGCCGAGGAATTTACGAAGCTCCTGGAATGGCTTTGATTTACATCGCCTACGAGCGCTTGATTTCTGCAATCCACAACGAAGACACTGTTGCGAACTATCACAACGAAGGTCGCAAGATGGGTCGCCTTCTTTACGAAGGGCGCTGGCTTGACCCACAGACGCTTATGTTCCGTGAATCACTAACCCGATGGGTTGCATCGGCGGTTACTGGTTCGGTTACTTTGAGACTTCGTCGCGGTGACGATTACTCAATCGTTGATACTCGCGGCGAAAACTTCAGCTACCACCCAGAGAAGTTATCAATGGAGCGCAACGAAGATTCTGCGTTCGGTCCGGAAGACCGAATTGGTCAGTTGACCATGCGCAACCTAGACATTGCAGACACCCGCCAGAAACTTGATCTCTATCGCAAACAGGGTCAAATTGATGGCGGCCAGTTCGAACTAGCCTAAGGAGCACGCTATGAAGGTTCACGGAAAAGTACTAGTCGTTACCGGAGCCGGAAATGGCATGGGGCGCGAAGTTTCGCTCGAACTGCTTCGCCGAGGTGCAAAAGTAGCCGGACTAGATCTAAAGCACGAATTTCTAGAAGAGACTAAAAAACTTGCCGGCGAAAACGCTAACAACTTCTTTGCATTTGATGTCAACATCACCGATAGAGCCCGCGTGGCCGCCCTCCCTACCGAGATTGAAGCCAAGGTTGGCAAGGTTGATGCATTGTTAAATGTTGCCGGAATTATTCAGCCGTTCGTAAAAATCAATGAACTTGATTTCGAGCACATCGATCGCGTGATGAACGTCAACTTCTTTGGTCCGTTGAACATGATCAAGGCATTCCTGCCTGGCCTAATTGGACGCCCCGAAGCACACCTGCTTAACGTTTCATCAATGGGTTCCTACGCTCCGGTACCCGGACAAACCCTGTATGGCGCAACCAAAGCTGCTTTGAACTTGCTTACAGAGGGCCTCCGTTCAGAACTAAAGGAGACGAATGTAAACCTCACCTTGGTCTGGCCCGGAGCGATTGGCACCAACATCTCGGCAAACTCTGGGGTCAGCTTCGGCAGTGGTGAACTAACTGAAGAACAGAAGAAAGCCGCAGCCCGTGTTACCGCTCCGGCCGCCGCTGGAAAAATGATGGTCGATGCAATTGAGTCGAATGCAAGACGAATTTATGTTGGTAGCGACGCCAAACTGATGGGAAACCTGATTCGACTTGCCCCTGACTTCGCAGCAAACCTGATCTACAAGAACATGAAGTCATTACTTGGCTAAGCGCCCTCGGCAGGAATCGAACCTGCGACCAAGAGATTAGAAGGCTCTTGCTCTATCCACTGAGCTACGAGGGCAATGCCCTGAAGTTCAGGGGCTAACGGCAAGTTTACCGCGAAGCGTCAAATAGGTTCGCTTTGGGCTAAATGCAATCAAATGTAAGCAAAATGAATCTTTTTGCAACCCCATTCAATCCTCTATTGCACAGAGAATGCACGCCAAGAGAGCGGGCCTGTAGTAGAAGAGAGATTCAAAATGGCAACAACAAAACCACGCAATCGTCGCCGCAATCCTTGGGGTGCAATTCGTGAATTGGAATCAGGTGCATACCAAGCAAGTTATCTAGGTCCAGATGGAGTTCGCTATCTAGCTCCTCACACTTTTCAATTCCGTTCACAAGCCACAGATTTCCTAGCCAAAACTCGCACTTCAATTATTGAAAATTCGTGGACTTCTCCCAAAGTCGTAGAAGCTAAGAATGAGAGTTTTCGCTTTTATGACTACGTAGTTCGTCATATTGAACTTCAAACAAATAAAAACGGCATTCCTTTGCGTGAGTCTACGAAACTTCTATACGTGAAGTTGTTGAATTTGCACTTGATTGACTTCCACGATATGGATGTAAGGGACATTACAAAACCAATGGTGGATGAATGGTGGCACAAGTCCCTCAAGGCTGGCAAGAAAACCACAACATCTAAGGCTTACAAGTTACTTAGCGTAGTTATGAAACGTGCAACCCTTGATGAAATTCGTGAAACCAACCCATGCAAGGTTGTTGGGGCCCATTCCACATCTACAGGTGTCACAAAGTATGTGCCCACCCCGTCAGAGGTTGCTCTCCTCGCTAAGTCAATTCATCCTCGTTTTTCTGCCCTAGTGATGATTGCTGCATACTCAGGGATGCGCTATCAGGAATTTGCGGAATTGCGTCGCAAGGATGTCTCACTAACAGTCAACGGTGAAGTTTCTCAATACGTTCTGGACATTTCACGCGCCATCTCTTGGGTAAATGGAAGCCCATTGGTTGGGCCAACAAAGAGCGCTGCTGGTACTCGCCAAATTGAAGTGCATTCGTCTCTAACTGACCTAATCACAGCCCACTTAAGCCTCTTGCCAGAGGACCCAGAAACACTGATTTTCGCCTCTGCAAGCGGAAGCCATTTACGTCACGACGTTTTTATGGGTGCATGGAATAGGGCCGTGAAGAAAGCTGGAATCCAGGGTCCTAATTTCACACCACACTCATTGCGTCACTTTGGGGCGACTTACTATGCCAAGGCTGGTGGCTCCCTCGCGGAACTTCAGCGTTGGCTTGGCGATTCAAGTAAGGCTGTATTGGTCTACCTACATGCGACAAATCAGGGTGGTCATTTCGCAAACCTCATGGAAATTGATGAGGACAATCTCTAGTTTCGCCGTTGGCAAACAAGCTGGTCCCTTTGTATTTGAATGACCTAACATTCTTAACACAGGGACCAGCTTCCCTCTAATTACAAGAAAGGCTTGACGTGAACGAATTCGTTCCAATCCAAGAAAGACCATAGGCGCTGCCCTTGCGGTCAAAGAGACTGCACAGCGCCTTGGTCCAGAAATGGACGATTATGTCAAAGCCAGAACCTCTTCTAACTCTTGAAGATGCAGCAGATTTCTACGGAATTTGCACACGAACAGTCACAAAGCTCACTATTGAGAAAACTATCCGTGGGTACAAGGTAGGTCGCCAGTGGCGCTACTTTGAATCAGACTTAATTGAAGCGTTGGTTCCTCTAACTGAGTTGCGCGAGAAGTCCGCAAAATATTCTCCTAACCAAAACAAGGCACGCCAGCCAAAAAAGGCTTCCTACTAACTATCACTCGCGAGCAGAAACCTGCCCGTGGTGATTAGTTTGATTACAGTCGCGCTCCCCGCAGGTTGCTGCTCCCTAAACAGGAGCAACTCTTGATTAATAATGCAAATAACACTTCGCACCAGGCGGAGTTCAATAAACGTCGTCTTCTTTTATGGGCAACCTCTAAATCCATCACCTTCAATACACGGCACAAGAAGTGCGGTCAATCACTAATTGGATTTCTTTTGTTCCGTATGTCCAAGGGGCAAATCTTTTCTAAGGGTCTTCATACTTGTGGTTCAGTCTGGATTTGCGCTTGGTGCACAGCAAAGCACCGTTTTGAACGTAATTTACAAATCAAAGAAATTATTGAAGCCTTCCAAACAAGGATTGCTGGCCAAATGTTGCTGCAGACATTTACAGTCTCGCACTCCCCAAATATGCCTTTGAAGAAACTGTTGGTGAACTATTCAAGCGCCTGGAAATTCTTCAACCAGGGTGATGCAGCCACTAAAGAGAAGCAAACTTATTCCCAATTTGGATTTATTAAAGCCCTAGAAATCAGGTACAGCCGCAAATCAGGTTGGAATGTGCATGTGCATGTTGTTCGCATGCTGAGTTCATTTCTAAGCCCAAATGATATTTCAGCCTGGCATACCAATTGCGTCAAACGTTGGACAGCTGCGCTCACCAAAGCTGGTCTTCCTAAGCCATCAAAGTCTGCTCAAGACATTCGTGTCCTTACGCAAACTCCTGGTCTCTCTTCAAGGATGGCGGACTATCTGACAAAGCAGGTTACTGTTCCCTTTTTCAAGGAGACTGCCCCGAAGGATGGCTCCCGTTCTGCATGGAATATCCTTGAAGATTATTCTGCGCACAAGCATTCAGGAGATGCTGCTCTCTGGCGTGAATTTGAATTAGCAACAAAGGGGCATCGTCAACTCCAGACCTCAAGCAACTTGCGCAAAAACCTTGGAGTACAGGACCCCTACGCTGTGTCAACTGAAAATGTTGAGTTTATTGATATTTGCTTCTCAGAGAACGGCATCCAGGACCTTGTAAAACGTCCTGAACTTAGGAGCGCGGCGCACTCTGTCTATAAAAAGTATGGACTTGACTCTCTTTGCACATGGCTAGAAGAACGCGGTATTGAATATGAACTTAAGACTGGCACTACGAACCAGGTGAATGAAGATGAGCTTGTTATGGATTGGATTGAGGTTTAGACGGACAGTAATAACCATCTCCTAGACAATTTTCATTGAGGACGAAAAGTTAGGAATCAAATGAAGATTGAGAAGAATGTGCCTGTGACTTTCACTGTTTCTGAAGCTGCAAAGATACTTGGTTGCAGCCGCAGTTTGACGTACCTGCTAGTCAAGTCTCGTGAGCTTTCCAGTGTCTGCATTCGCGGAGCGCGACGCATCACGGAAGACCAGCTAGTCAGTTATATCAAACGCCTGGAAGCTAAATCCAAATAAGTTCTAGCTGATAACAGCGAAATATTTTTCAAAGATTGTTCTACTAACAGTGTCTTATTGGGTCTCTGACATTGGACAGCTCAGGACTCTAGTGAACGGAACCACCTACTAACTAGAATCCTGGGCCCTGTCAGGCCCATGGTCAACATGCTTAAACAAATGAATGACTAAAGCAGTAGCAGACCGCAACCAGTCAATGCGCTGCCAGCCTTTAAGCTCCTGGAGGTTAATTTAAGGCTCAACCACCATGGTCTAGTGAAGGGCTTGCGACGATATCCAAACCCTCTCTACGTGTCATATATGGACGCGGAGAGGCACATATGGACATGGGTAGGAGGGTACGGTTAGACCGCCGAATTAACACCCCTCCACCAAGGCGTAAATACGCTTGGCAGCTAGAAACCATAGCAGTAGCCAAATGTCAGAGGCCGTAAATATCGTTTTCTAGACAAAACGATTATGAGGCTGAAATTGAGAATTATTACTAATCAAAGGGTTTTACCTTTCACTTCCCTCACCAAGCGCTGCACCTGCGGGACGCGCAAGAAAGCTAATGTGTGCAGACATTGCGACGCTGTTTGCAAAGGAATGATTGGCTCAGTTAAGGATTGCCCAAAGTGCCTCAGAGTTATGAAGCTGATGAATGTAAAGGATTTTATTGAAAACCACTATTTCGTGGCTTTTGATGAAGAAACCTTAAACCTGAGCCAAAAGATATTTAGGGCCAATGAAAGAGCAAGGCTTAGAGACGAATACCCATTTGATGAGGACTAAACGCCAATTCGTCAGAGACCTAGGGAAAGCGCAAAGGCCTCTTTGAATCGCTCTTTCATCTTGGGAGACGTACTTCCAGCGTTGAAGAATGGCAGACCTATGAGTTTGTATTTGTCGCCCGCAATGACAATCTGAGCATTTTCTGAAATCTCTTCAAGGAACGATTGCTTCCAGGATTCCTTAGATTGCTTGAAACTTGCATCTGCGTCCAGAAATTGGTCACCTTTTGGCTCAATTAGAACCTGGAATACCACAGCATCGCCTGAGCCCTTGGTTTTTACGAAGAGCACGAAATCTGGATAAAAAGCCGAGCCATCGTTGAAGCTGTAGATAGGGAAATGCATCTCATTTCTAAGAAGCATCACATCATCAAACTTTGACTCAATTTCTGACATTGAGGTCTTCATGAAATTTAGGAAATCCTTTTCCTCAGAAGTTCCCCAAATTTCATTTTGCGCAAACCACTCTTGCATTGAGAGTTCAAATTCTGAAACAGGTCTACTACGTTCGCTGCCTTCATCCAGCTTCAGAGTCTTATCCTCTGAAAACACGTCTTTAAGCAACACAGGCCTAAATTCACGCGAGCCAACATACTCTGCACCTACACGAGAGGCTGCCGCAAGCACCTTAGAAATTACGAAGCGCCCAATAGAGCGTTTTTCAGACTGGGAAAGGCTCTCAAGCTGCGTTTTCGTACCTGAAACTACAACTTCAAGGCCACCAAGAAACTCATCCTGCAGGATGAAGTCCGAGAGTGAGTCCAACCCTCCAAATAAAGCTTTGATTGACTTGAAAGTACCGCTTGGTAAATCCCAGAGTGCCGTTCTTAGAACATGTGAGCCCAAAGATAAGAGCGGTATTTTCACAACTTCAGTTGGCTCAATATGGTTGCTAGTAATGGCGTTCCCAAAAATAGCGGTTTCCCTCACCTGGCGAGTGGGCAATGCAAATGCATTTGCTGGAAGCGTGGCGTCAAACCCTACTTTGGCATCGCGGAAAGAGAAAATCTCCTCATTCAGGTTCTTTTCTCTTGAGTTCATGAACAAAAGAGCTTCGTTCCAGAATTTAGATGATTTGACGGAAGGCTTAACCCCTAGAGTTCTACTGACACTTCGCTCAGCGATAATTCCCGTCTCTGTTAGCGCAACCTTTAGTTCTTGGATATATCGCGGATTAGTTTTTGAGTGATAGTGCAGTTCTTCCAGAATCCTCAAGTCATGATTCGCATCAGAATCAAATTTTCTCTTCATTCGCTGAGTGCCTGGCTCCCAGTCAAACGGGTAGTAACGAGCACCGCGGCCAATTAGCTGCGCTTCTTCAACAGTGGTTTTTCCTGCTTTATTTTTTGCTGCGTCACGGGAGTTGTAAAGGCGAACGATGTCAAAGAGATTTAAAACATCCCAGCCTTCGTTAAGTTTCTGAGTAGCAAATACTGCACGAACCAAATTTGTTGAATCTTCAAGGGTATTTAAGAGGACCTGCTTGGACTCTAAGGCTTCCCCATCGTCAACAGTGAGGCAGTGGTTCTCCGAGAAATCACGTTTCAACTCATTTGCTAAAGCTGCGAAAGTCAATCCATTCTTTTCAAAGAAGCTAAAGGCTTTTTTCAGGACATCGTTATCTAGATTGCTCACTGCCTCAATATCAGCCGCAGAGAGCTCATGTATAAACGCGTGAAAGTTTTCTTTGAAAACGGATGAAACAACAACGCTTTCATCATCAGAGTGAGCAGCTCCTGCTTTTACTGCGGGCTGAGTCACACGATTTGCCTTTAGCAGAACTACGGGCTTAATTCTTAACTTGTAGGCTTCAGCAACCTTGAGACGGTACTGCGATATCACTAAGGCAACAAGAACTCGTTGCATAAGTGAAGTGTCAACTTCAAAAGTATTAACGTCCTTGGAATAGCCGTCAAGCCTGTATTGCTTGAGGTCATATCTGAAAATAGCTTTTTCTTTGTACTTCTCCAGCACCTCAGGGTACTCAGAATCTAAACGTGCTGTTGCCGTAAATTCAAGCAAGACATTGTCTACTGGATTTGAGTTCAGTAGCTTCATGACGGTACTTTCCCATGAGGTCAGATTAAATTCATCCTCCGCAGAAAGCTTCTTTCTAGTGTCAGCCGTGAGGTTGTGGGCCTCATCCGCAATTAGAACAACCTTCTTACTCCGCAATTCCTCAAAAGTAAGCGAGTTCTCCATTGAGTTGTTCAACTTGTAATGCAAATCAGCTGTAGTCGTAAACATGATGTTTATGTCATTGGCGGATGCGCCATCAAAGTTTGTCACATGATTTACCTGGACATTTAGCCCATTGAAGCGAAGCGGGTTGGCAAAAAGATATTTACTTGAATTTGCTGCTAAGAAGTTAAGTTTTGTCTTTTCAACAATGTTCCCTAGGCGAGTGAAAAAGATGAAGTTCCTGTAACCACGCTGATATAGGTCCAAAATACTTGCTGCCATGATGACAGTTTTTCCTGAGCCCGTAGCCATGTTGAACAATAAGTGAGTAGGAAATTTCTTATTTTTATACTCGTCAAAATAGAAAAGGTAGCGACCAATTGCATCCTTTTGATATTCGCGTAGAACTATGCCCTCACGAAGGTTTTCATTTATGGAGCTGCTTTTCTCTGCTAGAGACTGGAAGTACCCACTCCCTAAATAGCTTCGCTCAACCGCTGAAAGTTCTTCGTCAAGCATGTTATTTAATTCCATAAAATTGCCTGGTTATTAAGGCGTCATTTGCGCTGAGTCCAGACTTTGAATCAGCCAGTTCAGAGACATTTACATATATTGCGTTCTTGTCTAGAGCTTCAAATAGGACCGCCTTCCCTTCATTCAAGGTAAGTTCTCCGAACTCTTTTGCATTTGCATTGAATTTAGAAACATCAACCTTGTAGGCCAAAAACGCGGATTCAGACATGTCAACCCAAATCGCCTGAAGGTCTTTGACAGTTGTCGCGGCTGAAATTCTCTCAACTAGCGAAGC
>CAZWHL010000004.1:0-9608 GCA_964633625.1 uncultured Rhodoluna sp.
TAATTAAGCTGCTACCCGGAATGCACGCTTCACTGGGTATTCAAGATACTCGGCGGCAAATTCCAAATTAGGAGCGCGCCAGGCAAAGTCTCGCGCAACTTTTGCTAGAGCCGCCCAGAAAAATACATTCAAAAGATCAACGCCAACGTGCGTCATGCTGTCACCAGGTAAAGCTTTGCCAATCATGCGGCGCAACAAAGTTGGCACATCACTCAAACCAAATCGGTGAAGTGCCGCACGAACTTCAAATTCCAATTCTCGCGCGCGACGCGGATTCCAAAGTGGGTTTCCGCCAGAGCCATCGCCCATGCGGCCAAAATCATCGGTGGGTAAATGTAGCAGAATGTGCGCAACCATTGCGTGCCGGTAGTGCGCGCTATCTAGCTGATCAAAGATCTCGGCAAAGTTGTCGATCTCGTAGCCACACTTACGCAGATCAAGGACATCGGGGTAATAAGGAAACTTATAAAAAGGAATGTGCTTGATTTCTGGCTGACCCTTGCGAATGCGCACCTTGGTGCTGCCATCTGCTTCGGCAACGCCCCAGTTTAGGGTCGCCTCGTCGGGCTCGCCTGCCTGCCAGTCGTTGCTCATGGCTTCAATTTTGCCGGAATTACTTAAGAATTTCTTTGAGTTTCCTGATCAGCACCTGCTGGCGCCATTGATCATCTGCACCGCTTAGCAAGTAGTTAGATGTGTAGGCGAAGCCGACGCGGTGTTCAAAATCACCAAACGCGTTCTGGCCGCCAAGGCCATCGTGACCGAAAGAGCTTGGACCCAGCAAGTCTTTTAGACCCGGCACATCAACCATGAAGCCGTTGCCCCAGGCAGGGAACCAAGTTCCATTGGCAGGCTCAAACTTTAATGGCCCAGTTGATTGCGGAACCACTGCTGCACGCAAAGTGTCGTCTTCAAGTAAGCGAACTCCATCTATTTCAGTGACGGCGGCTGCGTAAATTTTTGCTAAACCGTAGGCGTTAGACACTCCCCCGGCAGCTGGTAGCTCAGCGGCGATCAACTTCGGATTATTGAATCCAGTCTCGTAGCTTTCTACTAAATGATTTAGAGCACCACCAAATGTCATTGCCCTTGATTGCCAATATAAATCGGTGTTTGGTTCGGCAATAATTTCTGGGCGATTCCCATCAGAAATTAGCGGTGCCAAATTTGTGAACTTATCTTTCGGTAAACCTATCCAGGCATCAACATCAAGAGGCTCTGCAATCAACTCGGCAAAATATTGTCCGGCAGTTTTTCCGGTGATGTTGTGAATTAGTTTTCCAACTAGAGTTCCAAATGTTAGAGCGTGGTAACCGTGTGCAGTGCCTGGCTCCCAGAGAGGCTCCTGGGCGGCTAGTTCTTCTTCGATGGTATGTCCATCGGTTATTTCGTCAATAGATAGATCCCGGCGAGTAGTTGATAGTCCAGCTTTGTGTTGCAAGATCCACTTAACGGGAATGTCTTGCTTTCCCGCCTGAGCAAACTCGGGCCAGTAGTGACTGACTTTTTGTTCTAGATCTAACTTTCCTTCTTGCACAAGTCTGTGCGCAAGAATTGAGGTTAGACCTTTTGAACATGAAAAAACAACTGAGTATGTGCTCTGGGTCCAAGGTTTGCCAGCTTCGGCTTCACCCTGCCAAATGTTTATAACAGGTTCGCCGTCTTTGAATATTGCAAGCGACGATCCGCCAAGTGGATAACGCTCTTGTTGCGCAAAAAATAGGTCCGCGATTTCTTGGTACTTGGGTTCAATAATCATTTTGAAACCTTGTTATGCCCAGCGCGATGCCAAGTAATCTGCCTTCACGCGGCGAATGGTGCCAGAGCGTGCACGCAAAATAATTGAATCTGTGGTTAGGTACTGCCCATTTTTCTTAACGCCATCAAGCAACAAGCCATCGGTTACACCGGTTGCCACAAAGTAAGTGTTTTCACTTGCAACAAGGTCGTTTATTTCAAAAATGCGCTCTAGGTCGTGACCTGCAGCAATCGCCTTTTTCATCTCTTCTGGCGACTGCGGTGCGATGCGACCCTGCATGTAACCATCAAGTGCCTGTGTTGCACAAGCAGAGATTGCTCCCTCGGGTGCTCCGCCAATGCCAAGCAGCATATCGATGTTTCCGCCACCGGTAACCGCGTGAATACCTGCAGCTACATCGCCGTCCAAGAACAAACGAGTACGTGCACCGGCACGACGAACGGCCTCCATCAGTGGCAAGTGGCGTGGGCGGTCAATGATTGCAACGGTAATCTCGCTGACGTCTTTCTTCAAAGCCCTGGCTAGCTCGCGAACGTTTTCCTCAGGAGCCTGATCCAGACTCACAGCACCCTTGCCCTCACGGCGGGTGATCAACTTGTCCATGTAAAACACATCTTTAGGGTTATACATTGTGCCCTTGTCGCTAACGGCAATAACCGATATTGCGTGCGCGCGGCCTGATGCAGTAACGCTGGTGCCATCTACCGGATCAACTGCAATGTCGCACTCTGGACCATTGCCATTACCCACGACCTCGCCATTGGCAAGCATTGGGGCCTCATCTTTTTCGCCTTCACCAATCACGATGGTTCCAGAGAAATCAACTGTTGAAAGAAAATCACGCATGGCCTCTACAGCCGCACCATCGGCAGCATTTTTGTTACCGCGACCAATCCAGGCACTCGCCTTTATGGCTGCGGCTTCAGTGGCGCGAACTAGCTCTACACCTAAATTGCGGTCAGGTTTGCTGCTCATCTGTGACTCCATCGTCGTGTGGCATAAATGTGGCTGATTAGCCCATATTATCTAGCGTTTAGGTAGATGGCTCGCTCAGAATCAGGCACATCACCAATTAGGCGACCGTTGGTTTCCTTAGGGAATACCAGGTTCACACTCACGCCCGCGTTCTGTGCCTTAATGAAGTTTGCAATCGCTTGCATACGGGTAACCACGAAGTAGTTGTTGAACTCGCGCTTGAAAGCAGACGAGATTGTGACTGACTTGTAGCCCGACTTCTTCCATAGAGTAATGGACTCGAGGATTGCGTTGAACTGTGTCTCCTGCAAAGTTACCGAGTTGGTTGCAAACTGGAACGATGTCGACGATGACTTCACCACCGGTGCAGGCTTCGCGGTAACCACAGGTGCAGGTGCCGCCTTTGCAGGGGTACGCAGCAACTGAGTTGCGGTTTGGTACTGCTGCTCATTCACAATCACAGCTGCGTGAATGTAGTAGGTAGTTCCCGGAGTCAATCCCTGAATGTCGCGGGCAATGGTAACTGCGCTCTTGCTGACGCTGGTGCTTTCGTTTGAAACAGAGATCGACGAAATGAACTTGCAATCGGTTGAGGTAATTGCAGTAGCAACACAGAACTTCGCCTGGAAGTCGGTGCCCGGCCAGGCAACCACAGCATTCAAACGAGCACTGGTTGGCTTCAAGTTTGAAATGCTCTTCAACGAGATCTTCAATCGAGGCTTCACCACATATTTGTAAACACGAGCAATACGCAGAGTGCTCTTGTAAACAGCGGTCACGGTACAGTTTCCAACCGATACGGTCGAAAGAACGCCCTTAGTGTCAACCTTGCAAGTGTTTCCAGTTGCAGTCCACTTGATTGGTGTGCCAACTGCTGCAGGTGCAGCAAGCTTCTTCTTTGAACCATAAACAATTGCGGTTGCGTTCGAAGGCGTGCCCGATGATCCGCCACCGGTTGCACCTCCGCCGGAACCTCCGCCAGAAGTTCCGCCGCCGGCTCCACCGCCGCCTCCACCAGTAGGTGGAATCGGTGCGCCGCCGCCTCCGCCGCCACCACCGCCGCCTCCGCCTCCCGATGATGGTGGAGCAGGGGTTGGGTTCTGCAACCAGGTTGCAGTGAATTCCTTGCCGCCAACTGGCATCACAGCTGTGTCGCCGATTGCGTAAGCCTGGGCGCCGTCGGTCCAACCGCTGAAGCTGTAGCCATCCTTGGTGAATGCGCCGTAGCCAGGCATGGTGAACGCACTGCCGGCTTCCTTATCGATGTTTGCCGGGCCGTTGCCGCTTGCCCCGCCAGGGTTGAAGATTGCAGTGAACAGGTTGTTCATCCAGCGGGCAACGAAATTAATATTTTCACCCGATGCGGTGTAGTTGCTACCGGCTGCATAGGTGTTGGTGCCGTCGAACCAACCAAGGAAGGTGTGGTTGATCCAGGTTGCTGCCGCAGCCAAACCAAAAATGTCTCCAATTCCCTTATTGGTTTCTGTTGGCGTCGCGCTGGTACCACCGTTCAAGTCGTAAGCAACGCTTAGCAGTGTGCGTGACCAGCGTGCAGTAAGAGTCACATCGTGAGCCGGCATTGTGTAGGTTGCACCTGGCTGGTAATCGTTAGTGCCATCAGACCATTTATCAAATGTGTAACCGTAGCGAGTTGGTCGCGCTGCAACCACAAAGGTTTGATCTACAACGCGAGCGGCTTGCACCGGAGGTGTGCTGGTACCCGATGCCAAATCGTATGTCACTTCGTAAGGAATTGCAGTCCACTGTGCTGTAAACGCGATGTTTGAAGTGCCAACTGCATAAGTTGCACCCGGACCATAAAGCAAGTTTCCATCTGACCAACCATCAAAGATGTAACCAGCGCGAGTAGGGGCGGCACCAACGCTAAATGTTTGGCCAATGTTTTTGTCTGCCTGAGTTGGAACGCTAACCCCGCCAGCAGATGAATATGTGACGTGGTAGTCAATCGCGGTCCATTGCGCACTCAAGATGTAGTGATCAATGTCAACCGTGATTGTGTCACCAGCCGCAATCAAGCCTGCGTTTTGTGCGTTCGCACCATTTGAACCGGTTGCCTTCCACCCGGCAAATGTGTAACCGGCGCGAGTAACTGCATCCGAAGTGGTGTACGAATCCTGATCCAGCTTTCGCAAATCAGCAGGTGCGGTTTCGTTTGCACCATTGAAGTTGTAATGGATCCAGTAAACGCGAACCCAAACCGCGGTGAATGTTAGATCAGATGAACCAACTGTGTATCGGTAGCCTTCGCTGTAAGTTGAGTTTCCGTCGCTCCAACCGGCGAAGTGGTAGTTGGCCTTGGTTGGTCCGGAAGCCAAAGTAAACGTGTCGCCAATATTCTTTGACGATTCGGTTGGTGTGGTTGCGCCGCCATTTGCATCGTAAGTAATGGTGTAGTTGATCGCTACCCAACGAGCGTAAAGTGTCACGTCATCGGCGGTGGTGTAGGTGCCAGAAATTGCTGCGCCAGATGCGCTGGTTGACCAGCCACCAAATGTGTACCCGGTCTTTGCCAGGGTTCCCGCGCCGGGCAGAGTCACTGCGGTGCCGCCGGTTGTGTACTGATCAGACGCTTTCGCTAATGTGCCCCCGGCACCATTTGAGTTGTAAGTAATTGTGTAGGTGTTCGCCGACCAAACCGCATACAAGGTGATCGATGAACTAGGGGTGTAATTACCCGATATCGGTGTTCCATTAGGAATTACTGACCAACCGGCAAAGCTGTAACCGGTGCGAGCTAGGGTGCCCTGAGTGGTTAGCGAAATCGCAGGAGTGCCGTATGTGTAGCTATCGCTGGTCCTAACTGGGGTTCCGCCAGTTGAGTTGTTTCCGTCGTAAGTAATTGTGTAGACCTGAACCTGCCACTGGGCCGTAAAGATTACGTTTCCAGCCGGCATTGTGTAGCTGTCGCCAGCGGCGTAAATTCGGCTACCGTCTGACCAACCCATGAAGTCGTAGCCAGTTTTATTAATGCCACCGGCAGACTTCACTGTGATTACGTTGCCGATGTTCTTAACACCCTCGGTTGGTGCGGTTCCGGTGCCACCGTTAGTTTGATAGGTCACGGTGTAATCACGCGCGGTCCACTTTGCGTAGAGGGTCAGCGGAACGATGGTCGAGAAACTTGCGCCATCGGTGTAGGCAACAGCGCCGGTTGGAGTCAATGCCCAACCGTCAAACATGTATCCAGAACGGTTGAATGCATTGAAAGTTAGGCCGGCAGCGGCATCGGCGGTGAATACCTGAGTGCTAGTTGCCGGAGTGCTTCCAAAGTTTGCATTGAACGTGATGGTTATCTGGTTTGGAGTCCAGACTGGATACAGGTCAATGTTTTCAGTGTTTGCAAAGGTTCCAGTGCCGTTTGCGGTGTAGTTGGTTCCCGTGCCGGCCGCAAGCGTATTCCAGCCAGCGAATGTGTAACCAGTGCGCTCAAGGTTGCCAGAGTTTGTAGCAATCGCAGTTGGCGAAGCCCCGGTGATGTAAGTGCCGGCGGCAGGCGCGGTACCGGAAGTTGATCCATTTGTCTTGTAAGTAATTGTGTAAGCAGAGTTGGTAGTAAGTGTTGACTTGGCCGACTCGGCTGAATCGTTGTAGTTTGTTGCACCAAGCGCGGCAATGCTTACGCGGTAATCGGTACCATCAGCAAGTTGTGCGTAGTCACTTGTCGTGATCACGCGGGAGGTTGAACTGGTCACTGCAATGTCGGCAACTGATGTTGTGCCGCTTGCCGGGTACAAGCGTAAAACGTATCCAGAGATGTGGCTAACCGATGTCCAGCTAACTGAGATTGACTTCAGCGCACCCGGGGTTGCTGCCGCATTCACGATGCTTGGGTTTGTGATTGCAGCATTTGCAACTGTGAAGCTACGGGTCACGCGAGTTGCGGGTGAATACGTTGCGTTACCAGCCTGGTCCGCGTTGATGGTACATGTGCCGGCTGCAACGATTGTGAGTGTAGTTCCGCTCACAGTACAAACCGCTGTGGTTGCCGATGCAAAAGAAACGGTCAAATTTGAGTTTGCAGTTGCACTCAGTGCAAATGCTGCATCGCCGTAGGTCTTGTCGGCAAGTGAAGCAAAGGTAATTACCTGGCCCTCATTAACAATTTGGAAGCTGCGGGTCACGGTTGGTGCCGCGTTCCAGTTAGTGTTACCGGTTTGATTCGCCTCGATGGTACATGTACCTACGGCAAGAATGTAGATTGTTCGGTCGCCACCAACTGAACACTTGCTTGGAGTGGTAGTTGTTACTGTGACTGACAAACCTGATGTTGCTGTGTACTGAGTGATTACACTGCCGGCGGTCATAGTTTGACTATTGATAGTGCCAACTGAGATCGTCTGGTCAGCCTTCACGATGTCGAATGAGACGCCAACATAAGTGATGTCATAGTTGTCAGCTTGGCCGCTGCTGAATACCGCGGCCGATGGAGTGACTGTCCAAGTTCCAGTATTGCTAGGCGGAGCGTTGCTGTTGTAGTTACTCACACCGGTGTAGATGTATGTCACGCTGGCAAGAATATCGGTGCCGGCAACTGAGCCGCTAGAAATCGTGTAGCTATTGGTTGGAATAGCGGTGTTGTAGGCCACCGACGAAGATGAAACGTGGCCAGTAATTGTAAGAGGACGCTTTGACACGTTGAAGCTCACAGCGGTGGTGGTGGTTGCCGCGTTGTAGTTGTCATCCGCAGCAATCGTGGCTGTTATCAAACAGGTTCCCGATGAAGCGTTGATTGTAACCAGACCGGTTTGCGAATCAACCGAACAAGCGGTTGAGTTTCCGGCGCTGTAGGTGATTGCGCCGGTGCCCAGATCTGCAGTTGCTGTCACGGTCTGGGTCTGACCGTAGTACTTGCTGTAAGAAGTTGTGGCACCAAAGCTAATGGTGCGGTCGGCCTTTGCGATTGTGATTGATTTGTCCGCGCTAGTTGCGGCAGCGTAGTTGGTGTCGGCCGCGATGCTTGCGTTAACCACACAGGTTCCCGCACCGGTTGGGTGCAACTGATCTCCGCTGATGGTACACGGGCCGCTCACCTTGGTGTAGCTAATGGTTCCGGTGCCCTGCGATCCGCTGGTGGTCAAAGTTGTGTCTGCACGATAAACCGCACTTGTTGTTGACACCGATATCGTCTGCACGGTCTTTGCCACATTCACAACGAATGTTGTTGTGTTTGTGTTGAAGTTTGCGGCATCGGAACCGGATGGTGTAAACGTTGCCGTAATGATAGCTGTGCCAGGTGTGGCAAAGTTCAAACGGTTGGTGTTGGTAATTGTTGCAACGGTTGTGTCAGATGATGAGTATGTCCAGTCACCGCTAACACTTGCATTCAAAGCGTCCTTAGCACTTGGGCTAGTGATGGTTTGGTAAGCCGCACCTCTAGAAACATTCACGGTACTCACAGTTCCAAGTACCGGTGTCTGCTTGTTTACTGTTACCGATGCAGCAGTGGTGTTCACAGTAGCGGTGTTGCTGTTCTTGGTGTTGGTAATCACAACGCGGAACTTGTAACCGCTGATTGATGTATCAATGCCGGTAAGTGAAAGAGTTGCACTGGTTCTGCCGGTTGCGCTGTAGCCGGTTGGTGTTGAACTGATTGGAGACCAGGTGCTGCTTACGCCAGGCAACTGGTATTGCCATACGTAAGTTAGGTCTCCACCATCAGGTGCAACTGCGGCAGCATTGAATGTTGCGGTGCCCGGGTATGTAGTAATCACGTTTTGCAAAACTGTGTAGGTTGGGTCAGCTGTGGCAACGATTGACTGGGCAGAACCAAATGCAGATTCTGCTGAGTCCAAGAAGTTGGTACCATCGCCAATTGCCTTCACGGTCACACGATAGGTAGTTGAGTAAGTGATTGATGGGTAATCAGCGCTAGAGAAACTGGCGGTGGTGGCGCCCGAGCCTACCTGGGTTGTGCCTATCGGTGTAATTGAACCGTTTGGATACAAGGTCACCAGGTAACCAGATGAGTGTGCGATTGCTGTCCAGCTTGCATTCATCACAATGCCGTTGGCGCCGGCGGTGACTGTTGGTGCTGCCGGAGTTGCCAGCGTTGCCGCGGTCACGGTGATGGTGAAGGTACCGGTAGCCGAGTTGTAGTTGCTCTGGTCAAGCAGGCTTGGGGTGTAGGTGGCGGTGATGGTCGTGGTACCAACTCCTGTTGGATTTGCTGTAGCTGAGTTGATTGTGACCACCGATGCATTGCCCGAGGTGTATGACCAGGTACCACCGGAAAGTGACGCGGTCTGGCCAATCAAGGTTAGGGCGGTAGCAGTATCGGTGTTTAGGTTTAAGAATGTTCCAATAGTCGGCGTTGCCTTACTTGGCGTAATTGTCACTGGCGTGGTGGTTGAAGCAGAAGTGTAGTTTCCGCTCGCAACGATGCTTGCCGAGATTTCACATAGACCAGCAGCGGCGGTCATCGTAACCACACCGGTTGAAGGGTCAACGGTACAAGAAATAGATGAACCGCGTGAGTAGGTAATGGTTCCCGAGCCGGCACTTGGTTGGGCAACAACGGTTTGCGTCGTGCCGTAATCCTTGTTGTAGCTCGTTGTTGCAAATGACAATGTGCGTGAAGCAGCGTTGATGGCAATTGACTTATCGGCGCTCGTTGCGCTTGCGTAGTTTGCGTCCGAAGCAATCGTAACGTTGACCACACAAGTGCCAATGCCTGTTGGTGTTAACTGATCGCCGCTGATGGTACATGGGCCACTAACGTAGGTGTAAGTTTTTGATCCAGTTCCACTCTCACCGGTCGTAGTAAGGGTCGTGTCTGTTCCATAAGTTGCACTTGAAGTTGCTATCGCAATGGACTGAGCCGCCGCGGAAATATTCAACGTAATCGTTGTTGTTG
>CAZWHL010000004.1:9708-25225 GCA_964633625.1 uncultured Rhodoluna sp.
GCTATCGCAATGGACTGAGCCGCCGCGGAAATATTCAACGTAATCGTTGTTGTTGTGGTGTTGTAATTCGTAGTGTCTGTAGGTGTAAACGTACCAACGATGCTTGCAGTTCCGGTGGTGTCAAGGTTTACTGTGTTACCCGAAATTCTGATTGCGCTGGAACTTGTCGCGTAACTCCAAGTACCGGTGAGTGTTGTGCCGGCGGCATTGTTTACAACGGCGTCAACAATGGAGTAAGTTCCAGAAGTTATTGTGCGGGAAACTGTTGATGTTGCGGCAACTGCTGGGGTTTGCTTTGAGACATCAAGGATTAGGTCATAGAAAAAATTGCTTGGTGTAGAGAAGCCGTTCAACTTGTTGTAAACATAAACGCGAACCTTCTCGCCATTCTTGGCCATTTGAATGTTCGAGTAAGTTAATGTTTGGCTAGTTGATCCAGATGTTCCAGATGGCGACTGTACCCAGGAAGAACCATTCCAATAATTCCAAGTGTAGGTTTTTGTGCCGGAATCAGTAACAGTTGCCGATGCAGTAAGAGTAAGTGTGCTTCCGTAAATGGTTCTTACAACAGGAGTAGCCCCACTGGTGTCTATCGTTCCTGAAGTAGTAAAAGTCAAAGACGTAGGATTGACTGGGCCAACTGGCGTTGTTGCCGAAGCGTAACTTGAATTGGTTGATGATAGGTAGTTAGTGCCATCACCGATACTTTGAACGGTGACTCGATAGGTCGTACTTGGAGTGAAAACCAAATATGAACCGTACATTGTGTAGCTTTTAAAACTTGCAGACGTTGCGCCTGTTATTGTCTGCGTTGCAAGAACCACTGTCGACGAATTGGAATACACATTCACAACGTATGAGGTCGCCTTTGGATCTGCAGTCCAGGTGACGTCAAGGTGAACAAAGTCTCCAGGAGTAATCGACCCGGCTACAGCCGTTACATTTGGTGCCGACGGAGTCGCAAGGGTAGTTGGGTTTACGGTCACATCAAAGGTTGTGGACACACCGTTGTAGTTGGTTGTATCAGTTGGAGTAAACGTAGCTGTGACCGTTACTGTTCCAAGGCGCACAACACTAAGCGTTGCACCAGTAACGCGCACCACAGAAGAGCTTGACGACACGTAAGTCCAGGACCCAGCAGGCGAAGGTGAAATCACCGGCACTGGTGCTGCAAAGTCAGCATTTCCATAACCCTTAGTGATGTTTGAAGGTGCGGTTGCCACCGGAGTTGCCTTGGTGATGCTGTAATTTGCGGCAACATAGGTGATGTTGTAGTTGCTTGCCGAACCACTGCTGAACACCGCTGCTTCAGGAGTAACGACGTAACTTCCAACAGTCACCGGAGCAGTTGTACTGTTGTAAGACCCACTGCCGGTATAGCGGTAACCGACAGATGAAATCGTGTCTGTAGATACTAACCCTGTTGTTGAGTAACTAGGTGTTGGCGTTGCCGCTCCGTAAACCTGAGTACTTGTAGAAAGACCAGCAGTAATTGTCAAAGACTTTTGTGCCACAACAACGTCAAAGTTAACCGATCCGGTGCTGTAGTTGTTCCCGTCAGTTCCGGTTGGCGTAAAAGTGGCGGTGATAGTCGATGTGCCCGCGCCTACTACAGTTGCCGTGCTGCCAGAAATCGTAACAGAAGTTCCGCTTGCTCTCGTGAACGCCCAAGTGCCGGTAAGGCTTGTAGTCGGTGAAGTAAGAGTGAATGCCGCATCGCCAAATGTCTTGCTTACGTTTGTCGCAGTGAATGTTGGCGCAGTCGCCTTAGCCGGAGTGATAGTCACCGGGGTCGTGGTGTTTGCACTTGTGTAGTTGGTTCCAGCGGCGATCGATGCACTGATTGAACAGGTGCCGGTTCCCGATGTCACCGTCACTACACCGGTTGATGCTCCAACAGTACAAGCGGTGGATGAACCTGCATCGTAAGTAATTGCACCGTCACCCGATCCGGCACTTGGTGCCACTGTCACTGTTTGTGTCTGACCATAGGTCACGGTATATGAAGTTGTTGCAAAGCTTAGAGTTCGGCTAGCCGCGCTTACCGAGACCGTCATTGTGGTTGTGGCTGTTGTGTAGTTTGTTGCGTCAGCGCCAGTTGGAGTAAAAGTTCCGGTGACCACAGAAGTTCCGACCACCCCCACGGTTGCCGTTGAACCGGAAACACCCAACACCGATGGCGTTGCAGAAGTGTATGACCAGGTACCGGTTAGTGAATTGTCGACTGAAGGAGGGCTCAGCGCGAAAGCAGTATCGCCGTAAATCTTTGAAACACCCGACCAGGCACCGAACGTTGGAATCGCCTTACCGGTGGTGATAGTGACCGGCACAGTTGTTGTGACCTGAATGTAGCTAGCGTCGTAAGCAACGGTTGCATTAATCGAACAGGTGCCAGTCGGAGCTGTCATACGAACTACTCCGCTCGTTGACACAACGCTACATGCCGTGGAAGTTCCAGCGTTGTAGGTAATTGCTCCAGTACCTGCACTCTGAGTTGCAGTAATAGTCAAGGTGTCGTTATAGCGCTTGACGTAATTTGTTGTTGCAAATGAAATTGTTCTTGAAGACCTGGTTATCACCTGGGCGCGGTCTGACTCTGGTGAATCTAAGTAATTTCCAGAGCCCAGAACTTTTACTGAATACCAGTAATTTGTGTTTTCAGCGTGCCCACCAATAAATCCTGATAATTTACTCGCAGCAATTGGATAGATCGCTGGAGTTCCCCCAGTCGCTGAGGTGTATTGCCTGATTTCATAGCTTGTCGCATTTACGTCACCGACAATGCTCCAGTTCACATTTGTAGTGGCCGATGTGCTGGCGATCAGGCTTGGTGCAACCGGCTTAGTCAGCGCCAAGGCACCCACTGTAATAGTGAATGTAGTTGTTCCGCCACTCACGTAGTTGGTTGTGCTGCTTGGAGTGAATGTGGCAGTTACTGTGACGGTTCCAACTTTTTGAATTGAAGCGGTTGATCCAGTTACGCGCACAACACCATCGCTTGAAGAAACATAGGTCCAGGTTCCGGTAGTTGATGAAGTTGGGGTCGGCAGAGTGAAGTCTGCATCGCCATAGGTCTTGGTCACATTGCTAGGCGCGATAAATGTTGGTGTTGCTTGGGTGATGTTGAACGTTGCCGTCGCATAAGTGATTGAGTAGTCGCTGGCCGATCCTGTGCTGAACACTGCACTCTCCGGTGTAACGGTATAAGTGCCAACGTTCGTTGGTGCCGTTGCAGAACTTGGGTATCCGGTTGCCGAGTACTTGTAACTTGCCGAAGAGATTGCATCACTGCCAACCAATGCACCCGCAACAGTACTAACCGATAGTGTCGGCAAAGTGTTGCCGTAAACCACGCTTGATGTTGAAACGTTTGCGGTAACGGTAATTGCCTTAGCAGCAATTGCAATTGTCTTTTGCGCACTTGTTGCAGAAGCGTAGTCATTGTCGGCTGCAATCGATGCAGTAATCACACAGTTTCCAGCCCCGGTTGTGCGAAGCACAGTTCCAGAAATCGCACAAGGGCCACTAACCCTGGCATATGTAACTGCACCGGTGCCGGTTGAACCGCTTGAGGCCAAAGTTGGATTTGTACCGTAGGTAGTGTCACCAGTTGCAACGGTGATTGACTGTGAGGCCAGCCCAACCGGAACGGTAGAAGGTGTGGCTGTGGTTGCAGCCGCGTAATTGCCCGATTGCGAAAGCGTTGCGGTAATAGAACAGGTTCCCGTTCCATGGGTAATGGTGACTAAACCGGAGTTGTTCACGGTACAGGCAGTTGATGAACCCGCGCTATAGGTCATGGTTCCAACTGAGCTAACGCCATTAGGAGTCAGCGTAGGTGCAATCAACTGTTGGGTCTGACCAATAGTTTTAGTTAGGTAAGCCGCATTGAAGGTAAGCGTTCTAGCGATGAGCGTTGAAGAAATTGTGAACGGCGATGACGTCGTAATTGTTCCGTTCGCATCAGTCACCCTAATCGAAACCACTTGTGATTCAACTGAAGTTGGGTAACCAGATATCGCTCCAGTAGAAGTGTTCAAACTCATGCCGGCAGGCAAAGTTCCGGTAGCAACTGCATAGGTAAACGGGCTTGCGCCACCGCCCTGAGTTGCAGGCACGCTCAATAGGTTGGTCACTTCACCTGATGACGTTGACGGATAAGACAAGGTCAAGTCCTGGGCCGAAGTAATTACCATTTGAACGGTCTTGGTCAGACCTAACGGGCTATAGGCATCTGAGTTCTTTACATCAAGGTCAACAATCAATCCGCCCGCCGGAATATTGCTAATCGAGAATGTTGAATTTGTTCCGGTAGAGGCATACCCGGTTCCTGTGTTGTATCCCCACCCGTAAGTAATTGTGCCGCCGCGCTGAACGGATGCCGATGCGCTGAACGAAATGCTCACACCATTCGGCACCGATACACGTATCGTGTTGCTGGTCGCGCTGGCATTAACAGTTACCGGGCTCTTGCCGGTAATTGTGTAGGTGTAGTCAAGCGCTGCGTAATCCGACCAGATTGCATAGATCGTGATGTCGCCAACCGATGGCGGGGTGTATGTGTTGCCTGAAACAAAGAGACGAGCGCCATAGGTTGTAGTCGTTGCAAGACCCCAACCTTCGAATTCGTATCCGGCACGAGTTGGGTTTGACGCTGGCTTTGTGATGGAACCATTCCAGGTGTAAGTAGTCGCTGAGACTGCGGTGCCACCAAGAGTGTCCCAAGTTACGTTGTAGTTGGTTTTGTAGGTGGTTGCCGAAACTCTTGATGACTCAGATGAAGTCACGTAGTTGCCAGAGCCTACCGCCGTGACACCAACGTAATAAGTGGTGTTTTGTGTCAAACCGGTAATCGTGTTGTTGGTGCCCGCGGTAAATGAAGTCCAGTCGGAACCAACCTGCGTGCCGCCCGTCGATGCATTGTAAACGCGCACTATGTAAGAGGCAGCGTTGGTAACCGCCGGGAAGTTAACAGTTAGAGATGTATCTGATGCTCTGGTGACAGAAGTTGGTGCACTCGCAACCAAAGTTGTCTTAATTGCCAGGTCAAAACTTAGGCTCCAGCCTCCGCTGTCACCATTTAAATCGGTGCTAAAGATTCTGATGGTTCGGGTGCCCAAGAATGTTGGTGTGCCGGTGATTTCACCAGTGCTCGAATCCAAGCTCAATCCAGTTGGCAAAGTTCCCGAACCTAAGGCGTACGTGAAAGGTCCTCTACCGCCGCTGCGAGTTACGCTCAAGGTCATTGGCTGACCCTTTTCATAGAAGCTGGCCGGCGAATAACTGACCGTTTGAAGTGGCGCTACATAGATGTTGACTGTAATGGTGCGCGATGCCCCGGCACTTGGAGTGTAGAGATCGGTGTTGGTCAGCGTGAATAGAACTTTGTGTGGAATGCCAGATGTTGCAGTTAGCCCTGTTAGCTTGATGCCATGCTTACCGGCCGAAGTAAAGGCCGTGTCTTCAGTCAAATTTGAGTAGGCAGAATCCGTAGCCAGCTTCTTCTGGAACAGGTAGCTAAGCGTGCCGCTACCAGTGCCCTGCCCTTCAAGCGAGAAGGTATACCCGGAGTTCTCAGTGATGTAGACGCTGACCGAGTCATCGTAATTTGCGGCGTTAGTGGTTTTATTCACACCGCCGTTGTTATTAGTGATCACTGTCAGTGCTGTTGGCTTTGCCCCCCAGACCGCATAGAAGGTTGAGTCTGCCGGCGGGTTAGGCGGTGAGAAAACGTAATCGGAGTCAACGTCCGCACGCGTACCGGTGCTTGAAGAGGCCCATCCGGTGAAGACATAACCAGCACGAGTAGGAAGATCGCTTCCCGAAAACATCAATACTGTTCCGTTTGGATCCCAGTATTGATTTCCCGTTAACGAAGTGGCGCCGCTGGTAAAAGTTCCGCCGTTTGCGTCATAGATGGTGTCGTAGAACCACTTGTAGGTTGACTTCGTCGTTGCGGTGCTTGGATCTGAATTTAGGAATTGAGTGTTTGTTGGCACTGCGGTCACGGTGACGTCATAGCTTGTGTTTGGATCAAGTCCATCAATTTGTGAACCATCAACAAAGTTGTCAAACGTCGCCGGGGTGCCGCCGCCTGCCGGTGTAGCAGTGATTGTGTAAGAACCCGCGTCGGTCACTGTTCCATTTAGGCGAACAACCATTGAAGTTGGTGAAGTCACCGTCACGGTTGGCGCGTTTGGTTTATCTAAAGCGGACTTAGAAATGTATACGTTAACCGGGGAATTCTGGCATCCTTGGGGAACTCCATTGCGCGTGAGGCAAGTCTGGTATGTGGGTATTGAATAACCATTTGCATCTGTGGCCCATACCTCACCTGGGTATAGTCCCGATGTAGTTGGTGAGCCAGAGAATTTTCCAGTCGATGTGTTAAAA
This sequence comes from uncultured Rhodoluna sp., assembly GCA_964633625.1. Taxonomy (GTDB): domain Bacteria; phylum Actinomycetota; class Actinomycetes; order Actinomycetales; family Microbacteriaceae; genus Rhodoluna. The sequence continues at coordinate 16,102 of CAZWHL010000004.1, forward strand.
GTCACACCGGGAATAGTGCCGCCTGTCCACCTAAATGTGACTGGCGCCAAACCACCAGATGTCAGAGCTGTGCCACTTGGGATCACGAGCCCATCTTTGTCTTTGTGCACGAGTGTGCTTGATCTGGTCGCGCCAGTCACGTCTGCCAGGACTGCGCTAAACGTTAGGGCTTGCGAAACTGTTGCCGTGAAAGAAATCGAGGTGGATTGGGTAAATGATCCAACAGTATTAGTCACCGTAACCGAATAGGTGTGAGTTCCAACCGTGGTTGGGCTCTGGGTTGTATAAGAGTTAGTTACACCAAGACTGCCAGAGCTGTAAACGCCAGAAATATCCGAGGAGTGGCCCCAGGCGTAACTTAGTGTTCCCGAGTCGGGTGAAGTGCTGATTGCTGCCATGACGGCGTCTTGGCCGACGGTTAGACCACGAGTTACAGACTGAGTAATCGTCTCTTCAGCACGATCGCCAACCTTTACGGTCATCTGCACCGATGGCGCACGCACGCGACGTTCATAGAAAGTTAGGTCGCTTTGCACGTTGTTGTAGCTTGCGCTGGCGGAATATCGGGTTCCACCGGTTGAGGCGTCAAACCAACCCACAAAGGTACCGGTGCCAGTCGGGGCAGTGGCTAGAGTGATCGGGTCGCCCCTTAGCACGGATGTCGTCGACACCGTGGTCGTAGTGTCTTCCTTCTTGTATGTGATCGTGAATCGGTCTTTAACCGTGATCGTCACCACGTTGGTGCTCGACGAGCTGTACCAGTTCGCAGTATCGGTAGGGGTAAATACAGCCGATATGGTTGCCGTTCCTGCACTCAGATAGCTGAGGGTTGAACCGGAAACGCTTACTACCGTTGGATCACTAGAGGTGTAGACAAAGGTTCCACTGGACGGAAGGGTCGATGGCCTTGTAATTGTTGTATTGGCGTCGCCGGCGCCTTTCTCAAAATCAGTCAGGCTCCAAATCGCGGGCGTGGCCTTATTGATTGCGAAGGTTGTAGCCGTGTAATTCGTACTGTAAAAGTCTGAGGCAGGAAATTTTGTTGCACCCCCATCCGTAGTCAAGTAGACATTTGAAATGGTTACTAGGTAGGAGCCCGCATTTGTAGGTGGGGTGGATGACAATGAGTAAGTAGTTTGGCCTGCTCCTTGGTACGTGAAATCAGCACTTGCGATCTCTTCATTATTCAAAAGTTCACCGGCGCCGGCTGCAACCCTTGAGACTGGGTAAGGAATAGGGCTTCCGGTGTAATCGAATCCTGAGTGTGGGCCCGTGATGTTAAGTGTTGGCTTGATGCTGAACTGAAGGGCAACTACACCCGAACCACCAGATCCACCAGTGTTAATACCGCCACCGCCACCGCCACCAAAGTTAGCAGTGCCGTTTGACACGCTTTGAAGGCTGTGCTTGTTGTTTACTCCTGCATCCCACTTAGAAATGCACTCACCGTTACCAGCGTTTGTGCCTCCAGTACCGCCACCGGCGGTGTAGTAGGTGTTTTCCCCGGTTGCATTTCCTGGGTCGGCACTCTTGGCGTCGGCGCCACCACCACCTGATCCAAATACACCAGTCAAGATTGGTGAAGTAACACCTTCACCTCCGTTTGGTGCTTTGTTCGCATCCCAGGTAGCTGACGTTCCTGTATATCCAACACCGATAGCACCCGCACCGGCTCCACCACCTGCAAACCGGTGTTGGTCGTTTATAGTGTTGTCGCTGTTGCGGAAGGACTCACCACCGTAATTACCATCTTTGAGAACTACAGATCCGGCAGGCACAGCTGTCCAAACTTCAGCAATACATTTTTCATTGGCATAGTTCATCGCGGCACCGGCGCCATTGCCCTTTGCAATTAACTTTGGCCCGGAAACAGGTGCTTCACCAGCACCACCCATGCAAGCGCCGCTACTAGCCGGCAAGTGGTAGCCACCGCCACCACCTCCGTAGGCCCGAACAAATGTTGTACTTGAATCGGCAATCTTTGAAGAGCCACCCGCGGCACCGCGATTATTCGCACCGCCTGATGCGCCGAAACCAACTGTGATTGTTAGGGACTTGCCACTAATTGAATCTGAAGAAACAGACGAGGCATCTCCGTAAGTTGGGTCATTTACACCAAATTCACCTTGGGCAACACCACCACCGGCGCCTCCACCACCACGGCTGCCACCGCCACCACCACCGCCACCAACTACAAGAAACTTAATGTTTTTTGCAACTGATGGCACGGAGTACGAAGTGTTGCCGACTGTTTTAAAAGTCACTGTACAAGTAGCTGTTCCGCTTGTGAGCGTTGCGGTGTAACCGGTTCCACTCGCACATTGATCAGCCCAGTAAGTCGCATTTGCGTTAAGGCTGTTGGAGAAAATAAGAACTAGCGATGCCGCGAAACCAACAAGACCCGTAATCAGGGCGCGCTTTTTTGAGCGACGCTTAGTGATTCTCATCGGGGGCATTTTGGGCAGACTTCTTATCTTGTTGCTGTTTTGGGGTATGTAACAAGGCTAAGAAACGCCATATGTAGGTAAAAAGATGATTGAGGGTTAACCATTAGTTTTGAAACCTGTACGTACCCAATTTGGTCAAATCCACCGATAGATTTGCTTCATGTACATGCGCTCGGTTGTGGTCGTCGAAGACGACGCCCTGGTGCGTTCCCTGATTGCTTCACATGTTGAATCAGCAGGATTCCAAGTTGCGGTCGCCGCAAACTTCACCGACGCAATGCGACTGATAAAAGTTGTTGATCCGGATGCCGTAATTCTTGATATTGATCTAGGCCCTGGGCCCGATGGTTTCGATATTGCAGAACGGATTTGGAAAAAATCCGATGAAACCGCCATTGTTTTTCTGACCACGCTCAGTGACCCGCGAATAAAAGAAACTACCATTCAAAAATCGCAGGCTGGAGTTGCCTACCTAAATAAGCACATGGTCACCGATGCCGCGTCAGTCACTGATGCACTCGAGGCGGCACTCACTGACACGGTTAGCTCAATTCACCGTCACGACCTTTCCGCAGATCGTCCATTGGCCCAGCTGTCTAATCTTCAAATTCAAATCCTGCGACTTATTGCCGAGGGTAAGACAAATCAACAGATTTCTGATTTGCGTGGTCGTTCACTTGCTGCTACAGAGAGCGCAATTTCACGAACGTTAAAGGCTTTGAATCTCGATGCCAACTCTGAGTTCAACACGCGAGTTCTGGCAGCTCGCGAATACATGAAAAACATTGGTGTTAGTTCAATAGCAAATGAAGAGTAGTTCGCTTCAACGTTGGCTTAATAGCAAGTACGCAACAAGTTGGCAACTTGCGATTGCGCTGCTCGCCAACTACTTTCTAACCGGTTACTTCTTTGGCGTTACAGAAACTAGTGCCACCGGCGTAACCAACCACGTACTAGATTTTGTGACGGGAACATCCGCGGGTCTAGTTGTTTTGGTTGGCGCGTTGATTCGCAAAAAATTTACCAAGTTCTCTTTCACTCATGTGCAAATTCTTTTTGCGGTCTCTTCAATAATTTCATTGGGCACTGGTTTATTAGTGAGAGTGCTCACCGAATTTAGACTCGATACTTTTGACGTTGTAATTTCTGGATTACTGCAGATGTTTGTGATTCACAATGTTTTGGCAATGGTGGTTTCTAGTTTGATGGAAACTAGAAGTCAGCGACGCGAACTTGAAATCCAGCGCTCCAAGCTTGATGCAACCAAAACATCTTTTGAGAATCAAATTGAAGAAATTAATTTACGACTTGCAAATGTAGTCAACACGAAACTTTCATTGCTACTTGGCAACCTCAAGGAATCGCTGATTCATGGTGCAACGACTAACCCAAGCGTTCTAGCCAATCAAATTTCAGAGGCACTGAATGAAGGTGTTCGTCCGCTCAGTTGGGAAATTGAAAAGAGCGACGTCGAGGCAAACCGAAACTTAAATGTAAGAGTCAAGCGAGTTGGATTAATTGAAAGATTAAATTTCAAAATCCGATTTGAACAATTCGTTGGACTCAGGCTCTTAACTGCAATTTTTCTTTTCTTCGATGTACCGGTGATGTATTTCTACTTCAGCATCAACGCCGCAATAGAGACTGTGTTTGTAATCGCATTTACAATCTTGGTCTTGTGGGGTCTAAAGACTTTCACAACCAAAATCAGGTTGCGATCCTGGTTGGCTATCTTTATCTATTCGGTCGCTGTGACGATAGCGAGTTCAACGTTCATTGTTTATCGCTCGGTGACCGGCGAACTAACTGCAGACGTTGCTGAAATTGCCTTGGTGCTATCTATGCTGCAGATTGCCCTACTAGCCGCCATATTCCAGTCGGCAATCGTTCGACGCTTGGCGTATATCGGTGCTCAAAAAGAGGTGAACCGGGAGCTTGAGCAGTTGGTTTCGCAGCTTCGCCAGCGTGCCTGGGTTGCCAAGAAGAATCTGGCCCGACTGGTTCACGGCCAGGTGCAGAGTGAGCTTTTTGCCGCTTATTTACAGCTCTCGCAGGCAAATCAGCCTGATGCCCAGCTTTACCAGCAGGTAGGCACCCGGATCGAGAGGGCCATGGGGGCACTCAATCAGACCGGCGGGCAGGCTCAGGATTTTGAGTCCACACTTGAGCAAATCGTTGCTACTTGGGGCGCCAATTTCAAGGTAAACACCGATATCTCGGGCCATGCCCTGGCTGCGCTGCGTGCCGATCCGGTGGCAACCGCCTGTGCCGTAGAGGTGATTCTTGAGGCCATCAATAATGCCGCCAAGTACGGAACCAATGGCCAAGCCAACCTAGTGGTCAACCTAACTAAGGATTCAAACCTCTATATAGAGGTAACCAATAGCGCCGGGATATCGGGGTCATCAACTCCGGGTTATGGCAGCACGGTTTTGGAAGATGTGACCCACGAATGGCACTTTGAGATAACCGATGGCGTTGCCAAACTGGCCGCCGAGGTAATTCTGAGCCAACCTGCGGGTTAACCCCTATTTCGTAGGGCTACCTACTTAGCAAGCATGTCGTGGCGGACGATGATGGCATCGCGACCAGGACCAACACCAATTGCGCTTATGCGGGCACCGCTGATCTTCTCTAGCGCAACAATGTAGTCCTGCGCGTTCTTTGGAAGATCTTCGAATGTGCGGCAAACGGTGATGTCTTCAGACCAACCTGGGAAGTTCTCATAGATTGGCTTAGCGTGGTGGAAGTCTGACTGCGAGACCGGCATCTCATCGAAGCGCTTTCCGTTTACGTCGTATGCAACGCAGACTGGAATTTCCTTTAGACCGGTAAGCACATCAAGCTTGGTCAAAACAAAATCGGTAACACCGTTGATGCGTGCTGAGTAACGCGCAATTGGTGCGTCGTACCAACCACAACGACGTGGTCGTCCAGTGGTAGTTCCAAATTCAAAACCGGTTGCGCGCAAGAACTCACCGTTCTCATCGAACAACTCGGTTGGGAACGGACCAGCACCAACGCGAGTGGTGTAAGCCTTTACGATTCCGATTACGGTTTTGAATTCTCCAGGGCCAATACCCGAACCAGTTGATGCACCACCTGCGGTTGAGTTTGATGAAGTTACAAACGGATATGTTCCGTGATCAACGTCAAGCATTGTTGCCTGACCACCCTCGAATAGCACTGTTTTATTGGCATCTAGGGCCTCGTACAGTTCTAGCGCGGTGTCGGCAACCATTGGACGCAAACGATCCGCGTAACCAAGAAGTTCTGCAACAACTTCATCAACACGAATTGCGGCGCGGTTATAAACCTTAGTTAGCAAATTATTTTTTGCAACAAGTGCTGCTTCGACTTTTTGACGAAGAATACTTTCGTCATAAAGATCCTGCACGCGAATTCCAACGCGATTAATTTTGTCTGCATAAGTTGGGCCAATGCCACGACCGGTGGTACCAATCGCACGCTTACCCAAGAAGCGCTCAGAAACTTTGTCAACGATCACGTTGTAAGGGGTAATGATGTGTGCGTTTGCAGAAACTCGAAGCTTGCTGGTGTCAATTCCGCGAGCGTTCAGTGCCTCAATTTCTTGGAACAAAACAGAAAGATCAATGACCACACCGTTTGAAATAACTGGAGTCACGCCCGGGGTAAGAATGCCAGATGGCAAAAGGTGAAGCGCGTACTTTTCGTTGCCAATTACCACTGTGTGGCCGGCATTGTTACCGCCGTTGAATTTGACTACGTAATCGATGTGCTCTGCAAGAAGGTCTGTGGCCTTGCCTTTACCTTCGTCGCCCCACTGGGCTCCAATAATCACTACTGCAGGCATACTCGTACCTCTTCTAAAAAAGGGTTCGTACGCGATGGCGTACAACTAAGTTTATCGGCTCAGGACAGCTGCAGCCAGATGTTACTTCTTATTAAAGACATGCTGCATAACCCATTGGTGCATGGTGATGGCCGCTGCCGCCGAGGCATTAATTGAGCGGGTGGACCCAAATTGAGTGATTTCAAGCACCACCTGTGCGGCACCGATAGCCGCCTCCGACAAACCAGGGCCCTCTTGGCCAAACAGCAGAACGCACTCCTCTGGCAGCGCGTATTCCTCAATCTTTTGGCAGCCCGGAACGTTATCGATGGCAATAATCGGCAGGTTTCGCTCTTTCGCCCAGGCAACGAAATCTTCGACGGAAGGGTGGTGACTTACGTGCTGGTAGCGATCGGTGACCATTGCACCGCGGCGATTCCAGCGGCGATTGCCAATAATGTGAACCTCTTCGGCCAAGAATGCATTAGCTGTTCGAACGATTGAACCAATGTTTAAATCGTGCTGCCAGTTCTCAATGGCAACGTGATACTTGTGCCGGCGGCGATCAAGTTCGGCAACGATAGCTTCCATCTTCCAGTACCTGAATCTATCAAGCACGTTTCTTGTGTCACCATTTGCTAAAAGTTCAGGGTCAAGAATCGAATCCGGATTTGGTGCATCTGGTGTTCCAGCATCTTCGGGCCACTCACCCTGCCAAGGACCAACACCCCAGGTAGTTAGCTCTGGTGATGAATTATCCTCCTGCGGTGAATTATCAGTCACTTTTTCTTCTTGTTCATAACGTATACGGCAAGCGATGCCGATGCCGCACTACCAACCAAGACTCCCATTGTGCCAGATGCGCTCTCTTGGGTTCCGGCGGTGAATGACAAACTATTCATCAACAAAGCAACGGTGAAGCCAACTCCACACAGCAATGCTATTGGAAGCAGATTTTGCCAATCAACTTCTTGCTTTGAAATTGAACTCGCAATGTAGGTGCCAGCCAGCACACCAAGTGGTTTGCCAACAATTAAGCCGAACACAATTCCGTATATCACCGTTGAATTCAGTACCGCCGATGAATCCGTAGGTGAAATGTAAACTCCGGCTTCAAAGAAAACAAAAAGCGGCAGGCCAACCATTGCATTGAAATTTTCAAGTTTCGGGCTGTGCTTTTTGAAGACACCGCGTGGCATAAGGAAACCAAGCACAACACCGAACACCGATGCCAGTGATAACAAACTAAAACTAGCGGTGTAGAAAATTGCAATCACTGCAATCGCTAACACATCGTCAACCACAGCAACGGTAAGCAAGAAGACACGCATTTCTGCAGGCAGGTTCTTTCCAAAAATTGCCAATACTGCAAGTGCAAAGGCGATGTCGGTAGACATTGGAATTGCCCAACCAGCCAGCGAACCACTTTGAAAATTAAAAGCAACAAATGACAAAGCGGGCACAATCATGCCGCCAATCGCTGCGGAAATTGGAAGTACCGCTTTGCGCAGGCTACTCAGCGAACCATCGGTGATTTCATGACGCAGTTCTATGCCTACGGTGAAAAAGAAAATAAAAATTGCCACCGCGGGAACAATTGCAAACTGGTGCAACCATTCATAGCTGGAGTGAGCCGGGGAGTTTGCCCAAAACAGAGCTGCAAGAGCGCTAGTGAGTAATAGGCCTCCGCCTAAAGTTTGCTTGGTGTTTGAGTTCACTACGCCAGTCTATTTTGGCAAGGCGGGTATCCTTTACCTATGGCAGATCGCAGCAACATCACATCATGGCTCACCGATATGGACGGCGTGCTTGTGCACGAAGGTCACGTATTACCTGGAGCCGCCGAACTAATCGCTAAATGGCAGGCAGAGAGCACCCCTTTCTTGGTGCTAACCAACAACTCCATCTACACACCGCGCGATCTATCGGCTCGTCTGGTTGCCGGTGGCCTGAATGTTCCAGAGGATCGCATCTGGACCTCGGCACTAGCCACCGCTGCGTTCTTAGACAAGCAGCAACCAAAGGGCACCGCATTTGTGATTGGTGAATCTGGCTTGACCCAGGCCCTACACGAAATTGGTTACGTGCAGACCGATAACAACCCCGACTACGTAGTACTTGGCGAAACCCGCAACTTTAATTTTGAAAACCTAACCAAGGCCATTCGCCTAATTAATGGCGGTGCGCGCTTCATTGCCACCAACCCAGATGCCACCGGGCCTTCGGCAGAGGGTCCGCTACCGGCAACCGGCTCTGTAGCTGCCCTGATTACCAAGGCCACCGGTATGGAGCCTTACATCGTGGGTAAGCCAAACCCAATGATGTTCCGCAGCGCGATGCGCAAAATTGGTGCACACTCAGAATCAACCGGCATGATTGGTGACCGCATGGACACCGATGTCGTCGCCGGTATCGAGGCTGGCTTGCACACCGTGTTGGTGCTTACCGGAATTGCCGATGATGCAGAGATTCGCAAGTACCCGTTCCGCCCTACCGAGATCCTGAACTCGGTCGCCGATCTGGTTTAGTCGGCAAAGTCAGCACATGCAGACTATTTATTAGTCTGCATAGTCAGCACTGTTGATTTCCTTCATGTATTTACTGAAGGTAATCAGCAAGCCGGCAAGCGTCACGAAGAACGCTAGGAACATATAAACCGGCTGCACACCAAATGCATCAACTGCAACGCCGGCAAAGATCATTGAGATCATTGGTCCACCAGACCAGATCACCATTTCAAGACTAAATACACGACCACGCTTTGATGGCGGAATCTTGCGCTGGATCACGGTGTTCAGCAGCGGTGTGATTGGACCCCAAACTCCACCAAGAATAAATCCAAAGAAGATCATTACTGCGTATG
>CAZWHL010000004.1:25325-33085 GCA_964633625.1 uncultured Rhodoluna sp.
ATTGGACCCCAAACTCCACCAAGAATAAATCCAAAGAAGATCATTACTGCGTATGGTGGCAAGAACGACATTGGAATCATTGAGCCGGCAACACCAAGAATCGCAATTCTAAAGATGGTGCTGTACTGGAATTTCTTAGAAAGCTTTTCAAAAGCCAACGCACCAAACACAGTTGCCGCGGCCATTGCCGATAGCAACACGCCCAAACCTTGCGGATTACTTGTGGTGTTGAAATATTTTGGCAACACGATCATTTCGGTTGGCAAGTAGATCATCGCTAGAGTCATCACACCGGCAAGCATGATGAACACCGATGGCGTCTTGAACAAAATTGTGAAACCCTCAAGCGCGAACTTGAAAAGATTCTTTTCATCTTCGTGATCTTCTTTGTGCTCGTGCGCCTTGATTGGAATCATGAACAAACCAGAGACGATACAGAATGCAGAGACAATGTAGAAGGTGTTGTAGATTCCAATCCAACCGATGCTGAACGCTGCCACTGCTGGACCAATTGCAAAGCCCGATGCAAACACCGCTTCTTGAATTGAGTTAGCGCGTTCAAGTGAAAGACCAGCGACTCTTGCGACATCGGGTACAAAAGATTTTCTTGCGGTTCCAGAACCGGAACCAACTGTAGAACGAACAGTGCCAAGTGCAATCAACAAAGGAAGCGTCATGGTGAAGTTGTTGCCCACGATTGGAAACACCAAGGTAACTAGACCGGTGATAATTTCAATTGCGATTCCGGTTTTGCGGCGACCAAACTTGTCGATGATCGAACCCATTACCGGCGCAAGCAGCAACCCTGGAATTGCGGTTATAGAAATAAGAACTCCGGCACTGGTTGCCGAGCCAGTTAGTTGAATTGCCAACCACGGAAACATCATGAATGTCATCGAGCCGGCAACAACGCTCAGGATCGATGAGATCTGGGTGTAGACAAAAGGTCTACGCGTAGTTTTTTCTTTAGCGGAGCTCAAGGTCATCAAGACTTACCGCTGACAGATAACGGTAGCCAGCATCCCCGATCACTTTGTCGGCACCGGTGTCGCGATCAACAACGGTGGCAACCGCAACGATAATTGCGCCCGCTTCTTCTAACGCCTTGGCCGCGGTCAATGGTGACCCGCCGGTTGTTGAGGTGTCCTCAACCACAACTACCTTTTTACCCCTGACGTCCGGACCTTCAACCTGACGACCCATGCCGTGTGCCTTGGCGGCCTTGCGCACCACAAATGCGTCAATCGCACGGCCACGAGCTGCAGCCTGATGCATGATTGCTGTGGCAACTGGGTCGGCACCCATGGTCAAGCCGCCAACCGCGGTGAAATCGGTGATCCCGGCGGCGTCCAACATGTCTAGAACAACCTGCCCAATCAGTGGCGCGGCCTCGTGGTGCAGGGTCGCGCGGCGAAGATCAACGTAATAGTCGGCCTCGATGCCGCTGGAAAGGGTGACTTTGCCATGCACAACGGCTAGTTCCTTGATTAGTTCAACAAGGCGCGGTTTTGCAGGTGAGGTGAAAGTCATGGTGCCAGTTTACCCGCCGGTTAGAGGCGGCCGCCCGAGGTGGTGTCTTGGCTGAGTTTTTGCGATAGATAAATAGGCAACACCGATACCAAAATCAGTACCGCAGCAACCACGTTCACGATTGGTGCCTGATTTGGGCGGAATAGGTTGTTGTAAATCCATATCGGAAGGGTGGCGATGCCCGGCCCGGCGGTGAATGTGGTCACCACGATTTCATCGAAAGAAAGGCCAAAGGCAAGCAGTGCACCGGCAAAAAGTGCCGAGCCAATGTTTGGCAGTGTGATGTTGATGAAGGTCTTAATGCCATTTGCACCAAGATCCATCGATGCCTCTTGCAGCGAGGTGCCCATGCGGCGAAGACGAGCAATCACATTGTTGTAGACCACGACAATACAAAACGTGGCGTGGCCTATCACGATGGTTAGCAAACCGGTAGAAATTCCCAGCTGTTTAGTGAATGCATTGTTAAGTGCAATACCGGTGACGATACCCGGAAGTGAAATTGGTAAGACTACCAAAAGTGAAATTGCATTCTTTCCAAAGAAGTCGTAGCGACTTACTGCGAATGCAAGCATGGTTCCCAGTGCCAACGCAATCAATGTTGCAAATGCGCCCGCTGTGAATGATGCCATTAATGATTCACGTACACCGGTGTTCTCAAGTGCCTTGCCCCACCACTTAGTAGTTAGTTCAGTTGGTGGCCAAGAAAAGGTCTTGCTTGGGTTGAAAGAGTTAATTACAACAATGATTAGTGGCACATAAATATATGCCAAGCCAACGCCCATGATGGCAGCAAGAATTGCTTTAGAGAATTTTGAAAGCGTCATAGGTTCTCCAGAGCTCCTGTGCGCTTAACCATCCAAAGGTAAATTGCCATAATCAAAATTGGCACCGCACTAAATGCTGCGGCGAACGGCAAGTTCAGGCTGAAGTTTTGGTAGACCACGTTGCCAAGCATCTGCAATTGGCCACCAAGAATTTGTGTGGTGATGTAGTCGCCAAGGCTCAACGAGAAAGTAAACATCGAGCCAGCGATGATGCCCGGATAAATCATCGGGATCACAATGCGATAAAAACTCTGAAAGTTTTTTGCACCCAAATCGCTAGATGCGTCAAGTAAAGAATTTGGCAGTTTTTCAAAGGCGCTGTACACCGGAAGAATCATGTATGGCAACCAAAGGTAAGTTAGCCCAATGATTACGGCGCTCATTCCAAAACCAGGTGAAGCATCGCCAAATAGCCAATCAATTACTCCGGCGTGAGGTTCCAACATGGTTCGCCAGGCGTAGATTTTTACCAGGTACGAGGCCCAAAGCGGAGTAAGAACCAATGCCAGCAAAATGCCCTGTGCCTTTGGTTTGGCGAGCTTTGACATATAGAAGCCCATTGGCACAGCAAGAATTGCGCAAATGATAGTGACCATCAACGCAATAAATAGTGTGCGAAGTGAAACATTCAGATAGGCAATATTGCCTAGCAGGTCAGCAAAGTTGTTGATGGTGAACTTTGCTACCACGTCACCGGTAAAGGTGTTGGTTGAATAAAAAGCAGTTACTAGAAGCGAAAGCAGAGCACCAAGATACGCAATCACAAGCCAAAAGCCGGGCGCGGCAATTAGTGCCACCAGGCGAATGTTCTTGTGCGTGTGCAACCACGACGAGATCTTGTTGAGCATGCGTTCTTTCCGATTGGAAATCGGGGTGTGAGCCAAAGCCCACACCCCGATCAATCAATTAGCTATTGCGTAGTGCAGACCAGGCCTTAACCCATTCAGAGTAAGGAACACAGGTTGTATCGGTGCGGCCGTCTAGACACTTCTCTGTAGGAGTGTTCCAGTAGTACACGTCCTTCCAGTAGGCGTCGTCCGCAGCGTGGTAGGTCTCACAGAAAGTCTTGTCTGAAGTTAGTTCACAAGACTTTGCGTTTGATGGAGCCTCACCAAACCACTCTGCAACTCCGGCGTTAGCCTTAGGCGAGATGATGTGGTTCATCCACATGTATGCACAGTTAGGGTTCTTAGCCTTTGCCGCAATCATCCAGGTGTCTGACCAACCAGTTGAACCCTCAGTTGGCTTGATGCCCTCAACCTTTACGCCCTCAGACTTTGCAAGGTTGATATTCACCTGCCAGGTGGTACCAAGAACGGTTCCACCAGACTTTAGTGAAGCAACGTGCTTTAGGTAGTCACCCCAATACTCGCCCACCAATGGCTTCTGTGCCTTTAGCAGTGTGACCGCAGCATCGAACTGCTTCTGGTCAAGTGCGTAAGGGTACTTGATGCCAAGGTCAGGCTGAGTACTCATTAGGTATAGCGCTGCGTCGGCAATGTAGATCGGTGAGTCATAAGCGGTGATCTTGCCAGCGTATGGAGACTTGGTGTCAAACACTGCACCCCATGAAGTTGGAGCAGGCTTTACTACATCGGTGTTGTAGGCAAGCAGGTTTGCACCACGACCGTGAGGCACACCGTATGCAACATTGTTCACTGAGTTCCAAGGCTGGTTCTTTAGGTTCTCAAAAACGTCAGCGTAGTTTGGAATTAGTGCAGTGTTAACCGGTGCAACATCGCCACCGTAAATCAAACGAAGCGATGCGTCACCTGATGCTGACACAACATCGTATTCACCTGACTGCATAAGCTGAACCATCTCATCAGAGGTAGCTCCAACTTTTACGTTGACCTTGCAACCAGTTTCTTTGGTGAAATCTGAAACCCAGTCAACCGCAGGATCAGTTGAACCATCTTCAACGTAACCGGCCCAAGCAACAACGTTTACTTGACCTTCACCAGCACCAAGCTTGTCCAACATTGGAACGCTTGGTACGCCGCTGTCAGTTGAGCCTGAAGCACAACCTGACAACATCAACGCAGCAACTGATGCAGTTGCTAGCGCTGTATACACACGAGACTTGCGCATGTTATCTCCTTAGTTTTTATCGCATCCGCGCGAATGCGATTTCCGAACTTACGCTCGGAATTCTTTTTCTGGTGCCCAAGAAACCACAGCGGCTTCACCAGGCTTAATTTGCGAGTTGCTATTTGTTGCAACGATTGTTTGACCGTCATCTGTCTTCACAACGTAGCGAGAAATTGCACCGGCAAAAATAATGTCAAACAGTTTTCCACTGATTGAATTTGATCCGCTCGCCTTTTTAGAACCAACGGTCATGTGTTCTGGGCGAACTCGAATTGATTTTCCATCAAGCTTGATCTGGTTGGTCTGACCAACGAATTCGGTTACAAATTTGGTTGCCGGCTTTTGGTAAATAACTTCCGGACTATCAAGTTGCTCAATGCGGCCCGCGTTGAAAACCGCGATGCGGTCACTCATAGTCATGGCTTCTTCTTGATCGTGAGTAACAAAGATGAATGTGATGCCAAGTTCGCGCTGCAGGGTTTTTAGCTCAAGCTGCATCTGCTCTCGCAGTTTTAGGTCTAGCGCTCCAAGCGGCTCATCAAGCAGCAGCACCTTAGGGCGATTTACCAGCGCACGGGCCAAGGCAACGCGTTGACGTTGACCACCGGAAAGCTGAGAAGGCTTACGTTCTTCGAAACCGGCAAGTTGCACTGCGGCGAGCGCCTCAAGTGCACGGGCCCTGCGCTCTTCTTTGGCTACCTTCTTTACCTTTAGGCCATATTCAATGTTGGCCAGCACAGTCATGTTTGGGAACAGCGCGTAGTCCTGAAAAACGGTATTTACATCGCGTTCGTAAGGCGGCAGGTTGGTCACATCGGTGTTATCAATGGTCACGGTTCCGGCGTCTGGGCGCTCGAAGCCCGCAATCATTCGCAAAACGGTGGTTTTACCGGAACCCGATGGGCCAAGCAGGGTGATGAATTCGCCCGAATAGATGTCTAGGTCAATGGAGTCGGCTGCCTTGGTTGCGCCGAAATGCTTTGTGAGGCCGCGTATAGAAACAACGACCGATTGGCTAGCCAATGCGCTCCTCCTTTGGAGTTATCTCTTGTCAGATTATCACCGACAAAGACCTAACCTTGTAAGTATGCGCATTGCCACCCATAACGTGAACTCCATTCGCACCCGCGTTGATCGTGTGGTTTCTTGGCTTGAACGAACTAACACCGATGTCCTTGCAATGCAGGAAATCAAGTGCAAGCCAGACCAGTTTCCGTATAAGCAATTCGAGGACGCCGGCTATCACATAACCATGCACGGTCTGAACCAGTGGAACGGGGTGGCCTTTGCCAGCCGCATTCCAGCCGAGGACATTGAGATTGGCTTTAGCGGAATGCCGCCTTTTGGCAAAGAGGGCAAGGAGGCCGTTGAAGAGGCCCGGGCCATTGGTGCCACATTCAACGGTGTGCGCCTGTGGAGTTTATATGTGCCAAACGGTCGCGAGATTGGCGACCCGCACTTTCACTACAAGCTGGAGTGGCTTGATCGCCTGGCTAGCAATGTTGCCGAGTGGGTTGAGCACGAACCAGATCAGCCGCTGGCGCTAATGGGTGATTTCAACATTGCGCCATTGGACACCGATGTTTGGAATATCGACGACTTCGCCGGGTTGACTCACGTGACACCTGAGGAGCGTCAGGCATTTGAGGCGTTTGAGCAAATTGGTTTGCAAGACGTAGTGCGCGAGCGTGTGCCAGATGGCTACACCTACTGGGATTACCAGCAATTGCGATTCCCGCGTAACGAGGGAATGAGAATTGATTTCATTTTGGGTTCCGATGCGTTTGCATCACGCGTGAAGTCTGCGGTGATTGATCGAGACGAGCGCAAGGGTGAAGCGCCAAGTGACCACGTTCCCGTGGTCGTTGACATCGCCTAGCTAGCGCTTCAACCAATCTTTACGCTCGCGCTCGCTCAATTTTTCAATCGCATAGCGCAACATGGTGCGTGGCATCTTGCTGACGTTGGCGTCTAAGAACTCGCGCAGTGCGCCAAGATCTTGTTTGCCAAGTTCGCGAAGCATCCAGCCACAAGCCTTGTGCATAAGATCGTGTGGATCATTTAAAAGTTTTTTGCAGAGCCTCAATGTGTCGTCAAGTTCGAACTCGCGAATGAACGCAAACGTGAACATCACCGCAGCACGTCGTTCCCAGAGTGATTGGCTAGCTGCAAGTTGATTCAGCAGTTTTGTGGTTCCTGGCTTACCAAGTAGGTAATAGCCAAGGTAAGGGGCAGTGGAATCAATTAAGTCCCAGTTGTTCACGCGCTGCGCATAAAGATTCTTCATGTAGAAATCAAAGATTTCTTTTTGCGCTTTTACGTCAAGTGACTTTTTGTTTTGCGCAACTTTGAATCGTGATATCAAAATCACAAGGCCAACAAAACGTTCCTCGTGAATTTTTGAATCAAGAAGTTTTTGAATCTCTCCCAACGGTAAATCTTTATGTGCCTTGGCAACCTCGCGCGAATCTGGCACGCGCACACCAATGAACTCGTCGCCTTCGCCGTACTCCCCCGGTCCAGTCTTGAAGAAGCGCAGGTAATCACTTACGCGATTCAGGCGCGCAAAAGCGGCCAGGTCTTTTCGAACACTGGCCGCCGTTGTCATGCGTCAATTCTAAATAATTAGTTGAGCTCCCCGATTACTACCAATCCGTCGCCAGCAGCAGGCTTGAAGGTATCGGTCTTCAATGGGTTCAAAGTAACTCCCGATGCAGCATCGTGCTTTGATCCCTTCAGGGTGCGGTAACCAATCACCGATTCACCGTGTGCACGACCAATCGCTACAAGTTCAGCGAACTCGATTGACTTACCTAGAGGCGCGTAGTGCTCGATTGGGTTCACGTTGATTGATGCTCCGTCGGCATCAAACAGGTCGTCGAAAACCGGGGCCAGTGCTGGGTTCTCAGAAACCTGGGCAATCAACAGGGCAGCTAGGTTGTCGCTTACCACCATGTCGTCGGCAGCTGCCACACGGGCCAGCTCTGCCTTGCGGCTGTCTAGAATCTCAGCAACCAAGCGGGTTGGCTCAACGCCATTGCCGTCTTGTTCGAACAGCTGGTTCATCTGCAGCATGGTCAACATGGTCTGCGCATCGGCTTCAGTCTCACTGATTGCCTCGCGGTAACCAAGAATGATTACCTCGTTGTACTTCTTTGCAGAAGCGGCAGCAATCAATTCATCAATGTCACCAGACACCGATGCGTGAGTCACCTTAATGTTTGAACCAAACTTCAAGCCCTTTAGTTCTTCAGGTGCAACGTGCTTTTTTTCTGCAACGATGTGCACGGTTGAACCCTTTGGCAAGAATGA
>CAZWHL010000004.1:33185-42025 GCA_964633625.1 uncultured Rhodoluna sp.
CAACGTGCTTTTTTTCTGCAACGATGTGCACGGTTGAACCCTTTGGCAAGAATGATGCAAGTTCAGAAACTACTGAACGACCCATCGATGACCAACCAATGAACAACAAGTGCTCTGGCTTACGAGTAGGTGTTTTGTGTGGGGCAACCTTCTTCTTGGAAATGTCGTCGCGCACACCGGTGTAAACAACCTTGTCGTCATCTTCGGCGATTGCAATGATCTTTGAACCAGCACCAATCTTTGAAGACTGGGCTGGGTTGATGTGAGTCTTGCCCTTTCCGTCAACCACACCAATTACCGATGCGCCGTTGAATGCAAGCAGTGCATCTGCGTATGTCTTACCAACCAATGCTGGAACATCTGCAAAGTAAATTTCGTCACCAGCAAAATCAAGCAGGTCAAGAGTTACCGCTGCAAGACCTGGTTGGCGTGAGGCCTGTGCGGTTACGCGTGCAATTACATCGTGTGAACGAACTGCAATTACCTGACCCTTGGTTGCGGTGCTAATTGCCTCTGCGGTGTTTGCATCATCAAGCTCAGCAATAATTCGAGTTGCAGGGTTTGCGTTTACAGCCTTAACAGCAAGCACGGTTGATACAACAGTTGCATCGCCGGTTTCGTCTGCATCAAGAATGATGATTGACTTTGCGCTTGAAACATTTGCACGCTTCAAATCTTCTGGGTTAGTCACATCGCCAGTGCGAGTAATAACTTTTAGCTTGCCCAAGTTTGGCACGCGAGAAGCAATTTCTGAATCCATTGTTGCTCGCGCTGTGTCTGCAAAAATTACAACGCGTGGCTTGCGAACGTTTTCGTTTGCAATCGCTAGCTCAGAAAGAATTGGGAACACACGGTTTGACCAACCAAGAATCAAAGTGTGGCCAGTTTCAATTACAGCGCTCTTACCTTCCTTTAGGCGAGCAACTGCGCGAGTGATCGCAGCAGAAATAAAACCGATAACCGCACCAGAAATTGCGATTCCGATTGCCCAGTAAATAAAGTTGACAATCTGCGCGCCCCACGCATCGGTGCTTCCAATTCCAAGAATCTTGGTGAAGGCTGCCCAGTAGCTAAAGAAGTAACTTGCTGGATCAAGTGGGGTGTTTAGCGGAGTAACCGCAGCGATACCTGCCTGAATGGCGGTCATCACAAAAGCTAGAACGATGATGGCAATGAATACATAGCCAACGAACGCACCGGCTTTTGAAAGTGAGTTGTCAAAGTTGTAGCGCAGCTTAGTGCGAGCACTTACCTTGGTTGCTTTTGGTGCCTCAGGTTCTCCCTGTGCCCCCTGGCCAAATGAGCGGTTATCGGTGTTTTTAGACATAACCGAAAGTTTACTTAAATGTCCCCTGGGGTCACCTCTAGCTGAACTCCATCTTCGGAAACGTCTACTTTTACGAACGAGCCGTCGTGAATCTGGCCGGCCAAAAGCAGATTAGCCAGCTTGTCATCAATCTGTTGCTGCATCAGGCGGCGCAGCGGGCGTGCACCATAAATAGGGTCATACCCTTTATCTGCTAGCCAAGCCCTAGCTGCCGGCGTTACTGCAAGCTGCAATCGGCGCTGCTCTAGTCGGTGAGACAGGCGATCAATGCTCAATTCCACTATCTGACCAAGTTCGCTGCGGTCAAGCGCAGTGAAAATAACGATGTCATCCAGGCGGTTCAAGAACTCTGGCTTGAAGTGTGCTCGCACCATGGTCATTACGCCTTCACGCTTTTGCTCAGCGGTTAGTTCCTGATCAATCAAGAACTGCGATCCCAAGTTGGAAGTCATGATCAAGATCACATTTTTGAAATCAACCACGCGGCCCTGACCATCGGTTAGTCGACCGTCGTCCAAAACCTGTAGCAATACATCGAATACTTCTGGGTGTGCCTTCTCGACTTCATCAAGCAGCACCACCGAGTATGGGCGACGACGAACGGCTTCTGTTAGCTGACCGCCTTCTTCATAACCGATATATCCCGGAGGTGCTCCAAGCAAGCGAGATACTGAGTGCTTCTCGCCGTACTCGCTCATGTCAATGCGCACCATTGCCTTTTCATCGTCGAATAGGAATTCGGCAAGTGACTTGGCCAATTCTGTTTTACCAACACCAGTTGGACCAAGGAACATGAATGATCCGGTTGGGCGAGATGGGTCACTTATTCCGGCTTTAGTTCTGCGCACAGCATCAGATACAGATTTGACCGCCGCCTTTTGACCAATCAAGCGCTTGCCAAGTTCAGCCTCTAGATTCAATAGTTTTTGCGATTCGCCGGCAAGTAATTTTCCAGTTGGAATTCCTGTCCAAGCACTTACGACCGCAGCAATGTCATCTTCGCCAACTTGATCATTAACCATGCGCTGGGTATTTTCAGATTCAGCAGACTCGGTAGCAACAAGCTCTTTCTCAAGCGATGGAATATCTGAATACAAAAGTTTTGAGGCACGTTCCAGATTTCCCTCGCGTTGCGCACGCTCTGCTTCAATACGAAGTCCGTCAAGTTTGGTTTTAAGTTCACCAACTTTATTTAGTTCTGCGCGCTCCTTTGCCCAGCGATCATTAAGTTCGTCGAGTCGCTTTGATTTTTCTGCCAAGTCATCGCGAAGTTTTTCTAGACGTTCCTTTGAAGCTTCGTCCTTCTCTTTCTTGAGTGCAAGTTCTTCCAACTTCAAACGATCAACTTGTCGACGCAACTCATCAATCTCAATAGGTGCAGAGTCAATTTCCATACGCAAACGCGAAGCCGCTTCATCGATAAGGTCGATTGCCTTGTCCGGAAGTTGACGCGATGGAATGTATCGGTTTGAAAGTGTTGCCGCGGCAACGAGTGCAGCATCTGCAATTGCAACTTTGTGGTGCGCTTCGTAACGCTCTTTCAACCCGCGCAAAATAGCGATCGTATCCACCACACTTGGTTCACCAACGTAAACCTGTTGAAAGCGTCGTTCTAGAGCGGGATCCTTCTCAATGCGCTCACGGAATTCATCAAGTGTGGTCGCACCAATCAGACGCAACTCACCACGAGCCAACATCGGCTTGAGCATGTTTGAAGCATCCTGACCATCTGCTGCTCCGGCGCCAACCAGCGTGTGTAGCTCGTCGATGAAAGTGATTATTCCACCTTCGCTGGCGTTGATCTCGGCAAGCACTGCCTTTAGGCGTTCTTCAAATTCACCCCGATACTTAGCACCGGCAACCATTGCGGCCAAGTCCAGACTGATTAATTGCTTACCCTTTAGGCTTTCTGGAACATCCCCGGCAACGATTCGCTGCGCTAGGCCTTCAACCACGGCTGTTTTACCTACGCCAGGCTCACCAATTAGTACTGGATTGTTCTTGGTTCTGCGACTTAGCACCTGTGAAACGCGGCGGATTTCGGCATCGCGGCCAATTACCGGGTCTAGTTTTCCCGACTTCGCAATCTCTGTGAGATTTACACCAAACTGCTCAAGGGCAGATTTCTGTTCCTCTTGCTGCATATTTTGTTGGTTCATTTTCTACCTCCTAGCGCGGGGCTACCGCGCACGCCAAAGCACTACCGAGGTGTGCTTCGACGGTCTCTTTCCGCGAGCGAGCGACTCTACTCCTTGATCACCCGCTGCAAAAACGCGTGCTCCAGGGCGGTTCATTAATTCATTTGCCAACGCTTGTTCTAGATCTCTAACACGCGCAGCTAGTTCCGAGTTTTGGTTCTCAAGTTCCAAAATTCGTCGGATGCCCTCCAAGCTCACACCCTCGGCAGATAGTCGGGCAACTTCACGAAGTTGCGCAACATTTCGCATTGTGTAGCGTCGAGATTTTCCTCCGGTACGACCAGGTGTGACTAAACCAATCCGGTCGTAGTCGCGCAAGGTCTGCGGATGCATCTGAGCTAGTTCAGCTGCAACACCGATGGCAAACAGCGGAGTGTTTTCATCAAGTTGTTCCATGCTGCACCTCCTAAAGGAGTCCGGCCTTATTTAGAAGTTCTTCGCGCGGATCTTCTTCAGGAAGAAGTTCCTCAAAAGCTTCCAATGCCTTTTTAGCTTTATCACTGATATGACTTGGTACGGCAATCTCAACTGTTGCAAGCAAATCGCCCTCGGCTTTTGGTGTAACAACACCGCGGCCTTTGACTCTAAGTACGCGACCGTTTGGTGTACCTGGAGCAACTTTAAGTTTCACTGGTTCACCACCAAGTGTTGGAACCTGAATGGTTGCACCAAGAACTGCTTCAGAAAAAGTTACTGGCACGGTTACGCGCAGATTATTTCCATCACGTGAAAAAACCGGATGTGGTTTTACAGTCACGGAAATAATTAAGTCACCTGCAGGACCACCGTTTGGTGAAGCCTGCCCCTTGCCAGCGATCTTTATTTTCTGACCATCTTGTACACCGGCAGGAATCTTGATTGTGGTTTCACCGCTGCCAAGACGAACCTTAAGTTGTGTGCCCTTAACTCCATCAATGAAGTCAAGAGTTGTGCTCATGGTTAAGTCAGCACCGCGCTGCGGACCACGACTGAATCCACCACCGCCACCACCAAAAAAATTAGCGAATACGTCTTCGAAACCGCCACCACCAAAATTAGCTCCAGCCGGGAAACCACCTTGGAATCCTCCAGGGCCACCAGTGAATCGGGCTCCACTTCCCATGGCGCGAACTTGATCGTACTCTTGGCGTTCTTTCTTATCAGAGAGAACCGAATAGGCCTCGCTAATTTCTTTGAACTTTGCCTCAGCTTTTGCATCACCCGGATTTGTATCGGGGTGATACTGGCGCGAGAGCTTGCGATAGACCTTCTTCAGTTCTGCATCAGACACGTCTTTAGATACGCCAAGGACTTTATAGAAATCCTTATCGAACCAATCTTGACTTGCCATTTACATCACCTCTTTTTAGGCAGGAATATTTACGGCGACCATTGCTGGTCGAAGTAGTCGATCTCCAAGCATGTAACCCGGTTCAACGACATCAGCAACTACGTTTTCAGTGACCTCGGCCGATGGATTTTGCACCAACGCGTTGTGGATTTCTGGGTCAAACTTGTCACCCTTTTCTCCGAACTGCTTCAGTCCAAACTTGTCACCGGCGTTGCGCAACTTGGTTACTACCGCGGCAAACGGTGAGCCCTCAAGGTCACCGTGTGCTTCGGCACGAGTCAAGTCGTCGAGTGCAGGTAGTACCGCGCGCAAAACCTCTGCAATCGCGGCACTACGTGCAACGTCTCGATCACGTTCAACGCGAGCTTTGTAATTCACAAACTCGGCCTGCAGTCGCTGGAGATCAGCTAGAAGCTCGGCTTCTTTGCTGATCGGACCAGTTGCGTCTACAAGGTCAGCTAATGCCTGATCAATTGGATCCACCGCAGGGTCGGCTGGATTTGAAGAATCCGTAGAAACGGAAGGCTCCCCGGATTCGGAGGGTTCTTCGAATCCGGCGTCCTCTGCTTTATCTTCGAATTGATCCGGCATTACTTCTTTGCCTCTTCGCTCTCGTCGTCTACAACTTCAGCATCAACAACATCCTCAGCGTTAGCCTCAGCCGCTGCTTCGCCTTCTGCTGGCTGCGCTGCATAAATTGCCTCGCCCAGCTTCTGCTGTGAATCGTTCAACTTTTCAAGTGCGTTCTTTACGGCGTCAATGTCTTCACCTGCGAGTGCAGTCTTCAAGGCGTCAACGTCTGCCTGTACTGAAGTCTTAACATCCTCAGGTAGCTTCTCGTCGTTTTCCTTAATCAACTTCTCGATCTGGTAAACAAGGCTCTCTGCCTGGTTACGAGTGTCGGCTTCTTCGCGACGCTTCTTGTCTTCAGCAGCGTGCTCTTCACCTTCGCGAACCATGCGCTCGATGTCTTCCTTTGAAAGCGATGAACCACCGGTGATGGTTACAGATGCTTCCTTACCAGTGCCCTTGTCTTTTGCAGAAACGTGCACGATACCGTTCGCATCGATGTCGAAAGTAACTTCAATCTGCGGCACACCGCGTGGTGCTGGTGCAATACCGCTTAGATCAAAGTTTCCTAGTGACTTGTTGTCGCGAACGAATTCACGCTCACCCTGGTAAACCTGAATAGAAACCGATGGCTGGTTGTCATCAGCAGTTGTAAAGGTTTCAGAACGCTTGGTTGGAATCGCAGTGTTGCGCTCGATCAACTTAGTCATGATGCCACCCTTGGTTTCAATTCCAAGTGATAGTGGAGTCACGTCAATAAGAAGAACGTCTTTACGCTCACCCTTTAGAACACCAGCCTGAAGCGACGCACCAACTGCAACTACTTCATCAGGGTTAACACCCTTGTTTGGTTCCTTACCACCAGTAAGTGACTTAACAAGTTCAGTAACTGCTGGCATACGAGTTGAACCACCAACAAGAACAACGTGTGCAATGTCGCTAACTTTTACGCCAGCTTCCTTAATCACGTCATCGAATGGCTTGCGAGTGCGCTCTAGCAAATCGTTAGTCATCTGCTCAAACTGCGCACGAGTCAAAGTCTCATCCAAGTTTGCTGGGCCATTCTCAGTTAGAGATAGGTATGGCAACTGAATGTTTGCCGACATGCTCTGTGACAATTCCTTCTTTGCCTGCTCAGCAGCCTCCTTCAAGCGCTGAAGAGCAATCTTGTCTTTCGATACGTCCACGCCAGAAGTTTCCTTGAACTTCTTAACTAGGTGATCAACAATGCGCTGATCCCAGTCGTCACCACCAAGACGGTTGTCACCAGATGTTGCACGAACCTGAATAGTTGAGAAGCCTTCGTCTTTACCAACCTCAAGAAGTGAAACGTCGAATGTTCCACCACCAAGGTCGAAAACAAGAATTAGTTCGTCTTCTTTACCTTTGTCCAAACCGTAAGCAAGTGCAGCTGCGGTTGGCTCGTTGATAATACGTAGAACGTTTAGACCTGCGATTTCACCGGCATCCTTAGTTGCCTGACGCTCAGCGTCGTTGAAGTAAGCAGGAACGGTAATAACGGCATCGGTCACAGCCTCGCCAAGGTAGGTCTCGGCATCGCGCTTTAGCTTCGCCAAAATACGAGCGCTGATCTCCTGCGGGGTGTACTTCTTGTCGTCTACGTTGAAAGTCCAGTCGGTACCCATGTGACGCTTCACCGATGCGATGGTGCGGTCAACGTTGGTAACTGCCTGGCGCTTAGCGGTCTCGCCCACCAGAACTTCGCCATCTTTGGTGAAAGCCACGATAGATGGTGTGGTGCGGAAACCCTCAGCGTTTGCGATAACAGTTGGTTCGCCACCTTCAAGCACAGAAACTGCGCTGTTGGTGGTACCTAGGTCAATACCTACTGCACGTGCCATGTTTTGTCTCCCTTTTTATCCAAATATGGCCCAACTTGAGCCGATTTGACTCAAGTTTCACACTTTGCTCAGAACCTGTCAAGTATTTTCTATGAAACTTGAGTCATTCACACTCAACTTTCAGGAAAGGGCAGGGTGGAATTAGGTTCCCCGACATTGCGCAGCACCGGGAGGGGGGCCAATTACACCTGCCCTATGGTGGAACCATGAGCGATGTTGCCACCCTGAAACCACGCAAGTTATCGACCTGGGCCTGGGCCCTCTGGGACTGGGCCGAGCAGCCTTATCCCACGATCATCCAGACCTTTATCTTTGCCACATATATAACGTCTAGCTATTTCGGCAACCCGGATGACAACGCGCAGGCGCTATCGGTGGCCGGCGCAATATCGGGCATCATCGTGGCGATTATTTCGCCGGTGTTTGGTCGATCTTCTGACGCAGCCGGCAAACGCAAATTCTGGTTGTTGGTTAACTCTGCGATCTTGGTCGCGATTATGGCGGCCAGCTACTTCGTTGCACCAACTCCTGAGTTCTTGTTGTTCGGTTTGGTGCTCTACGCAATCGGTGGCGTGGTGCAAGAGTCTGCGTTCATTAACTACTACGCAATGTTGAAGCAAGTAACCACCGATAAAAACATCGCAAAAGTTTCCGGTTACGCGTGGGGGCTTGGTTATGTTGGCGGAATTCTTTTGTTGCTAGTTTCCCTTGTTGGATTTGTTTTGCCAGAGCAACCTGCATTTGGTATTTCAACTGACAATGCAGAAAACATTCGCGTGCTGTTTTTGTTCTCAGCAATTTGGATGGCGGTGTTCACAATTCCGTTGATGATCTTTGTTCCGGAACTTCCCGCTCAACTTAACCGCAAAAAAGAAACTGTGATTGGTGCGTACCGAGTATTGTTTGCACAGATTCGTGATTTGCGAAAGCGCGCACCAGAAACTTTGAAGTTTCTAATTGCATCTGCGGTTTATCGCGACGGACTTGCTGGTGTATTTAGCTTTGGAGCAATTCTTGGAACAGTGGCATTTGGTTTTTCTAAAACAGAAGTTATCTTCTTTGGTATCGCTGCAAACTTAGTTGCCGGTGCTGGTGCGGCTATCGGTGGAATTGCAGATCAAAAACTTGGTACACGCAACACAATAATTGCTTCGCTAATTGGTTTGGTGATTGCCGGTAGCGGTGTGTTCATTTTTGCTGGTGCTGGTCAGATAACTTATTGGATCGGTGGTCTAGCACTTTGCTTGTTCGTTGGTCCGGCACAGGCATCATC
Organism: uncultured Rhodoluna sp.; assembly: GCA_964633625.1. Lineage (GTDB taxonomy): Bacteria > Actinomycetota > Actinomycetes > Actinomycetales > Microbacteriaceae > Rhodoluna. The sequence goes on from CAZWHL010000004.1 coordinate 41,746, forward strand.
GCGAACATTCGTTGCACGATTCACGCCTGAAGGTCGCGAAGGCGAAGTGTTTGGTTTGTATCAAACCACTGGTCGTGCGGCCAGTTTCTTGTCGCCAACTTTCTGGTGGATCTCAACTTCAATCGCAGCAGCACTTGGGGCAACTCAGCACGCAATCTTTGGAATTATCGGAATCGTTGTTGTGATTTTGGTTGGTTTGTTTATGTTGCTAAAGGTGCACCCAAGCCCAGCAGTGCTTAATTAATAAATTCCAGCAAGTCGCATGGTGATGGCCAGCATC
>CAZWHL010000004.1:42125-49436 GCA_964633625.1 uncultured Rhodoluna sp.
CCCAGCAGTGCTTAATTAATAAATTCCAGCAAGTCGCATGGTGATGGCCAGCATCACAATACCGCCAACACGGTAAACAAACTTGTTACGCTTTGTTGGTTTGATTTCATGCTCTGTTTCACCGAATCGCCCGAAGCTTGCCAACAATGCAAAGACGATCAATGGCATTGGCAAAATCACAAATGCCCACTTGGCTAGGTGCGCTGAGCTGATGACCAGATAAGAGAGGACGGTCGTGGTCCAGCCGGTTACCAGCAAACCAAATGCCAATCCAGGTACGCCGGTTGGCAACAATCGCCAGATGGTTGGAGAGTTTGGAACTTCATATTCGTACCAAGACAGAACCTGCGGAACCAAGACAATGGCCGAACCTACCCACAACTGCCAGCTGTTGCCAAGCACGCCTGCTGCCATAAATACCCAGAAGAAATAGCGGACAACTAGCGAAATAGCCTTTTGAATTCTTGGTGCATCTGAAATCTCGTCTGGGGTTAGCTTGTCCATGCGGTGAGGGAAGTTCTGTGCAGCAAACTCCTCTGCAAGTACTCTAACAATCGCAGAAAGTGCAATAATCACAGCAAAAAGTAGTACGTGATTCGCGGCGGACAGGGTCATACCTGCAATTGCAGGCAATGCCGATACAAAAATCGACATTGACCAGCCACTTATAAATGGGCCGATTGCTAGGTCACTTACGCGCTCCCACCATTGATGAGTGCCAAGAGCCGCTTGACGTCGAATTGATCTAAAGGCGGTCATCAAAAGTGATGGGCCAATGATTACCAGTGCGGTACCAAGCAGCAATCGGATGTCCTGCCAGACATCAACGTGCTGCGCAACTATCCAGAATGAAATTGCATAAGTAAGAATTCCAACTAATCCAGCCAGCGCATCAAAAATCGCGATCCAGGCAAGAATAAGCAGCGCAGTCCATGCGGTGTTAGCAATCAGACCAGCGCTGGTTTGAACTGCGTAAATTGCAATGGCTGCCGAAGTTATCGGCGCAATTAGAGTTAGTGATCCAAATACTGCACGAATGTAGCTGCCGTCGTTAAATATTTTGCTCAGTAGTGGTGAAATCTTTGCGAACTTGACCGTGAACCAGACTGAAGGTTTGTCAAGGAAAGTTGCAGGCTTGAGATTCCAAACCCATAGTTTGTCACCCCATTTCTTTTTTGACGAGGCGAATGGATCGCGCGACGCATCTGCATTACCTGGAACGCCGCCGGTTTGCTTTCTGCGTGACGCTACTCGGCTAGATGCAACCCCGGCAAGAGTTAGGCCACCAAGCATCGCGAAAAGTTGACTTAGGTTCTCTGTGAAAGATTTCGCTGATGCTGGTGATGAAAGTGCAATGAATTTTTCTGGAGCCTGACCGTCAACGCCTGTTGCACCAATCGCAGAATTTCCCACTGGATCCACAATTGATTTCACGCTGAAAGTCGCCTCAGGAGATTGAGATTTAGTCGGTATCGGCGCAGCGATAACCGTTGGTGGAACCACTACGTCTTCGATTTGTTCAATTTCACCTGAAGGGTATTTGCTCTGAACCTTTACTCCAGCCGGTGAGACGCCTCCGGGTTTCGGTTGCACGTCCTCAAGAACCGGTAACTCCACCTTTGGAATTACAGAACCCAACGGCTTCTGTGTTGGTTTTGCGGTTGGGACTGCAGATGAGCTTGGGGTTGGGGACTGCGCTGGCGCGGACCCCCCGCCAGAAACGGGTGCCTGAGAGTTTGAAGGCGTTGAGCTTGGGGTAGCACTTGGGCTAGGCGCCGGTGTTGGCACCAGTGCACTGCGGTACACAAAAAGTCCCTGAGTGTTATCGGAAGTTTGTACTCCCATATAGAAGTAAGTGACGTACTTACCGAAGTAACTTGAGTTGACAGGAATATCGGTTGCATTTTGCATTGCACCGATAGGCGTGCAGCCTGCACCAACAATTAGGTTATTCATTGCCTGCTGCGAGGCAGATGACATTGATCCTGATACATAGTTGTTGGCAGCGCGGTCACAAACAAGCCAGGCACCATCTACCTGAGAAAGGTCAGGGTGGGTTGGAATTGGAGTTAACTGAGCTGTGGCATTCGAGTTGGTTAGGTTCACAGCTAGGTCCCCGAAAACCAGGTCCACAAAACGACTCATCACCACTGCCGGCCCGCCATTGACGATTTTGGTAGCTGTTAGAGACGTGCCGCTAATCTCTGCTGAAACTTTATAGATCATGTACTTGCCTACATCTGCAAGAACAGGTGTGTAAGAAAGAGCATTGCTGTTTGTGGCTACACAAGTTCCACTTGGCATAGTTGATTCATTGATGAACGCGTTGTCGCACCTGTACCAGCCCGATGAAGTTGAAGTTGGGCTTCCGCTTACTGTGAAGGCCGTTCTTGAAAGGTTTCCATTCGATGAAAGTCCATTGATTGTCAGACTCAGCGGGTTCGGGGCCGATTGCAAGGCATATGTGGTACCTGTTGCATTCTGAGCCCACATTCCATAGGCAACGTATTTGCCGCTCTGCATCAGATTAAGCGGAAAGGTAACGTTCCCTGCGCCACCGGGCATCGACGGATACGGATATGCAACACAGTCATTTGGAAAAGCACTTAAAAAATAGTCGCTCGGCTGAGTGTGTGGGCTCGAACATAAGAACCAATTCTCATCGCCGGCAAGAGGACTTTGCCCGCGCCAATCAATTGCAAGGCCATGGCCGACATCTGGTCGAGAGTATGAGTGCGTTGCCTCATCAACCCGAACACCAAGTCCTGATATGACTGGCTTTCCCGAGGCTGCTTGCCATTGGGCATACAGTATTACGTCAGAGTTGAAGTCGTAGTGACCCATGTCAGAGTACCAAGTTCCAGTGCCATCGGCCTCGGTGTTCCAGCCGTAGAACGAATAACCCGTGCGAGAAAACGCGCGAGTTTTTAGGTTGCTAGAAGTAAGCCCCGTCTGTGGCAACATCGTTCCATTCGCATCAGCAGCGTTTTTATCAAAACGCACAATTCGCTGTGCAGCATAGAAGTTGTAGGGAACGAGTCTGCCAATAGGTTGCAAATTACTTGCAGTAGAAGTTACAAAATTGTCGAACTCAAATCCATTTTGAATACTTCCTGACAAAATTACTTTGTCAAAAGATGTGTTTCCGTTTGCAAAAGCATGAATGTAAGAATATGTTTCGCTAGGCACGTAACTCGTTCCATAAAGAGTTGCCGTTGGCGGAACTGATGTGTATCCACGAGGATGACCAAAATAGTAATTCTTCTGATAGGTATTTCCATCGATGGCAGTCAGTAGGCTGCCGTCTGGCGTCGAACTTGCTGGTGCACTTCCCAAGAGAGTATCTAAATTTGAAGTTGTGATTGAACTAATTAATACGCCTTGAGAATAGAAATCAATCTGGTTTCCTGGGCTTCCCGCCGCCCACCAAAGTCCAAGGTATTTTTGGTTTGTAGAAAATTCGATCACTGTACCAGCAGGATTTGCTGTCGCAAACTGAGAACCATTGCCTCCAAACGCTGGGTCGCCGCTAGTTGTTGAGGCACCTAAATCTGGTTCTGCTGCTCCGCCATAAATCGTGCAACCACCAGAAACAGATCCGCCTGCGATGCTTGATGGGCAACTTCCAATGGTGAGTCCGTTTCCTGCATCCGATGTTGGCGCTGAATTAAAAGTTTCAAGCTGAGTACTGGCAGAAGTCGCAGGGTAGGCATTCACGTAAGAGTTTTGAACCTGCGGTGCATCGATGTATACGCCAAAGCCAGCTGCATTTGGGTCGCTGAGGTTGAAACTGGAACCGATTGTGTAGGCACTAGCCGGCTGACCGGAGAAAAAGACCAGTGGGACTAAAGCCGACGCAACTGTCATAAGCGAGGCAATTACTTTTTTAGTTTGCGACTTACGCCGGTGTTCCCCACGGAACGCCAAACTAAAAACCCGCTTCTGCATACGGTGCTTTGCGTTCGCCACTTGCGTTCCTAAAAAGTTATTTGACAATGTCAGATATTTACCCGACACTCATAAATGCTAAATAACTAAGGGGATCTATGGCGAGCACAAAGAAAGCTTCAGGGCTTTACAGTGTAAAGACGCTTGCACGCGATGCTAAAAAGCCAAGCAAGAACACCGATATCTTCATCGAAGCCGGCATACGTTCAATCGTTGAAGTGGGCATTGACCAAATATCTGTCAGCCAGATCACGCAGCTTGCAAAGGCCACAAGGCCAACGTTTTACTCGCTTTTCGGCAACGTTGACGGTCTGCTTGCTGATATTTGGCTTACCCATGGCAACTGGTTCCTTACCAACTTAGGTGACCCTGATTTCCGTTTCGAGGTGAGCGAACCTGTAGTCCAAGCTCGCCTGACTGCACTTTTAGAAATCTTTACAGTGTCACACCGAATTTCCGAAGTTTCCGAAGTTGTTGAACCTATGGTTTCAGCCTGGTGGAAATCCAGCACCGCCAACGACAACTACGCACAACTAAAACTTTCTTGGCTAGTTGGGCAGCGATTGGGCTCTTGGCTGACTCTGCCTATTGAACCAAAGGCCTTGCTCGCCGGCTTTGCCGGGCCAATCATTTTGAATCTTGGGTACAAAGCAAGATCAACCACTCTTTCATTGAAGCAAATAAAATTACCGCCGCTTTCAGATCCAAAAGTTGCAGATGGTTCAATCGAGAATCAGCTACTGGACTCAGCAATCAAAGTAATTTCTCGTGTTGGTGTTGCTCGCGCATCTATGACACGCATTTCAAGAAATGCGCAAGTTACCACTGGAACAATGTATCCACGATTTAAGAATCATGACGAACTTATTCTTGCTTCATTCGCGAGAGCAATCTCTTTTGTGGTTAAAGAAAACTTTTCGCAAATTAAACCAGAGGGGTTCTCTGCAGATGACTTTGGTTTGGTGACTTCTGCAGGATTGCTAGATAGCCGAAAAGTTTGGAGAAACTTTAGAGTTGAAATGCATCTAGCTGCGCGTATAAATCGAAAACTTGCTAAAAGCATTAGAGATGCGCTTACGATAACCAACGATAGAGTTGGTTTAGGTTTGGGGCTGCTTCCAATTTCTAAATCCGAGCGCGAGGCGGTTGCCTTTTTAGTGCACGCTATTGGAATTGGTCTGGCGGTTTTATTGAACGCAGGTGTGCGAGTAGATGAGCTTGATCACCGAATCATCACGCGAGACATGATTGAGGATTTAGGCAAACGCTAATGCCTTGATTCTACGTATCGTAGAATAACAGCATGACTAAACGAGCACGCCAACAGGGCGAACTTGAATCTCTTATTTTGAATGTCCTTTGGAGCTCAAAGAGGACCTTGACTTCGCAAGAGATATTGGAAAAGGCAAATAAAAATAGTGAACTTGCCCTAACCACAATCCTCACAGTGCTCTCACGTTTGGAAGATAAAGGTCTGGTTTTGCGCGAACCGGGCGAAGGTAGAGCATATCTCTTTAGTGCCGCTCAATCCCGTGAACAACACACAGCCGACATGATGTTGCAGCTGGTGGCAAATGAATCCAACCCGGCTCTGGCTTTCTCTCACTTCACCGACGGCCTAACCGCCGCTCAGCTAAAGGCACTGCGTAAAAGCCTCGAAGGCTAACCGCTTCTCGTTCGCATGAACGCACCATTGCTACTAATCCCACTCGCAATCGAGTGGGTGATCTTGGTCACCACTCTTGCTCCCCTAGTTCTAGTCGGAAGATTTACCGCGAGGCCCCGAATTGGCATTCTTGTTTGGTTTACGGCTTTGCTCACGGCTGGTGCATCGGTGTTGATTGCTCTAGTCGTTGCCCTTTGGGCATACACCGATACCGTCTCTGCTCTCAGCCGAGACGAGTTTGGCAGTGATCCATGGATCATTTCATTAGTGGTCTCATTTGCACCGTGGACTGCTCTTGCCGTGGGTGGAATCAGCTTGGCGCTGGTAAATCAAAAGTTGGAGCCATTGGTGAAAGCATCCAAAGAGGTGAAGCCTTTGCTAGATCTGAGCAAGTCGCCGCTTATGCAGTTCATGGGTGTACCGGTTAGCACTGTTGACGTGCCTTTTGCATACGCACTGGCAACCGGTAAAGAAATCTTAATTTCACGATTTGCTCTTGACCACTTATCCCCACAGGAATTGGATGCCGTTCTTTGGCATGAACTTTGTCACGTTCGTGAGAGACATTATGCAGTCAAGCGCATAGCAAGATTCATTCTTGCATTGTCGCCCATTCTTACCGCCTCGAGAGCGCTAGTTCAAGAGATAGAAAAGTTGTTTGAGATTGCAGCAGATAATTTTGCCCTGCGTTACTGCAATTCCCAAACACTGCAGTTGGCGCGAAGTTATTTTAACTAAAAAGTTCCTCTGCCAATATTTCGTCTCCCTGTACTCCGCGTGCAATCGCAAACACAGCCGAACCGACCGGTGAAGTCCACTTATTAAGCAAATCAAAATCGGCGAGCCGCTTTTGTACCGGAACGTACTGTTTGCTTAAATCGCGAGCATACGCCGTCCAAAGCAATCCAGACTCGAGTGCTGAATTCGTAGCATTGGTAACTTGATAATTGAAGGGACGCCTAAAGAATTGCTCCTGCGGATTTTCAGCTGTAGCTCTTCGTATGTGAGCAAAAGGTGGAATCACTGTCAGTCCTGATTCATCTTTAGCCAGGAAATCTGGACGATCGCGTTCGTTAAGTTTTCCAAGTGGAGCACCGTTGTGCAGGTTTCGGCCAATAACTTGTTCCTTGTCCGTTCTGCCCAAGGCGTCCCAGGTGCTCAGATTCATTCGGATTCTGCGAAGCGCCAGAGTTGTTCCACCAACGATCCATGCAGGTCCGGACTCAATCCAAACCTGCTCGGCAAAGCTCGCTGAACCGAACGCAGGATTATCTGTACCGTCGACCTGCCCCATCAAATTGCGTTGTGTGGTGCCCTCTGCCGAAGTTCCTACAGCGTTAGTAAACCCACTTTGAATCCAACGGGTGTTTGCAAATGTTGCGCTATCTCGAATTAGTGTTCTTGTAACGTGACTCAGCACTTGAAGATCATCCGCAGCGGCGTGAATTAAAACATCCCCGTCACTGAAATTCTCTTCTAAGGCGTCAATTTTGAACGCCGGCAACTTGCCAAAATTTTTAGGCATTCGATCTTCAATTTTTAATTTCTCAAAAAGCGACGGGCCAAAGCCAACCGTGATGGTCAGATTGGTTGCACCAGGAATCAGTTCCGGCTCTGGGTCAGCAAGCGCTGGTTGGCCAGCGCATAGCCTTGAGATGTCGTCTGTAAGCAGCACCATCCAACGCAACATGTCGTCG
>CAZWHL010000005.1:0-3260 GCA_964633625.1 uncultured Rhodoluna sp.
AGCCCCGCCGAAGCGGAGCTCTTTGAAATCTGCGACTAGGCACCAAAGCCTGCGTGGAATCCTTTGGGATTACGCGCCGAAACCTTTGTATCGTGCGTTGAAGCGCTCAACACGACCAGCAGCATCCATGATGCGCTGCTTACCTGTGTAGAACGGGTGTGACTCTGATGAGATTTCAACGTCGAAAACTGGGTAGGTGTTGCCGTCTTCCCACTCGATTGTCTTGCTGCTTGAAACAGTTGAACGAGTAAGGAACGCTACACCCGATGCCAAGTCGCGGAATACGACCGCCTCGTAAGTTGGGTGAATGTCTGCCTTCATGGGAAAACTCCGTAATAATCAAAAATTGGGGTTTGTGCCTAACGGGCACAGTGTTCAAGCATAACAGAGGGTTTCCGGTTGGGGTAGCCCTTTTTAGCCGGTTTTAGCGAGCCCGAACCCGGAATCTGCCCTCGGCAAAGTCCACATTTAGCCCAAATCCAAAGGCCTCAGAGATTTTTTCTGAGGTAAGGGTCTGGTGAATGTCCCCTGCCGCAAAGACCTGGCCGTCACGAATAAGCAGTGCGTGAGTGAAGCCGGCAGGAATTTCCTCAAGGTGGTGAGTCACCATGACCATTGCAGGTGCAGCCGGTGCAGAGGCATAGGCGCCGATGATTGCGATCGTCTGTTCGCGAGCGGCAAGATCCAAACTTGCGACCGGTTCGTCAAGCAAAAGTAGTTCTGGGTCTGGCATTACTGCTCTAGCGATTTGTGTGCGCTTTCGCTCACCATCACTGAGTGTGCCAAATGCTCGACCTGCATACGAATCCAAATGCCACTCCGATAACACTCGGCGTGCGCGACGTTCATCGATGTCTTCGTATTTCTCGTTCCAACGGCCGGTGACTGCATAGCTAGCTGTCATTACGGCATTCAAAACAGTTTCCGAATTAGGAATGTGCGCGGCCAGTGCCGATGATGCAAAGCCGATTCTGGTGCGCAGTTCAAAAACATTAATTTCACCAAGGCGTTCGCCAAGGATTGTGGCCTGCCCGCTTGATGGGTGAATCTGTGCCGCAGCTACACGAAGCAAAGTTGTTTTTCCGGCGCCGTTTGGGCCAACAATCACCCAACGCTGATCTGCCTCTACTTGCCAATCCACATTGTTCAGAATTGGTCGATTGTCACGAATGACAGTTACGTTATTTAGATCGATGACGCGAGACATGTCTCTAGCCTAGGCGTTTGCTTGAATCGCGCTCTTATAGACGCGAATCGTTTCTGCTGCAATGCTGTCCCAACTGAAGTGCTGTTCAACACGTGTGCGACCAGCTGTGCCATATTTTGCTAAGTCAGGGCTGCCTAACATTTGGTTAAGAGCTTCAGCGAAATCGGCAACAAACTTTGCTTCGTCAAGCGGCTTACCGCTGCCATCCATAAGTTGCTCGATCGGCACCAGAAGCCCTGTTTCGTTATGAGCTACAACCTCTGGAATACCACCGGTGGCTGTGGCAACAACTGGTGTTCCACAGGCCATGGCCTCAAGGTTCACGATGCCAAGCGGCTCATAAATTGATGGACAGGCGAAGACAGTTGCGGCCGAAAGCATCGCAATTAGTTCTTCGCGGCTTAGGTGCTTTTCAACCCAGATCACGTTGTCGCGGGTTTTGCGCAGTTCGTTTACCAAGTCGGTTACCTCTTGCAAAATTTGCGGCGTATCAGGAGCGCCGGCGCAAAGCACAAGCTGAACGTCACTCGGCAGTTCTTTTGCGGCTTTCAAAAGATAAGGTAAACCCTTTTGCATTGTGATGCGACCAACAAAAACTACTGAACGCTTATCGGGGTCAACGCCATTTGCGCGCACCAGGTCTGGGTTATTTGCAGCCTGAAACGCCTGCAGGTCAATGCCGTTGTGTACCACAGAAACCTTTGCTGGATCAATCTGCGGATACGCACGCAGAATGTCTTTACGCATACCGTCTGACACTGCGATGATTCCGGCTGCTTGTTCATAAGCAGTTCGTTCGATTGAAGATGACAACCGATACCCGCCGCCCAGCTGCAGTTCCTTCCAAGGACGAAGTGGCTCAAGGCTGTGTGCGGTGATTAGGTGTGGAATGCCGTGCAGGCTTGAGGCGACCTGTCCTGCAAAGTTCGCGTACCAGGTATGTGAGTGAACCAGGTCTGCCCCAGCGATGTCGGAAACCATATTTAAATCGGTCGACATGGTTTGTAAGGCCCCATTTGCGTTCTCAAATTCGGCGTTGTGTCGGTATGCAAATGTATCGGTTTCATTACGGTCGTCGCCAAAGCAGCGGACCTTAACGTCAATGTGCTGGCGAAGAACTTTCACTAATTCAGCGACATGTACGCCCGCTCCGCCATATATAAATGGCGGATATTCCTTGGTAACCAGATCGATCCTCATGACGCAATGTTATCTGCCTGGAACATTTTGGGAATAACATTCTGGATATGAGCACTCCAAGAGTTTTCGGTATGGTCCTAGCCGGTGGTGAAGGAAAGCGACTAATGCCACTCACGGCGGATCGCGCAAAACCAGCAGTTCCCTTTGGTGGCAGCTACCGACTGATTGACTTCGCTCTTTCAAATTTGATCAATTCCGGTCTACGCAGAATTGTTGTGCTTACTCAATACAAGTCACACAGTCTTGACCGTCATATTTCGCAGACCTGGCGCATGTCACCACTTCTAGGTTCATACGTTGCATCTGTTCCTGCTCAGCAGCGCCTGGGTAAGCGTTGGTTCTCTGGAAGCGCCGACGCAATTTTGCAAAGCATGAACCTGCTGAGTGACGAGCGTCCAGACATTGTTGTTGTAGTTGGTGCTGATCACGTTTACCGTATGGACTTTGAGCAAATGATCAAGGCGCACATTGCCTCGGGTCGCGGAGTCACTGTTGCTGCTATTCGCCAACCGCTTCATTTAGCTAACCAATTTGGTGTTATTGAAGTCGATGACGCCGACGCCACAAAGATTGCTGCGTTCCGCGAAAAGCCAAGCGATCCAAAGCCTTTGGCGGATAGTCCAGGCGAAGTGCTGGCATCAATGGGCAACTATGTATTCAGTGCTCAGGCACTCATCGATGCAATCGAACACGACGGTACCCTTGAAGATTCATCACATGATATGGGTGGCGACATTGTTCCCTATTTTGTAGGTCGTGACGATGCCGGCGTTTATGACTTCACCTTCAACGAGATTCCTGGTTCAACCGAACGCGACCACTCATACTGGCGAGATGTGGGAACCATGGAGTC
>CAZWHL010000005.1:3360-15856 GCA_964633625.1 uncultured Rhodoluna sp.
CTCGACAAGAGCGTTGTCGTTGCCGATGGCGCATCGATTGGTGTCGACAAGCAGCGCGATCTCGATCGCGGATTCTTTGTCAGCGAATCGGGAATCACGGTAGTTGGAAAGGGCGTTCTGGTTACTCCGTGACCGAATATTTAGTGGTTTTTGATGTGGATTCAACTCTCATCGAAGACGAAGTAATTGAATTATTGGCTGAAGTTGCCGGAAAACGCGATGAGGTAGCTGCAGTAACTGAACGCGCAATGGCAGGTGAACTTGATTTTGCGCAAAGCCTGATTGAGCGTGTAGCGGCACTGGCCGGTCTTCCGGAATCAGTTTTTGAAGATGTGCAAAGCCGGATTCGAATTACCACCGGTGCCAGAGAAACCATTGCGGCGATTCAGGCTGCCGGCGGAAAAGTAGGTGCCGTATCGGGTGGCTTTATTCAGCTGCTAACTCCCCTGGCTGCCGAACTCAATCTTGATTTCGCGCGCGCTAATGAACTTGAAGTTATTGATGGCATGCTAACCGGAAGAGTTATTGGCAAGATCATCGATCGAACTGCCAAGGCCGATGCACTAAAAGAATGGTCTGCAGCCTCCGGCCTAACCAATACCGTTGCTGTTGGCGATGGAGCTAACGACTTAGAGATGATGGCTAACGCGGATCTTGGAGTTGCATTCAACGCCAAGCCAATCGTGCGCGAAAAAGCAGATGTTGTTATCGAAGGAAAAGACCTTCGCAAATTACTAGAGCTACTGACTATCTAAAGTCAGAATGAGTTTGCTTGCGAACTAATTGAAATCTGAAGTGTCGCCAACCAAGCGCGTGTTGTCCGCTGGTACTGGCTCAACTGCAGCAAGTGCTACTTCGGCAGCAAATTCCTGAACGTTGTAAAGCTTGCCAGCGCCCTCGCGACGAGCCTCAATTGCACCTGGGTTCGCGCGCTCAAGCAGTGTTGCGGTGATCGTTCCCTCGATCATGTCTCCAGACACAACAACAAAACCAATGTTGCGTTCGGCAAGAGTAGGAATCATGTCACGAAGTGCATCTTCACCGGCACGCTTTGAAAGCGCAACTGGAAGATATTCCGGCATAGTTGGAGTGTTTCGAATGAAGTGCGCTTGGTGGCTGGTCACGAACACAACGCGCGCGCCATCCTTCAGAAACGGTAACGCGGTCTTAAGTAGGTTTACCTGTGAGTCACGGTTTAGGCGCATTGCGTAGTCCTCGCCAAGACCGGCTTCCATTCCGCCTGAAGCGTTCATTACCAAGATGTCTAGCTGCCCGAACTCTGCTTTTGCAGCCTCGAACATTGACTTGACGGAATCTGGATCGGTTAGGTCTGCACCCACAGCAATCGCTTGCCCACCGTTTGCCTTAACGCCATCAACGATCTTTAGCGCACGAGCTTCTTTATTTCGGAAGTTCACCACAACTGATGCGCCAGCCTCGGCAAAATAACCAAGGGTGTCGGCACCGATTCCACGCGATGAACCAGTTACCAGCGCAACCTTGCCGTTTAGTGAATCCTTGCTAAGTGGGTTAGACATCTTTACTCCATTGCTTTGATCGAGAGTTTCTGAGAAAAATTTTGTGTGGGTGCTACTAGTGACCCATACCAAGGCCGCCATCAACCGGGATGACAGCTCCAGAGATGTAAGCGGCGTCGTCACTGGCTAGCCAGGCAACGACCTTGGCAACCTCTTGTGGTGCAGCGAAGCGGCCAGCAGGAATGCGCTTCTTGTAATCCTCTTGCTGTGCTTCAGGAAGCTCGGCGGTCATATCGGTGTCAATAAAACCAGGTGCCACAACGTTTGCTGTAATGCCACGAGCACCAAGCTCACGGGTCACTGATCGCGCCATGCCAACCAACGCGGACTTTGCTGCCGAGTAATTAACCTGACCAGCAGAACCAAGCAGACCCACAACAGAACCAATCAAAATTACGCGACCAAAGCGAGCCTTAATCATTCCCTTGGTTGCACGGCGAAGAACGCGGAAAACACCGTTCAAGTTGGTGTTGATTACTTCTTCGAATTCTTCATCGGTCATTCGCATCAACAAAGTGTCGCGAGTGATGCCTGCGTTTGCCACCAAAACCTCAATTGGGCCAAGCTTTTCTTCAACTTCGGCGAATGCCTTGTCGAGCGATGCTGGATCTGTCACGTCTGCAACAACGCTTAGTGAGCCATCTGGTCCAGATCCGGTACGAACGGTCACTGCAACACGGTGACCCTGAGCCATGAATTCTTCGGCGATAGAGCGTCCGATGCCACGATTTCCACCGGTAATAAGAACGGTTCTAGCTGTGCTCATAGCAAGATCTCTTTCTGGGACTTTCCTGGAATAGAACTGGGGCGTTTTGGCTTGGAACAAATGAAGTCTAGTCTTTGACTATCGCCATTGGACGGGAGAACACATCGTGGCCACGCCGCAAAGTCTCACCTCTATTGCCCAGTCCCCTGAGGATGAGCGCAAATCACGAATGATCAAGTACACAATTGCCATGTCAATTCGCGTGGTTTGTATTGTCCTGGCGATGGTTTTGCAGGGTTGGCTGATGTGGGTTTGCTTTGCCGGTGCAATCCTCTTGCCTTATTTCGCTGTGGTCATTGCCAACGGTGTTGGTACCGGCGACCATAAATCGGCCGCTCCAAAGGCAGTTGCCCCTACGCTGGTGATTGATGCCAGCACTTTTACCAACACCGCAAAGCCAAATGACGGAACCAATCACACCGATTAAGTGCTCGCGAGCTGGATGTTCCGTAGCCGCAGTTCACAAGGTGCTTTGGCGAAACCCAAAATTGCACACGCCGGACCGAGTAAAAACTTGGTTAGCTTGTGACGAGCATTTGCCCTATCTGATTGAATACTTGCAGGACCGAACCTTTTTCATTGGTTCAGAAAAGATCTGATGTATTTACTTGAAAACTGGAAGCGCTGGCTGGTCTGGGCTGCTCTGGTCTTGATTTTTTCAATTGCGTGCGCTTTCCTATCAAATTGGCAATTTGATCGCCGCGCTGAGGCCGTAGCCAAAATTCAGTCCGTGGCCACAAATTTTGATCAGGCACCGGTCGCACTTAATGAAGTCGCAGGTACCGGCGAATTCGATGTTAAGAACGAATGGCGACCGGTATCACTCTCAGGGAAATTTCTAGTCGATCATGCGGTCTTGGTGCGCAATCGTCCTTACAACGGCTCTCCTGGTTTTCTTCAGCTGATTCCATTCCAACTGGATTCGGGTGAGGTAGTTGCAATTGAAACTGGTTGGTTGCCAACCGGAGATGACAATCATGCTCCAAAGGTGATTCCGCTGCCACCTGCTGTTGAGCAGCAAGTCGTTGGCCGTGTGCGTGCAAGCGAACCAACCCTTAATCGCGATGCACCGGCAAAACAACTTGGCACCATCAACGTGCAGGCTTTGATTGAAAAAGAGGGCCTCACCGGCAAGGTGTATAAAAGTTTCTACGTGCGTTTGGCTTCTCCATATTCTTCGGATCAGTTTCCAAAGGTTTTGCCAAGACCTGAACTGGACGAGGGCAATCACCTGAGTTACGCACTGCAGTGGATTCTTTTTGCCCTGATGGCCGTTGCTGCACTGGTTTGGGCAATTAAGCAGGAGGCTCAAGCTCGACGTATGAAAATTGATCCAAGTTACCAACCAAAGGTTCGTAAGAAAGTTGGCGACGCCGACAAAGCAGCAGAAGACGCAGTTCCTTAGCAAATCTAGCTAAGTTCGATTAATTCGGCATAACCATCATTCCAGTGATCTTCATCACCATCAGGCAAGATCAGAACTCGCTCAGGATTCAGCGCCAACACAGCACCAACGTCGTGAGAAACCAAAACCACTGCCCCAGTGAATGTACTTAGTGCGCGCAAGATTTCCTCACGGCTTGCTGGGTCCAAGTTATTGGTTGGTTCATCAAGTAGCAGCACATTTGCCGAAGAAACTACTAGTGATGCAAGTGCAAGACGAGTCTTCTCGCCACCAGACAAAACTCCTGCAGGCTTGTTTACGTCATCGCCACTAAAAAGGAACGAACCTAAAACTTTGCGGGCATCGGTATCTGTAAGTTGCGGTGCGGAACGTTGCATGTTCTCAAGAACTGATTTGGCAACATCAAGAGTTTCGTGCTCCTGGGCGAAGTAGCCAACCTTTAATCCGTGACCCTCGATTATTTTTCCGGTATCCGGTTTATCAATACCGGCAAGCATGCGAAGAAGAGTTGTTTTGCCGGCGCCATTCAAACCGATGATGACCACTTTGGAACCCTTATCGATTGCAAGGTCGACAGCGGTAAAAATTTCTAACGAGCCGTAGCTTTTGCTTAAGTTCTCACCCATAAGTGGCGTGCGACCACATGGTGCCGGGTCCGGAAACTTAATCTTGGCAACCCGCTCAACCTCGCGAACATCATCAAGTGAACTCAATAGCGATTCAGCTCGACGAACCATTTGCTTAGCAGCAACGGCTTTGCTTGCCTTAGCGCCAAACTTTGCAGCTTGAAGTTGAAGTGTGCTCGCTTTCTTCTCGGCAATTGCACGCTCTCGCTTGCGGCGCTCTTCATCTGTTTCGCGGGCCTTCTTGTAGGCGTTCCAGCCCATGTTGTAGATGTCGATCACGCATCGGTTGGCGTCGAGATAAAACACACGATTTACGGTTTCTTCAACTAAGTCAACATCGTGGCTGATCACGATTAAGCCACCCTGATAAGACTTTAGGAAATCGCGCAACCACATCACCGAATCGGCATCCAAGTGGTTGGTTGGCTCATCCAGAATCATGGTTTCGGCCGAGCTGAAAAGAATTCGGGCCAGTTCAATGCGGCGACGCTGACCACCGGAGAGTGTTTTTAGCGGTTGATCAAGAATGTGATCCTTGAGTCCCAGGTTGCTAGCAATCGCTGCAGCCTCGGCTTCAGCCGCGTAGCCACCACCAGATTGAAAACGTTCTTCAAGCTTGGCATAGCGAATCATTGCGGCATCATAAATTTTTTCGTCGATACTTCCCATGTCCTCGGTTGCTTTGGACATTTGAGCCATCAAATCACCCAGTCCACGGGCATTCAGAATTCTGGTGCGTGCCAGTTCCTCAGGGTCACCGGTGCGAGGGTCTTGCGGTAGGTATCCAATCTCGCCACCGCGTTCAACCGCACCCTGGTCGGGTTGCCCATCACCGGCGAGAATCTTGGTGAGGGTGGTCTTACCTGCACCGTTTCGGCCAACTAAGCCAACCTTGTCGCCTTTATCTACGCGAAAATTCACGCCAGACATAAGCGTGCGAGCACCAATGCGGATCTCTAGGTCGCGCACGCTAATCATGGGAATCTCCAAATATCGGTGTTGAAATCTGTCGCAAATTATGGGCGACCAACAAAAGACTCAGTCTACAATCGACTAAGGCCCAAAAGGTTGTTCCCCTCAACACAAGGAGTTACATGTCTGTTCTAACTATTTCTAGAAACACCATCGTTGACCGCGTGGTACCTCGCAGCAAGGCTGCCGATGTAGCTCTTGTGGCTGCTGGTGCGGCTCTAACTGCTGTTGCAGCTCAGATTTCGATCCCTGCTTCACCAGTTCCATTTACTTTCCAGACTTTGGTCGTTCTTCTTGTAGGTGCCTCTCTCGGCTCAGTTCGCGGTGCGCTTTCAATGGCTCTTTACGCAGTGTTGGGTGTAGTTGGTCTTCCTGTGTTTGCACCGCTAAAGGATGGCTCACACGCAGTTGGTATGCAGGCTGTACTAGGTGCAACCTTTGGTTTTGTAATTGGCTTCATTGCTGCGGCGTACGTAGTTGGCAAGTTAGCCGAGCGCAACTGGAGCTCACACGTTGTAAAAATGTTTGTTAGCTATGCAGTTGGTTCACTGGTTATTTACGCATTCGGTATTCCTGTGCTTGCATCTGTAGCAACCGGTGGCAACCTAGTAATGGCTGCCGGATTCATGACCCCATTCCTGGCCTGGGATGCAGTAAAGGCAATTGCTGCTGCTGCTCTTCTTCCGCTTGCCTGGGCTGGCGTGAAGAAGATCAAGGGCTAAATAGTTTTCAACTAAAAATCCCCGGCCGATTGGTCGGGGATTTTTTATTAGATTGAGAAACCGATAGCCCGCATTTGTTCGCGACCGTCTTCGGTAATTTTTTCAGGCCCCCAAGGCGGCATCCAAACCCAGTTGATTCGAAACGCTTCAACCACGCCATCTAAAGCCTCTGCAGTCTGCTCCTCAAGAACGTCGGTAAGCGGGCAACCTGCAGATGTAAGTGTCATGTTTATCAATAGGTTGCCGTCCTCAGACTTCTGCAATCCATAGATCAGACCAAGGTCAACGATGTTCACGCCGATTTCAGGATCGATTACATCCTTCAGAGCCTCGATGACTTGGTCATAAAGGGTTGGGTCAAGTTCGGTTGCGGTCAAGACTATGCCTGTACGTATCGATCGTAGCCTTCAGCCTCAAGACGGTCGGCAAGTTCTGGGCCACCCTGCTCGGCAACCTTTCCGGCAACAAATACGTGCACGAAGTCAGGCTTGATGTACTTCAAGATTCGGGTGTAGTGAGTAATTAGCAACAAACCAAAATCGTTATCTTGCTTGGCACGGTTGACGCCTTCAGAAACAATCTTCAACGCGTCAACGTCTAGACCTGAATCAGTCTCATCAAGCACGGCAATCTTTGGTTTCAAAAGCTCAAGCTGCAGAATTTCGTGACGCTTCTTCTCGCCACCAGAGAAACCCTCGTTCACGTTGCGCTCGGTGAACGATGAATCCATCTTCAGGTTATCCATCGCACCCTTTACGTCCTTGATCCAGTTACGTAGCGCCGGTGCTTCACCATCAATTGCGGTCTTTGCTGTGCGCAAGAAGTTAGAAACCGATACGCCTGGAATCTCAACCGGGTACTGCATCGCCAGGAATAGTCCTGCGCGTGCTCGCTCGTCTACGCTCATCTCAAGCACGTCTTCACCATCAAGCAGGATTTCGCCCTTGGTTACTGTGTATTTTGGGTGACCGGCGATTGTGTAGGCAAGAGTTGACTTACCTGAACCGTTCGGGCCCATGATCGCGTGGCTCTCGCCACTGTTGATCACTAGGTCTACACCCCTAAGAATCTCTTTGGTCCCCTGTTCTGTGTCCACAGTCACATGTAGGTTCTTGATTTCTAGCTTTGCCATGATTTTCTTTTCTCTAAAGTCTTATATACAAAATTTGGGTGGATTACTCGGCATCGATTTCTAGGAAGATATCACCGTTGTCGATGAGTACTTCGTAAACAGCAACCGGCTCAAAGGCTGGCAGGGTTAGTGCTTCCCCAGTTGCCAATGAAAACTTTGCACCGTGTGCCCAGCATTCGATGGTCTCGTTATCAACAAAGCCCTCGCTAAGCGAGATCTCTCCGTGTGAACATTTGTCGTCGATAGCTTTTACGTCGCCATTCTTGGTGCGAACAATCGCGATTGCCAGCTCGCCAACCTTCACGCGGATTGCCTTGCCCGGCTTAATGTCTTCTACAGCGCAAATGCGAACTGCCATTATGAACCGCTCCTTGCTAGCTCTGCCTCAATTGAATTTGACATTCGCTCTCTGATTGCCTCGTTGTCAATCTGTTGAATGATTTCATTTAAGAATCCACGAACCACTAGACGACGAGCTTCAATCTCAGTGATGCCGCGAGCCTGTAGGTAGAAAAGTTGTTCGTCGTCAAAACGACCTGATGCCGAAGCGTGACCGGCGCCTTCGATCTTGCCGGTTTCGATTTCCAAGTTTGGAACTGAGTCGGCACGTGCGCCATCGGTCAGCAAAAGGTTGCGGTTTAATTCGTAGGTATCGGTACCCTCGGCGGCCATGCGAATGAGTACGTCACCAACCCAAACGGTGTGCGCCTTCTCACCCTGCAGCGCACCCTTGTAAGTGACACGTGACTTGCAGTTAGGAACTGCGTGATCAACGTATAGGCGGTGTTCAAGGTACTGACCCGCATCGGCGAAGTACATGCCAAGCATCTCTGTGTCGCCACCAGGCTGAGTGAATTCGGTTGAACTTGCGACGCGAACAACTTTTCCGCCCAGGCTAACTACCAGGTGCTTTAGTCGAGAATTTCTGCCAAGACGTGCCATCTGTGTTGATGCGTGAACGCTCTTGTCGTCCCAGTCTTGAATAGAAATCACAGTTAGTTGGGCTTCGTCACCAACGATGATCTCAACGTTTTCACCAAGCACGGCGTGACCCTTGTGATCAAGGATGACGATTGCCTCAGCGAAAGGCTTTGCCTCGATGATGATGTGAATCGCACTTGGATCAGCGCTCTCTGAAGAAAGTGCAATTTGTACTTCTGACTTTTGATTTCCCGGCAGAGTAACTAGGTATGCCTGTTTTGCAGAACCCCAAGCGGCAGCACTAGGACGTTCCTCGGGAATTCCGGCACCACCAAAGGCTGCGTTCTCTTCGCCTACCCACGCGGTGGTCACACCATCGGTGTGGGTTACGGCGAGGTCACCGATGAACTCGGCAAGCGAGTCGGCATCAAGCCCAGCAAGGCGATCTGCGCTTAGGTAACGCCACTGTTCTTCACGAGGCGAGACCGGAGGAAAATCTGCGACGTTAGTAGAACGAAGCCTCTCGTAGCGTGTCTGAATCGGAACTCTTGCGCCGTGGCTGTGCTCCGACAGGCCATGTTGGGCTGTCTTTGTAGCTGAGCTCATTAACCAACAGCCCCTTCCATCTGCATCTCAATTAGTTTGTTCAACTCGAGTGCGTATTCCATTGGTAGTTCTTTGGCGATTGGTTCAATAAATCCACGAACGATCATTGCCATCGCTTCGTCTTCTGGCAAGCCACGTGACTGAAGGTAGAAGAGCTGCTCTTCGCTAACGCGTGAAACGGTTGCTTCATGACCCATTGACACATCGTCTTCGCGAACGTCAACGGCTGGGTAGGTGTCTGATCTAGAAATCGTGTCAACCAATAACGCGTCACAGCGTACGGTATTCGCCGAGTGATGTGCACCTGGCATCACCTTGATTTCACCACGATAAGAGGTGCGACCTCCACCACGCGCAATCGACTTGGAAATAATCGATGAGCTAGTGTTGGGAGCAAGGTGAATCATCTTGGCCCCGGCATCTTGGTGCTGACCCTCGCCCGCGAATGCCACCGAAAGTGTCTCGCCGCGAGCGTGCTCACCAGCAAGAATTACCGCTGGGTACTTCATGGTCACCTTTGAGCCAATGTTTCCGTCGATCCACTCCATGGTTGCACCTTCGTGTGCAATTGCACGCTTGGTGACTAAGTTGTAAACATTGTTCGACCAGTTCTGAATAGTTGTGTAGCGAACGCGAGCGTTCTTCTTAATGATGATTTCCACAACGGCAGAGTGAAGTGAGTCAGAGTTGTAAATTGGAGCAGTACATCCCTCGATGTAGTGAACGTAAGAACCCTCATCGGCAATGATCAAGGTGCGCTCGAACTGCCCCATGTTCTCGGTGTTGATACGGAAGTAAGCCTGAAGAGGAATCTCTACGTGCACTCCCTTTGGAACGTAAACAAATGATCCGCCAGACCACACAGCAGTGTTTAGTGCCGCAAATTTGTTGTCACCGGCAGGGATAACGGTGCCAAAATACTCCTGGAAGATTTCCGGGTGTTCCTTCAAAGCTGTATCGGTGTCAAGAAAAATAACTCCTTGACGTTCGAGCTCTTCGTTTATCTGGTGGTAAACAACCTCAGATTCGTATTGAGCGGCAACACCAGCAACTAGTCGGTTGCGCTCTGCCTCTGGGATGCCAAGTTTCTCGTAGGTGTTCTTAATTTCGTCTGGCAGGTCTTCCCAGCTGGTTGCCTGGCGCTCAGTTGAACGAACAAAATATTTGATGTTGTCGAAGTCGATGCCCGAAAGGTCTGATCCCCAGCTTGGCATGGGCTTCTTGCCAAAGTATTCGAAGCCCTTCAGGCGTCGTTCCAGCATCCAATCTGGTTCGCTCTTTAGCTCTGAGATGTTCTTTACAACGGCTTCGTTGATTCCTCGCTTGGCGGCTTCGCCAGCGGCATCTTTATCGTGCCAACCAAATTCGTAGACTCCCAAACTGTCTAGTTCGGGACGCTCAATGATGATGTCGGACAAAGCCGGCCTCCTGTATTCGGTTTCAGAGTCCAGTGGTTATCTGGGTCTGCCTAGGTCTCTTATTTCAACTACCCACGTGCGCTTCGCATTCCCGCAAGCCTGACCGCGGGCCTTTAAGCCTGTGTAAAGATTGCCTTGAGGATGCAGATTGAGTCGAAATAACTCGAGCCTTCCTAAAGTTTACTTCTGCGAGGTCTGATTTGTCAGCCCTCGTGCCCAGAAAGGTCGCCCACTTGATCAACAAGGTCCGCAATTGGCCAATTTTCTCTAGCGCGCGTATTCCGCTTTATGCGTGGGCTTCGCTGGTTAGCCAGATTTTGATTGTGGTGACCGGTGGCGTGGTTCGGCTAACTGGCTCTGGGTTGGGCTGCCCAACTTGGCCTAAATGCACCACAGATTCGCTTGTCACCGTGCCGGAAATGGGAATCCACGGATTAATCGAGTTCGCCAACCGCCTGCTCACCTTTGTGCTAGCAGTGATTGCGCTACTCACGTTTATAGCAGTTCTGGCTCTCGGCAAGAGATTGCGCACCGGGCTTTTTGCACCAGCGCTGATATTGGGTCTTGGAATTCCTGCTCAGGCAATTCTTGGTGGATTCACCGTGCTTACCAAGTTAAACCCGTGGCTGGTTGGGGCACACTTCGTATTGAGTGGCTTAATGATTGTCACCGCTGCCCTTTTGGTCTTTCGCGCGCTGCCACCAAGACACATTGTGGTTTCGCAGGGAATCTATAAAACTGCAACACCGATATCAATCGTCGGCGCGATTGCCGTCGTGATTGGTGTACTGGTTACCGGCGCAGGCCCTCACTCAGGTGATGCACAAAGTGTGCGTAACGGTCTTGATCTTGAACTTTGGCAACACCTGCACAGCTACCCTGCCTATATCTTGCTGTTGCTAGCAGCTATTCAATTGGGATTGCTTTCTAAGCGCGACAAGGTTGGTTTGGAACGCAGCTATCAGCTGAAGATTTCTGCGTGGCTGTTGGTCACTACGATTGCGCAGGCACTAATCGGAATCGCTCAGGCACGACTTGGTGTACCTGCCGGACTGGTTGCGCTGCACATGCTTGGTGCATCGGTTTTGTGTGCACTGCTTACATTGCAGTGGCTAGCAATTCGGGGCAAAACTCCAGGAAACTTAAATGGCTAGAGTCTTCTGGTTTAGACGCGATCTACGGCTACAAGACAATGTTGCGCTCAATGCTGCTATCGCTGGAGCGATCGCCGATGGCGATAAGCGGGTCTGTGGTCTCTACGCGGTTGATCTCAAAAAGTTTGCAGCGCTTAGTGGTGCTCGTCAGTGGTCGCTTCATGCATCGCTGGATTCGCTAGGTTCATCAATGGATCGCAAATTAGTAATTAAACACGGTGAGGTTTCAAACTCTGTAGTGCAGACTGCCTTAGCTGCAGGTGCAAAATACGTTCACGCAACGCGTGCGTTTGACCCGGATGGAATTGCTGAGCAGAACGCGGTTGGCCTGGCACTTAAAAAGCACGACGTATTTTTGCAACTTGACGACAGCTACTACGCGGTTGCGCCGGGTACCGTCTGCAAGCCAGATGGCACCCCTTATCGCGTTTACACGCCGTTCTTTAATAATTGGTTCAAAGCCGGTTGGCCTGCGCCGGTCAAGCTACATAAGGGTTTTGAGTGGTTTGAGCCAATTCAGTGTCAGGGAAAACCTGCTCCCACCAAGGAAGCGCCATTCCCGATTAGGGCTGGAGAGGCATACGCTCTACGCACCTGGGAGCGATTTAAAAAACGTGCACTTTTCAATTACGACGAACTTCGCAATCGCGCCGATCTGAGCGGGACATCACACCTTAGTCACGCACTTGCCTTTGGCGAGATCCACCCACGCACACTTCTAGCTGAACTTGCCGATAGTGATGGACACAACGTTTATCGCAAAGAAATTGCCTGGCGCGAATTTTATGCAGACGTGTTGTGGCACAACCCGCACACCACTAATGAATATTACGAACCGCGATTTAAGTCCATGCGATATGACTCTGGCATGGCCGCAGAGAAAAAGTTTGAAGCTTGGAAGAACGGGAATACCGGCTTTCCTATGGTGGATGCCGGAATGCGTCAACTTCTTACAACCGGTTGGATGCACAATCGCGTGCGCATGATCGTTGCATCTTTCTTGGTAAAAGACCTCCACCTTGAGTGGCAAATTGGTGCGCAGTGGTTTGAAGAAAACTTAACCGATTTTGATCCTGCATCTAACGCACATGGCTGGCAGTGGACTGCCGGCTGCGGAACCGACGCCAGCCCTTACTATCGAATTTTTAATCCGATCATGCAGGGCTACAAGTTTGATCCCGAGGGTAACTACGTGCGCAAATATATTCCCGAGCTCGCGCACATTGAAGGTAAAGA
>CAZWHL010000005.1:15956-44784 GCA_964633625.1 uncultured Rhodoluna sp.
TAAATCACATCGATTGCAATCGCCACGAACAATGCGGTCAGATACAGGTTCGACAAGTGGAACAAATTCATTGGCTTGGTCAGTTCGCCGGATTGTCCCTCACAGTAAAGGCGATGCGCCGAAATTAAGAACCACGCACTGGTTGCAATTGCAGTGACGGTGTAAATCAAGCCCATGTTGGCAATCGGAATCACCAACAAGGTTGCCGCTGCAACTGCCCACGCGTAAATCAAAATTTGCTGAACCACGGTTCTGGTTGGTCGAACCACTGGAAGCATCGGAACCTTTGCTACCTCGTAGTCAGCACGGTATTTGACTGCCAAAGGCCAATAGTGAGGCGGAGTCCACAGAAAAATCACAACGAAGAGCATCCAGGCTGCTGCAGAGACTTCACCGGTAACCGCAGCCCAACCAATCAAAACCGGCGCAGCCCCTGCGGCTCCACCCCAAACAATGTTCTGTGGAGTGCGACGCTTAAGCACCATCGTGTAAATAAGTACGTAAAACAGCAGTGCAGCCAAGGAAATCAGCGAGGCCAGCCAGTTAACCAGCAGGCCAAGCCAAACCACTGAGAGTAGCCCCAGCAAAGTCGAGAAAACCACGGCCTCACGCCCGGTTAGCACCCCGGTCACCAGCGGACGGTTCTTGGTGCGGCCCATTAGCTTGTCGATATCGGTGTCGTAGACGCAATTGAAAGCATTGGCCGATCCGGCGCTAAAAGCACCACCGATAAGGGTTGCCAGCACGAGCCAAAAGTCAGGAAGGCCATTTTGGGCCAAAATCATGGTCGGCAGGGTGGTAATTAGCAGTAATTCGATGACTCGAGGCTTGGTTAAAGCGAGGTATCCCCTAGCTTTTACGCCAAAACCCGCCTTGGCCACAGTTGAGCCTTGGGTTTTTGGGGTTTTGGTCTGATTTGCCATCTCGAACAAGTCTAAATGCTCGCGAACCTTCGATTCGCTACCTTGGGCAAAACCCTTGGCGTGTAGACTCGTACCCATACGGAATCTGGCCAGCAGGGATGTTCTAGCCTTTCAATTCACCGTTATAGCGGCAACGAAGCCATAACAAAACATAACTCTTGTCATAACGCTCAAAATTACAGAGGAGAATCCCTTGTCAGAATTTCAGTGGTCCGATTTGGACACAAAGGCCGTAAATACCGCTCGTATCTTGGCTGCAGACGCCGTTGAAAAGGTTGGCAATGGCCACCCAGGTACTGCAATCAGCCTTGCTCCGGTTGCCTACCTATTGTTCAACAAGGTGATGCGTCACGATCCAAAGGACGACCGTTGGCTAGGCCGCGACCGCTTCATACTTTCTGTAGGCCACAGCTCACTAACTATTTATAACCAGTTGTACTTACACGGCTACGGCCTGGAGCTTGATGACCTAAAGGCATTGCGCACTTGGGGCTCAGCGACTCCTGGTCACCCAGAGTACGGTCACACCAAGGGCGTTGAAATCACTACTGGTCCTCTTGGTCAAGGCCTTGCTTCGGCAACCGGTTTCGCTTACGCGGCACGTTTTGAGCGCGGTCTATTTGATCCAAATTCTCCAGAGGGTCAGTCTCCATTTGATCACTTCGTTTACGTGATCGCAGGTGATGGTGACATGCAAGAGGGTGTAACCGCAGAGGCTGCATCGCTCGCCGGACACCAGAAGCTTGGCAACCTAGTCGTGATCTACGACTCAAACCAGATTTCAATCGAAGACGACACCAACATTGCCTTCACCGAAGATCTTTCAAAGCGCTACGAGTCATACGGTTGGCACACTCAGGTAGTTGACTGGAAGAAAACTGGAAACTACGTAGAAGACATTGCCGAACTTTACGCAGCTATTGAAAAGGCAAAGTCGGTGACCGATAAGCCATCGCTAATTACTTTGCGCACCATCATCGGCTGGCCTTCGCCAAAGAAGCAGAACACTGGAAAGATTCACGGCTCCGCACTTGGTGCCGAGGAGCTTGCCGGATTGAAGAGTGCTCTTGGCTTTGATCCAGTGAAGACCTTTGAAGTTGCTCCTGAAGTAATTGCTCACACCCGTAGTTACCAAGCACACGCCGATAAGGCTCGAGCTGCTTGGGAAGCTTCATTCGATGCGTGGGCTTCAGAGAATCCGGAAAAGAAGCAGTTGCTTGACAGAGTTGTTTCGGGCGCTGCTCCATCGGGTCTAGAAGCTGCGCTTCCAAAGTTTGAAAGCGGAAGTTCAATTTCTACTCGCGTTGCATCTGGAAAGGTGATTAACGCGATTGCAGAAGTAATGCCAGAACTTTGGGGTGGATCAGCCGACCTTGCAGACTCAAACATGACCACAATTTCTGGTGCAAAGTCATTCGTTCCAGCTGAGTGGTCAACCCACGAGTGGAGCGGCGACAAGTTTGGTCGCGTTCTTCACTTTGGTATTCGTGAACACGCTATGGGTTCAATCCTGAATGGAATCGT
The DNA here is from genome assembly GCA_964633625.1 of uncultured Rhodoluna sp. GTDB lineage: Bacteria > Actinomycetota > Actinomycetes > Actinomycetales > Microbacteriaceae > Rhodoluna. Next base: position 18,404 of record CAZWHL010000005.1, read on the forward strand.
TCTACACGGAAACACTCGTGCGTTCGGTGGAACCTTCTTGATCTTCAGCGACTACATGCGACCAGCGGTTCGTCTTGCTGCGCTGATGGGTGTTCCGTCAATCTTTGTTTGGACTCACGACTCAGTTGCGCTTGGTGAAGATGGTCCAACTCACCAGCCAATCGAACAGCTTGCTACTTTGCGCGCGATTCCTAACTTAGACATTGTTCGTCCTGCAGATGGCAACGAGACCGCTTACGCCTGGAAGACCGTTCTAGAGCGTCGCCAGGGCCCAGCAGGTTTGGCACTGAGCCGTCAGAACCTTCCGGTTTTCGCGCGCGGCGAAGCAGACGAAACTGGCTCGGTTTACGCCGGTGCCGAGAACACCGCAAAGGGTGCCTACACATTGCTTGAAGCAGCAAACGGAAAGCCAGATGTGATTCTGATTGCTACCGGTTCTGAAGTTGAAATTGCGGTTGCTGCGCGCCAGCAACTTGAGGCTGCCGGAGTCGCAACTCGTGTTGTTTCTGCTCCATGTCTTGAGTGGTTCGATGAGCAACCTGCTGCCTACCGTGAGCAGGTTCTTCCTGCAGCGGTTAAGGCAAAGGTTTCTGTTGAAGCCGGTCTTTCACTTGGTTGGAACAAGTACGTTGGCCCATTCGGTCAGAGTGTTTCAATCGAACACTTCGGGGCCTCTGCAGATGCAAAGACTCTGTACCGTGAATTTGGCATGACTGCAGAAGCAGTTGTTTCAGCCGCAAAATCAACTATCGCTGCACTGTAATCAGTCGAGCCTAGAGAAAAGAGAAATATCTATGTCAGCAAACCCACTAGCTCAACTTGCAGCAAACGGCGTCAGCATTTGGCTCGACGACTTGTCACGCTCACGCATCACATCTGGCAGCTTGAAGGACTTAATTACGAACCGTTCGGTTTCTGGTGTGACTACCAACCCAACTATTTTTGCTGGTGCACTAGCCAAGGGTGAGGGCTACCAGTCACAAGTTGCTGAGCTTGCCGCTGCGGGTTCCGATGCTACCTCTGCAATTTTCGCAATTACTACCAAGGATGTTGCTGATGCATGTGACATCTTTGCCGGTGTTTACGCTTCATCAAACGGTTTTGATGGTCGCGTATCTATCGAGGTTGAGCCTGGTCTGGCAAACGATACTGCTGGAACCATCAAGCAGGCAAAAGAATTGTTTGCCGCAGTAAACCGCGAAAACGTAATGATCAAGATTCCTGCTACCAAGCATGGTCTTGCAGCAATTACCGCAGTTATTGCCGAGGGCATCAGCGTTAACGTGACCTTGATTTTCTCTCTTGCTCGATACCGTGAAGTAATCGCCGCTTACATTGCAGGTGTAAAGCAAGCTAAGGCTAACGGGCACGATATTTCAAAGATTCACTCAGTCGCTTCATTCTTTGTTTCACGCGTTGACACTGAGATCGATAAGCGTCTTGAAGCAGCAGGAAAACCTGAGCTAAAGAGCCAGGCTGCACTCGCTAATGCACGCTTGGCCTACGAAGTTTTTGAGCAGCAATTCGCAACCTCTGATTGGTCAGAGTTGGCGGCAATCGGTGCAAACGTGCAGCGTCCGCTAATGGCATCAACCGGCGTTAAAGACCCTGCACTTCCAGACACTCTTTACGTGACCGAGTTGGTTGCTCCACAGTTGGTAAACACCATGCCAGAAAAGACTATGGAAGCTGTTTACGATCACGGTGTTGTGCCGGTCGCATCAATCACCAACAACTACGAGTCAGCGCGCGAAGTACTCGCCGCCGTTGCTGCAGCCGGTGTTTCACTTGACGATGCAACCCAGCTACTTGAAGACGAAGGCGTTGAGAAGTTCATCGTATCTTGGGGTGAACTTGTTGACACCGTTGACACCGCTTTGAAGGCGGCTAACTAATGTCGCTAAAGGTTGTTGTAGCGGGAACTGCGGCAGCCGCGGTTGCCAACTCAATCGATGAACTGGTAGCCGATAAGGTTGCCAGCCGAATCGCTGCAAAAGATTTCACACTATGGGGCAAAGAGGCTGAATCGGAATCCTCAATCCGTTTGGGTTGGGTTAACTCTGCTTTTGATTCCGCCCCCTTGGTTGAAGCCATACTCGCACTGAAGAAAGAATTCAACGACAAGGGAGTAACTCGTTTTGTTCTTTGTGGCATGGGTGGTTCTTCCTTGGCGCCCGAGGTAATCACTCGTACCGCAGGTGTTGAGTTGGTAGTTCTTGACTCAACTAACGCGGACCAGGTTGGTGCAGCTCTTGCTGGCGACCTAAACAAGACCGCAATCATCGTTTCGTCTAAGTCCGGTTCAACCGTTGAGACCGATTCACAGAAGCGCATCTTCGAAAAGGCCTTCACCGACGCCGGAATCGACAAGACCGACCGCATCGTTGTTGTTACCGATCCTGGTTCGCCAATGGAAGCAGCAGCCAAGGCAGACGGCTACCGAGTTTTCAACGCAGATCCAACCGTTGGTGGACGCTACTCTGCGCTTACCGCATTCGGAATTGTTCCATCAGGACTTGCTGGCGCCGACATCGCTGGTTTGTTGAAAGAGGCACAGGAAGCTTCAAAGATTTTGGCTTCCGATTCAGCAGAGAACCCGGGTTTGATTTTGGGTGCCGCACTTGCCCGCACTCCGGGCGAAATGGGTAACCGCGACAAGATTGGCGTGGTTGCCGACGGCACACCGATAGTAGGTTTCGGCGATTGGGCCGAGCAGCTAATTGCCGAGTCAACCGGTAAGCAGTCAAAGGGTGTGTTGCCTGTTGTGCTAGCTCCAAAAAGCGCAGAGCTTCACTCAGGTCTTGCTGACTTGCTTGCTGTTCACATTCAGGCTGACGCCAAGCCTGTTTCCGGCGATGCGGTATCGGTATCTGGTTCACTAGGTGCACAGTTCATGCTTTGGGAATACGCAACCGTGGTTGCCAGTCGTCTGATTGGCATCAATCCGTTTGACCAGCCGGACGTTGAATCAGCGAAGGTCGCGGCACGTGGAATGCTTGAGCAGCGCGACGCTGTGATTGCTCCCCTGTTTACTGATTCAAACGTTGAGGTTCGTGCTACCGAGTTGCAAATTCCTGGAGCGTCAGTTGCCGATGCCATCAAGGCGCTGCTGGCACAGCTTGATGACGACGAAGGCTATGTATCGATTCACGCTTACCTAGACCGTACGTCTGTTCCAGAAGCTGCTGAGTTGCGCGATTTGTTTGCTAACAAGACTCGTCGTCCGGTTACTTTTGGTTGGGCTCCCCGTTTCTTGCACTCAACTGGTCAGTACCACAAGGGCGGACCTCGTCAGGGTGTTTATTTGCAGATCGTTTCGCAGGCTAAGCAAGACATTGCAGTTCCGGGTCGCGACTTTACATTTGGTGAGCTAATCGCATCGCAGGCAGCTGGCGATGCAAAGGTGCTTGGAGCACTTGGCCGGCCGGTGCTTACCCTCACGCTTGCCGAGGCCAAGGCGGGCATCGCAGCAATCAAGAACGCAATCTAGAAAGACGCTATTTTTATGAGCAGAATTTCGGCGAAAAACAATCCACTGCGAGACCCCGATGACCGCCGCTTAAATCGCATTGCCGGCCCTAGCAGTTTGGTGATCTTTGGTGTCACCGGTGACTTGTCTCGCAAAAAGTTGATGCCTGCGGTTTACGACCTGGCTAACCGAGGGTTGCTACCAGCCGGATTCTCTTTGGTTGGTTTTGCTCGTCGCGAGTGGAAAAACCAAGACTTCGGCAAAGTTGTGAAAGAGGCAGTAAAGCAATACGCGCGCACTCCTTGGAACGAAGCGGTTTGGAAGCAGCTGTCTGAGAACATTCGTTTTGTTTCGGGTGAGTTCGATGATGATTCTGCTTTTGATCGCCTGAAAGCAACTATCGATGAGCTTGATGCCAAGGTTGGCACCAATGGAAATCACGCCTTCTATCTTTCAATTCCTCCAAAGGCTTTTGCTCAGGTTTGTCAGCAGTTAAAGCGCTCTGGCCTAGCCGATGCTAAGCCAGATGAATTCCGTCGAGTAGTCATCGAAAAGCCATTCGGTCACAACCTAGAGTCATCGCGTGAACTAAACGATGTTGTTGAATCGGTGTTTCCGCCGGATTCCGTTTTCCGAATTGACCACTATCTAGGCAAAGAAACCGTTCAGAACATATTGGCCTTGCGATTTGCCAACATGTTGTTTGAGCCGCTTTGGAACTCTAACTACATCGACCATGTGCAGATCACTATGGCAGAGGATATTGGCGTTGGCGGCCGTGCAGGTTACTACGACGGCATTGGCGCGGCTCGTGACGTAATTCAGAATCACTTGCTGCAGTTGCTAGCTTTGACAGCAATGGAAGAGCCAGTTTCATTTGATGCGGCAGACTTGCGTGCCGAAAAGGAAAAAGTTCTTTCTGCAGTTCGCGTTCCAAAGGACTTGGCTAAGCACACCGCTCGCGGACAATATGCAGGTGGCTGGCAAGGTGGCGAACAGGTAACTGGCTTCCTTGACGAAGAGGGAATGAATCCTAAGTCAGTTTCGGAAACCTACGCAGCTATGCGACTAGACATCAACACACGTCGCTGGGCTGGCGTTCCTTTCTACCTACGCGCCGGAAAACGCCTTGGTCGACGCGTGACGGAGATCGCAGTGGTGTTCAAGCGTGCACCGCAGCAGTTGTTTGCCGAGAGTCAGACCAGTGCACTTGGTCAGAATGCACTTGTAATTCGCGTGCAGCCAGACGAGGGCATCACAATTCGCTTTGGTTCAAAAGTTCCTGGTGTTGGAATGCAGGTTCGCGATGTGACCATGGACTTTGGTTACGGGCATGCGTTTACTGAGGCAAGCCCAGAAGCATACGAGCGTCTAATTCTTGACGTGCTACTTGGTGACCCACCGCTATTCCCGCGTCACGAGGAGGTTGAACTCTCTTGGAAGATTCTTGACCCAATCGTGAACTTCTGGGAGAAGAAGGGAAAGCCTGAACAGTACCGTCCTGGAACTTGGGGCCCTAGCTCTGCCGACGAAATGATGGCCCGCGATGGCCGTGAATGGAGAATTCCGTGATCATCGATCTTGAAAACACCACCATCAGCAAGGTCTCTAAACGAATCGTTCAGATTCGTGAACAGGGCGGCGTAGTTGCGCTTGGCCGTGTGCTGACATTGGTTATTGAAACCGATTTCAAGGGCATTGAACCTGCGATCAAGGCAGCAAACGATGCATCTCGCGAACACCCTTGCCGAATCATCGTGCTTGCAGACGACAACAGCACGAGTAGGAAGAACGCAAAACTAGATGCTCAGATTCGTGTTGGTGGCGATGCTGGAGCATCCGAAGTAATCGTGCTTCGTGCCTACGGTGAAGCCGCAAGTGATCCAGAGAGCTTGGTCACCGGTTTGCTTCTGCCCGATGCCCCGGTTGTTGCCTGGTGGCCTGGCGAGGCGCCAAAGAATGCCGCCCAGTCGGCAATTGGCAGAATTGCGACCCGCCGAATCACAGACGCACTAAGCCAAAAAGACGCTCGTGCTCACTTCAGGAACTTAGCTAAGACCTACGAACCAGGTGACAGTGACTTCGCCTGGACTCGTCTAACTGTGTTGCGTACTCAGTTGGCCACCATGCTGGACCAGCCACCTTATGACAAAGTGCTTGGAGCAGAAATCGTTGGTTCAAATGATTCGCCAAGTGTGGATCTGTTGGCTGCTTGGTTAGAGCTAAAGCTCAAGATTAAAGTCAAGATTATTCGCACTACCCCGGCTAAATCGGTAAACGTCATTAAGAGCATTAAGTTGATTCGCAAGTCTGGCGATGTTGAAATCAACCGCGACGTTCTAGACAAGGCTGTCTTGATTCAACCATCGCAGCCTACTCGAGAGATTTCACTTCCACGCCGCAGTCTGCGCGATTGCTTGAGTGAAGATCTTCGTCGCCTTGATGCGGATGACCTATTTGGCGAAGTAATCACCAAGAGCTTTGGTGCAAAAGCAAAGAGGAAGTAATTGAGCAAGACGGTAATCAATCGTTTTAGCGACATCAATTCTGTCGCCGATAACACCGCCGCAAAACTAATCGAGAAGTTGGTTGCATTGCTTGCCACCAAGGATGAGGTTCACCTTGTGCTTACCGGTGGCACAGTTGGTATTGCTACCCTGGCCTCTCTCAGGGGAAACCCGTCACACGCGCGGGTTGACTTTACCCGCGTCCACTTTTGGTGGGGCGACGAACGGTTCGTTCCTGCCGATAGTCCAGATAGAAACGCCCTACAGGCTAAGAATGCCTTGCTTAAGAACCTGAAACTCGACAACTTAAAAGTTCATGAATTTCCATCAGCCGACAACGGTCTAGAACTTCAGCAAGCGGCCAAAGACTTCGCAATTCACGTTGAAACAGTGAAGCCTCGCTTTGACGTTGTTTTGTTGGGCATGGGTCCTGATGGTCACATCGCCAGCCTGTTCCCAGGTAAGCCACTTCCAGAAACTGGGTTATGGATCATCGCCGAAGAGGATTCGCCAAAGCCACCCCCGCAGCGTTTATCCTTCACCTACGAAGCGCTCAATTCGGCGGATGAAGTATGGTTTGTGGTTGCCGGCGCAGATAAACAAGATGCAGTGTCAGTTGCTATGGGTGACACACCGGACCATCTACCGGTTGGCCGGGTGCATGGAAAGCTTCTTACTCAGTGGTTTATTGATTCAACCGCTGGCACCAAAGTCTTTGGTTGCTAAGAGACTTAGTTACTTCTTTTTAACTGGCTTAGCTGTCGATTTAGTCGCGGATTTCTCGGATGCCTTAGCAGTTGGCTTTGCAGCTGCCTTTGCAGGTGCCTTTTTTGCATCCTTTGCCTCTACCTTGACCACAGGCTTTGCAGCAGCCTTGGCAGCTGCACTTGCCTTCTTGGTTGCAGCCTTTGCTGCTTCCTTTGCGGCAATCTTTGCTTCCTCGGCAAGTCGAATACGACGCTCTCGAACCGCCGCGACTGCCTCTTCTAGAAGTTCTTTAGCTTCCGCGGCGGTACGACGTTCTTTCACATAGGCAAGGTGAGTCTTGTATGGCTCGTGCTTGTGAACGATTGGTGGGTTGGCTTTGTCTTGACCGGCAGGTAAACCACAGTTTGGGCAGTCAATTAGTTCTGGGATTTCGGCAGCCTCAACATTGGCAGCGTACTGTGGGCTGTATTCGTGACCAGCAGAGCAGTAGTAGCTAACAGTGATTCGCTCGGCTTTGAAGCCGCGATCCTGTTCACCCATTGGGCCCGCGCCAACGCGCGAACCTCGTATAGCTGATCCCCCAGTACTCATGTTTGTTGATTAGCCAACTAGGTTAAAGCGGTTGAAAAGACCAAGTGTGATGATTACCACTACCCAAACCACACCAAGGATGATGGTGATGCGGTTTAGGTTGCGCTCAGCCACACCAGATGAAGCCATGGTGCTGCTAACGCCGCCACCAAACATGTCAGAAAGGCCGCCACCGCGACCCTTGTGAAGCAAGATCATTAGGGTCAGCAAAAGGCTGGTGATTGCTAGTAGCACGTGAAGTGCGATCTGTAGCGCTGCCATGGTTATAAGTCCTTTAAATTTAGGGTTCTACGAAATTATAGAGCGATGTGCTTCTGGAAACGAGCAATACCGCTGAACTCCTCGGCATCCAGGCTGGCTCCACCAACCAAAACACCGTCAACTTCGGTGCTGCGAAGGAATCCAGCCACATTGTTGGCCTTTACCGAACCGCCGTAAAGAATTCGGGTGGCATCGGCAATTTCTGGTCCGTGCTCGGCAGCAATGGCTTCGCGGATCTTGCCGCATACGGCTGCTGCTTCTTCTGGGGTGGCTACCTTGCCGGTACCAATTGCCCAAACAGGCTCGTAAGCAATAACGAAGTCGCCCATCTTTTCGTGACCGGCAAGAGCAGCCAAAGTCTGGCGAACAGGAACTGCGCTCTGTCCTTCTGCCTCAAGTTCTTCAAGGGTCTCGCCGACGCAAATCACCGGAACGATACCGTGACGGAATGCGGCGGCCGTCTTGGCCTGTACTGTTTCGTCGTTTTCTCCGTGGTACTGGCGACGCTCGCTGTGGCCAATCAAAACGTACTTAACTTCAAGCTTCTTAAGGAATGCACCCGATACTTCACCGGTGTACGCACCTGAATCAAACTTAGAGAGGTCCTGCGCACCTAGACCAAGTTCCAGCTTGTCTGCATCCATTAGTGTCTGCACGCTGCGGATATCGGTGAATGGTGGAAACACCACTACCTCGCAGGTCTTGTAGTCGTGGGCAGCATCGCGCAGAGTCCATGAAAGTTTCTGCACCAAAGCAATCGCCTGCTGGTGATCAAGGTTCATCTTCCAGTTACCGGCGATTAGCGGGGTACGTGCCATCTTCTTTATCCTCTATTGTTTGTGAAAAATTAGTTCAGAATTTCTAACCCAGAATGTCTAGGCCAGGCAGTGTCTTTCCTTCTAGGAATTCAAGACTCGCGCCACCACCAGTCGAGATGTGGCCAAACTGGTTGTCCTCGAAACCAAGAATGCGAACGGCGGCGGCAGAGTCACCGCCACCAACAACGCTCAGGCCGTTAACCTGGGTAAGTGCCTTAGCAACTGCACGAGTGCCATTGGCGAACTTCTCGATTTCAAAAACACCCATTGGGCCGTTCCAGAACACAGTTTTTGCAGAAGCAATCTCTGCGGCAAAACGTGCTGCCGATTCAGGGCCAATATCCAAACCAAGTCCGGTTGCACCGAATGGTGATGACTCGATTGCATCAGCCGCGGTAACTGCAACTTCTGCATCGGCGCCAAACTTTGAAGCCACAACGATGTCGGTTGGCAAAATTACTTCAACACCAAGTTCAGCGGCACGATTTAGGTATTCCTTGCAGGTGTCAATCTGGTCAATCTCAAGAAGTGAGGCACCAACCTTGTGACCCTGTGCAGCAAGAAAAGTGAAAACCATTCCGCCACCAACCAGAAGTTTGTTCACTGTTGGTAGCAGGTGATCAATTACGCCAAGTTTGTCGGAAACCTTTGAGCCACCAAGCACTACTGCGTATGGACGATCTGGAGTGCTGGTCAAGCGAGTTAGAACCTCAAGTTCTTTCTCGATCAGCAATCCACACGCCGATGGCAGGGCCTTAGCCAATTCATACACCGATGCCTGTTTGCGGTGCACAACACCGAAGCCGTCGCTGATGAAGAAGTCGCCGAACTCGGCAAGCTTTGCAGCAAAGGCCTCGCGCTCAGCCGCGTCCTTGCTGGTCTCGCCAGCGTTGAAACGTAGGTTTTCTAGAACCACTACCCCGCCGCGAGCCAAAGCTTTAACCGCACCCTGAGCCTCGCTGCCAACGGTATCGGTGGCAAAGAAAACTGGCTGACCCAATAGTTCGCCCAGGCGAATCGCTGCTGGCTCAAGTGAATACTTTGGATCAGGTGCACCCTCTGGGCGACCAAGGTGCGAAATTACTACAACCTTGGCGCCCTGATCTACCAAGTACTTGATAGTTGGAACGGATGCAACGATGCGACCATCATCGGTGATGCGAGTTCCATCCAGCGGAACATTCAGGTCGCAGCGGATTACTACCCGCTTTCCGTCAAGACTTGGCAGGTCGGAGAGTTTACGCATTTGGCTCTATCGGTTAGAAGAAGTGGGTTACTTAAGCTTGCTTGCTACAAGCTCGGTTAGCTCAACCAGACGGTTTGAGTAACCCCACTCGTTGTCGTACCAAGAGCTGATCTTTACAGTGCGACCGATTACCTTGATCAAACCTGCATCAACAATTGATGAGTGTGGGTCGGTGACGATGTCGCTAGAAACGATCTCGTCTTCGGTGTACTTCAAGATGCCCTTCATTGGGCCTGATGCTGCAGCTTCCTTGTATGCTTGCTTGATCTCTTCAACAGTTACGTCGGTCTTTGATACCAAAGTTAAGTCGGTGATCGAACCGGTTGGGACTGGAACGCGAAGTGCGTAACCGTCAAGCTTGCCCTTTAACTCTGGAAGAACTAGGCCAATAGCCTTCGCTGCTCCAGTTGATGAAGGAACGATGTTGAGTGCTGCTGCACGTGCGCGACGAAGATCTCCGTGCGGACCATCCTGCAGGTTCTGGTCTGCGGTGTACGCGTGAACAGTGGTCATCAAACCGTTTTCGATTCCAAACTTGTCGTTGAAAACCTTGGCAAATGGAGCCAAGCAGTTTGTGGTGCAAGATGCGTTCGAGATGATGTGGTGCTTCTCGTTGTCGTACAGGTGCTCATTAACGCCGATAACGAAAGTCTCGGCATCACCAGTTGCAGGCGCTGAAATCAGAACCTTCTTAGCGCCAGCCTTGATGTGTGCGCTAGCCGCTTCTGCATCGGTGAAGCGACCAGTTGACTCGATAACGATGTCAACGTCTAGGTCTCCCCAGCCAAGGTTTGCTGGATCGCGCTCTGCAAGAACCTTGATTACCTGTCCACCAACGATGATGTTCTGACCGTCAACGGTAACTTCTTGAGGAAGACGACCGGTTACTGAGTCGTACTTAAGCAGGTGAGCAAGTGACTTTGGGTCACTTAGGTCGTTTACCGCAACGATTTCTAGTTCGGTGCCTTTTGCAAGTGCAGCACGAAGGTAGTTACGACCAATACGGCCAAAGCCGTTAATTCCAACACGAGTAGCCACTTAGATCTCCAAGGGATTAGGGCGTCGCAAAACGACGCATTTTTTTGGGGTGTTTTTGTGCTATTTGCCACGCGTCGTTGGGTGGAAAAACCTGTATCAGACTAGCAGTAGCCCGGCTGTTTTGCTTTGAGCAGCCTCAAAGCGAGCCTGAACATCGGCCCAGTTGATGATGTTCCAGAAGGCCTTTACGTAGTCACCCTTTACGTTCTGGTAGTCCAGGTAGAACGCGTGCTCCCACATATCCAGCATCAATAGTGGGATGCTGGCTGGAACCACGTTGCCCTGCTGGTCGTATAGCTGCTCAATGATTAGGCGCTTGCCGATGGTGTCCCAGGCCAGGAATGCCCAGCCAGAGCCCTGAATACCCATTGCGGCGGCGTTGAAGTGGGCCTGGAAAGCCTCAAATGAGCCAAAGTACTCGTTGATGGCCGCGGCTAGTTCGCCCTGTGGTCTATCGGTGTTGGCTGGAGCCAGGTTGTTCCAGAAAATCGAGTGGTTTACGTGACCGCCAAGATGAAAGGCAAGGTCCTTTTGCAGCTTGTTCACCCAGGTGAAGTCATTCTTGGCACGAGCCTCTTCAAGCAGGTCAAGGGTGGCGTTCGCGCCGGCAACATAGGCCGCGTGGTGCTTTGAGTGGTGCAGCTCCATGATTCGGGCCGAAATGCTTGGTTCTAGGGCTGCATAGTCGTATGACAGCTCAGGAAGGGTGTACTTGCTCATGATTTGCTCCTTTTTGGGGTGTGTAAAGACTAACTCTGAAAAACACCGATTTATTGCCGATTTCGCGGGTTATTCGTCCAAATCTTCGGGTAGGAAGGCGTCTGTTGCCGGAATGCCAAGCTCTTCGGCTCGTTTGTCGGCCATGGCCAAAAGGCGGCGGATTCGGCCGGCAATTGCGTCTTTGGTCATTGCTGGTTCGGCCAGGTGTCCCAGTTCGTCCAGGCTTGCTTGCTTGTGTTTCAGGCGGAGTTGGCCAGCGTACAAGAGGTGTTCTGGGATCTCCGGGCCAAGGATTTCTAGGGCGCGCTCCACGCGAGCACCGGCGGCCACTGCAGCCTGGGCCGAACGACGCAGGTTGGCGTCGTCAAAGTTGGCAAGGCGATTTGCCGTGGCGCGAACTTCGCGGCGAAGACGCATTTCCTCCCAGCGAAGCACCTGGGTGTGGGCCCCCATCTGAGTAAGCATGGTGGCGATTGCTTCGCCTTCACGGATAACTACGCGGTAGACCCCTCGTACCTCGCGGGCCTTGGCTGTAACACCAAGTCGGCGGGCGACACCAACTAGAGCCATTGCAGCTTCGTTTCCTGGTGCGGTGACTTCAAGAGCCGCCGATCGACCTGGATCGGTTAGAGATCCATGGGCCAGGAAGGCGCCACGCCAAACGGCTTGAGCTTCAGGGATTGAGCCAGAAACAAGATTTGCTGGAAGTCCTCGAACCGGGCGGCCTCGTGAATCTAGCAAACCGGTCTGACGCGCTAGCACATCGCCTTGTTTGATGACTCGCACCTGATAGCGGCTGCTCTTGCGAATGCCGCTTGCCGAGATTACTGCAAGTTCGCTGTCGATGCCAAAAAGTTCTGCCAGGTCTTTACGCACCCGGCGCGCGAGTTGTGCGGTGTCTAGCTCAACCTCAACGGCAACCTTGCCAGAGATTAGGTGTAGGCCACCTGAGAAACGCAAAATCGTTGATAGTTCAGCCACTCGAACCGCATTCTTGTTGATATCAATGCGAGCGAGCTCATCCTTGAGATCTGCCGTTAGTGCCATTTGTTCCTCTATTCCTTGCCCAAGTCGCGATGCTTGATGCTAATTGCAACATCTTCCAGTTTGCCTAGTTCCGCTGCAATTAGCTTTGAAACGGCAACCGAACGGTGCTTTCCCCCGGTGCAACCAATTGCGATGGTTGCGTATCTTTTGTTCTCATTTAGATAGCCACGAAGTACAGGCTTTAAGGCGTTTAGGTAATTGGAGACGAATTCCTTTGCGCCCTCTTGGTTGAGCACGAAGTCGCTGACCTGTTGGTCTTCACCAGTGAATGGACGGAGAGCCTCTTGCCAGAAAGGATTTGGGAGGAATCGCATGTCGGCAACCAGGTCGGCGTCGGTTGGTAGCCCGTACTTGAAACCAAAAGACATCACGGTGATTTGTAGCTTGCGACCCTGCTCAAGCGAGAAACCATCCGCGATCTTATTAGAAAGCTGGTGAACGTTGAGTTCGCTGGTGTCGACAATTACGTCGGCAGATTCGCGCAGACTCAGTAGGCGAACTCGCTCTTCGGCTATTCCGTCCAGGATTGTGCCGTTTCCTTGTAATGGGTGTGGGCGACGAACCGATTCAAATCTTTTTACCAATGCAGAATCAGTCGCCTCTAGAAATAAAACGCGCAAGTTGATATTGCGAGAACGCAGTGAAGTCAGGTGCTCGGTTAGCTCGCCAAAGAATTCCCCACCGCGAACATCGATAACAACTGCAAGTCTTGGCAGCGGAGTTTTGGCCAGTGTGAATAGGTCGGCAATTGGGCCAAGCATTTGTGGCGGAAGATTGTCGACAACATACCAACCCAGGTCCTCAAGGGCGTTGCCAACAGTTGATCGGCCGGCACCGGACATGCCAGTGACAATTAGCAGCTCGTGCTTCCTGTCTATGGTCATTGTTCCCCCAACCTTATCGGCGTGTTGCCCGCTGTGACGCGGATTACCAGAAGTCTAGCCCCTTGCGACACGCCGATGATGCGCTTTTACTAAACCAGTGCGTTAACAATCAGTTCGGCCAAGACAGGGCCGATTCCAGCCACCTGCGCAATTTCGTCGGCAGAGGCTAACCGGAGACGCTTGGCAGAGCCAAAGTGTTTCAACAACGCCGAAACTCGCTTTTCCCCTAGGCCAGGAATCTCACTCAGAATGCTGGAAATGCTGGATGTACGTTTTTGGCGTTGGTAGGTAATCGCAAATCGGTGCGCCTCGTCGCGAATGCGTTGCAACAGAAAAAGCTCGTCCGTGGCGCGCGGCAAAATTACCGGGAAATCTGAACCTGGACGCCAGACCTCTTCGAGCCTCTTTGCTAATCCGATAACGGTTAGGCCAAGAACGCCGCTCTCGTTAACCGCTCGTTGTGCGGCATTTACCTGAGGTAACCCACCATCTACTATCAGGAGCGATGGTCGGTAGGAAAACTTGTTTGTGGTTGTTGATTCAGATTCATCAGACTGAGGTTCGCGCAAATACTTGAGTCGACGACTTAACACCTGGTAGATCGAATCGGTGTCGTCTTGCGTGCTGTCGATCGAAAAGCGACGATAGTTATCCTTTTTAGGAAGCCCATCCTCGAAGACCACCATCGATGCAACCACATTGGTTCCACTCAGGTGTGACACATCAAAACATTCAATACGTAGCGGTGCTTCATCAAGATTGAGTACTCGTTGTATGCCGGCGAGTGCATCCGCTCTTGCGGTGAAATCAGCACTTCTTCTGGTCTTATAAAGCATCAGCGCGTGCTTTGCGTTCTTAAGCGCGGTTCCAGCTAGCGCTGCCTTGTCACCTCGCTGGGCGACGTGCACATCCACCTTCGTACCGCGAATGCTTGTAAGCCATTTGGCGACCTCAGGTTTGTCTGCAGGTTCAATCGGTACGATGACTTCACGCGGGACCTCTTGTGGCTCAGCGCCGTCTACAGGTGCGTAAACATTTTGTAAGACGTACTCAACTAGCTCTTCTGGGTCGCGCTCAAGTTCTTTGTCGATTACCCATCCACGAACACCGCGAATTCTTCCGCCACGAACCACGAACATCGCTACCGCGGCTGCAAGTTCATCATCGGCAATGCCAAACAGATCGGCATCGGTTTGGTCGCTGAACACGACAGCACTTTTTTCTAGAACGGTTTCAAGTGCTTCGACGTCGTCGCGATATTGAGCAGCGAGTTCGTACTGTTGATTATTTGATGCCTGATGCATTTTGGTGCGCAAAAGTTCAACGTGCTTAAGGTCACCGCCGGCCATGAAGTCAACAAACTGTTTTGCAATTTGTTTGTGCTCTGTTGGTGTAACTCGTTGCACGCACGGAGCCGCACACTTTCCAATATCACCAAGTAGGCAGGCTCGATTGCTTGATTGAGCTCGTTGGTAAACACCCTTGGTGCATGAGCGAACTGGGTAGACCTTGAGTAGCGTGTCAAGCGTTTCGCGAACGGCCCATGCCTGGGTGTACGGTCCAAAATACTTAACGCCCTTTAGCTCGCGATTTCTGGTGATGAACGCACGAGGAACAGCCTCTCCGATAGAGACTGCAAGATACGGATAGGACTTATCGTCTTTGAAGCGTACGTTGAATGGCGGATCAAATTCTTTGATCCAGGTGAACTCCAGTTGCAACGCCTCGTACTCGGTGTTAACGATTGTCCATTGCACATCGGCTGCAGAGGTCACCATGCGTCTGGTTCGCTCATGAAGTGAATCCAGTGGTCCAAAGTAATTACTTAATCTAGCGCGCAGGTTTTTTGCCTTACCTACGTAGAGCACACGACCGGTCGAATCTAGCCATCGGTAGACGCCCGGTTGTGTTGGAATCTCCCCCGTTTTTGGGCGGAAAGGGAGTTCATTGGCCATTAGCCCAGGATTTCCTTAAGGAAGCCACCGGTGAAGCTCTTGGCATTCTTGGCGACTTCTTCTGGCGTTCCAACAGCAACAACTTCGCCACCTCGAGAACCGCCCTCTGGTCCCATGTCTACTATCCAGTCTGCACACTTAATCACGTCTAGGTTGTGTTCGATTACTAGAACTGTGTTGCCCTTCTCGACGAGGCTGTTTAGAACTAAAAGTAATTTGCGGACATCTTCGAAATGCAATCCGGTTGTAGGTTCGTCGAGCACGTAGATGGTTCTGCCATTTGAGCGGCGCTGTAGTTCAGTTGCCAACTTGACTCGCTGAGCTTCGCCACCAGAAAGTGTGGTTGCACTCTGGCCAAGTCGAACATAGCCGAGCCCTACTTCAACAAGAGTCTCTAGGTAACGGGAGATCGACGTGATGGCTGCAAAAAACTCAGCTGCCTCGGCAATTGGCATCTCAAGTACCTCGGCAATGTTCTTACCCTTGTACTTAACCTGAAGAGTTTCGCGGTTGTATCTTTCCCCGTGGCAAACTTCACAGGCGACATAAACGTCTGGCAAGAAGTTCATTTCAATTTTTAGTGTTCCGTCGCCAGAGCAGGCTTCACAGCGACCACCCTTTACATTGAACGAAAAGCGTCCCTGCTGGTAGCCACGCGCCTTTGATTCTTGGGTCTCGGCGAATAGTTTGCGAATGTGATCGAAAACACCGGTATAAGTTGCCGGATTTGATCTTGGCGTTCTACCAATCGGATTCTGATCTACGTGCACTACCTTATCGAGCAGGTCAAGACCCTCAATGCGTGTGTGTTTTCCAGCTACACCTTTGGCGCCATTCAGTTTGTTGGCTAGTACTTCGTAAAGTACATCGTTGACAAGGGAGGACTTTCCAGACCCACTAACGCCGGTAACTGCTGTGAAGGTTCCAAGTGGAAACTCAACATCAACGGTCTTTAGATTGTTTTCACGAGCGCCAACCACTTTGATTTTGCGTGCTGGGTCAACCTTGCGACGCTTGCTTGGTGTCTCAATCTTTTCGCGGCCAGACATAAAAGCACCGGTGATGGATTTCTGATTCTTTAGAAGATCTTTGTAGGTTCCGCTGTGCACTACCTCGCCGCCATGCACACCGGCGCCAGGGCCTATGTCAACTACCCAGTCAGAGGCCTTGATGGTGTCTTCGTCGTGCTCCACAACGATAAGGGTGTTGCCAAGGTCACGAAGCTTAATTAGGGTTTCAATGAGTTTTCGGTTGTCACGCTGGTGCAAACCAATGCTTGGTTCATCTAGAACGTAAAGCACGCCGGTTAGGCCGCTACCGATTTGAGTCGCCAATCGGATTCTTTGAGCCTCGCCACCAGAGAGGCTTCCGGCTGAACGCTCAAGGCTTAGGTAATCAAGCCCAACTGACATCAGGAACTCAAGGCGACCACGAATTTCACGTAGCACCTGAGCGGCAATCTTTACATCGCGCTTATCCAACGTGATGTCTTTGAAGAACTTGACTGTCTCACCCAAGCTCATTGCGGCAACTTCTGCGATTGACTTATCGGCAACCTTTACCGCCAAGACTTCTGGCTTGAGACGTTGACCATTACATGATGGGCAAGGTACCTCACGCAGGAAATCAGACCACTTTGCACGCGCGTAGTCGTTCTCAGATTCCAAGTACTTGCGCTCGATGTAATTGAGAACACCTTCGAAGCCGGTGGTGTACTTCATTTCGCGTCCGTATCGGTTCTTCCACTTCACCTGCACATCAAAGTTGTTTCCATAAAGCACCGCCTCTTGAACCTCGGCAGATAGTTTGTTCCACGGTTTGTCTAGTGAGAACTTTAGATCGGTAGCAAGACCCTCGAGCATGCGCGAGAAATAGTGGAACAAACCTTTACCCTGAGTTGACCAGGGCAAAATAACTCCGCCATTGATTGATTCGTCAGGGTCACCGATAACCAATTCAGCGTCGACAGCTTGCTTTACTCCCAAACCCGAGCAAGTTGGGCAGGCGCCAAACGGTGCGTTGAAAGAGAAGGTTCGAGGTTCAATCTCTGTGAGACTCAGCGGGTGCTCGTTTGGGCAGGACATCTTCTCGCTGAAGACTCTAGTCTTTCCCGAACCTTCTTTGGCGTCTACGAGGTCTATAACGATTCGACCACCTGCAAGCTTCAGCGCGGTCTCAACCGAATCGGTTAGACGCCCAATAATGTCTGGCTTGTTTACCAAACGGTCAACAACAACTGAGATGTCGTGCTTGAAAGTTTTCTTTAGAGGCTTGGCTTCGGCTAATTGAATCAATTCGCCGTCCACCACCGCGCGAGCAAATCCTTGCGAGTTTAGATCTCGGAAAAGTTCTTCGAAGGCACCCTTCTTTTGGTCAACAACCTGGGCGAGCACCAAGAATTTTGTGCCCTCTGGCAACTCAAGGATTTGATCAACAATTTGCTGTGGAGTCTGCTTAACGATTTTTTCACCACATTCCGCACAATAGGGCACTCCAATACGCGCCCAAAGAAGCCGCAGATAGTCGTGGATTTCAGTAATTGTTCCAACGGTAGAACGCGGATTGCGGTTGGTTGACTTCTGATCAATAGAAACCGCCGGACTTAGACCCTCAATGAAGTCAACGTCTGGTCGATCAACTTGACCAAGAAACTGACGAGCATACGCCGATAGCGACTCAACGTAACGACGTTGCCCCTCGGCAAAAATTGTGTCGAAGGCTAACGAAGATTTTCCTGATCCACTCAAGCCAGTGAAGACAACCATTGAGTTTCTAGGAATCTCGAGGTTTAGATTCTTGAGATTGTGGACGCGAGCGCCCTTAACAATTAGCTTGTCGTCACTGTGATTTAGAGGTTTAGGCACGCTAAAAGTCTAAGCGTGGCCAGCCTTCTCCATTTGCCGCAGTTCGTGCTTCAATTCAGAGATTTCGTCTCGTAAACGCCCGGCTAACTCGAACTTGAGCTCCTCGGCTGCCGCCTTCATTTGCTGGTCCAAATCCACAACTATGGCCAGGATTTCGTTATAGGCCATCCCGGCAATTCCCTTGCGAGCCCTGATTGGAATGACTGATTTGCCATCGCGCAACTTCTTGTTCTTGGCAGCCTTCTCTATCAGCTCCGCTGTGTCTTCTTCCTCACGCAGAATCTGATCGGTGATGTCGGCAATTCTCTTGCGCAACGGCTGTGGGTCTACCCCACGTTCCTTGTTGTAGGCAATCTGTTTGTTGCGTCGTCTGGTGGTCTCATCGATAGCGCGCTTCATGGATTCCGTGAGGTTATCGGCATACATGTGGACTTGGCCATTTATGTTACGCGCGGCACGACCAATCGTTTGAATTAGTGACGTGGTTGAGCGCAGGAAACCCTCTTTATCGGCATCTAGAATGGCAACAAGTGAGACCTCGGGTAGGTCTAGACCCTCGCGAAGTAAGTTGATTCCGACTAGGACATCAAAAACTCCAGTTCGCAATTCACGTAGCAATTCAACGCGACGCAGTGTGTCAACGTCAGAGTGCAGGTATCGGACCCTCACGCCGGCCTCAGTGAGGAATTCAGTCAATTCCTCTGCCATTTTTTTCGTTAGCGTCGTGACTAGGACGCGTTCGTCTTTAGCTGTACGAACTCTAATCTCCTCAAGAAGGTCATCGATTTGACCTGCGCTTGGTTTGATGATGATTTCTGGATCAACTAGTCCTGTAGGACGAATAATCTGCTCAACGACTCCTGCGCCAAGTCCCATTTCATATTTACCCGGAGTTGCCGAAAGATATACGGTCTGTCCAACTCGCTCCTTAAATTCATCCCACTTGAGTGGCCGGTTATCTAGCGCCGAAGGCAAGCGAAATCCATGTTCAACAAGGGTTCGCTTTCTGCTGGAATCGCCTTCATACATTGCACCGATTTGTGGCACCGTTACGTGCGACTCATCAATGACCGTCAGAAAATCTTCTGGGAAGTAATCCAGCAAACAACTTGGTGCTGAACCAGGTTCCCTGCCATCGATGTGACGCGAATAGTTCTCGATACCTGAACAAAAACCAATCTCGCGGATCATCTCGAGGTCAAAGGTGGTGCGCATTTTCAGGCGTTGCGCCTCAAGCAACTTGCCCTGTTGCTCTAACTCCTTAACTCTCCAGACCAGCTCTTCTTCGATTCCTTCAATGGCTTTACCCATGCGCTCCGGGCCTGCCATGTAAAGCGATGCAGGAAAAATGGAAACTGCATTGATGGTTTGCGCGATTTCACCGGTTAGCGGAAACAAGGTGTGCAATGCTTCAATCTCGTCACCGAAGAATTCGATTCGAATAGCCATTTCCTCGTTGACGGGAATAATTTCTATAGTGTCGCCTTTGACCCTGAAATTTCCTCGAATGAACTCGTAGTCATTACGGCTGTACTGCATTGAAACAAGCTGGCGAATCAGTTCGTCTCGATCTATGTTTTGGCCAACTTGTAGCGCAACACGACTTTGAAGGTATTCCTCTGGCGCACCAAGTCCGTAGATGCAAGAAACCGTGCTAACCACTACTACGTCGCGGCGACTCAACAAGCTCGTGGTGGCGGAGTATCTCAATCGCTCGACTTCTTCATTGATTGATGAGTCTTTTTCGATGAAGGTATCGGTTTGCGCTACGTAAGCCTCAGGCTGGTAGTAGTCGTAATAGCTAACGAAGTATTCCACTGCATTGTTCGGCAGGAGTTCGCGAAATTCGTTTACTAATTGAGCGGCAAGCGTTTTGTTATGCGCCAAAACCAAAGTCGGACGCTGGACAGCTTCAATCAGCCAGGCGGTGGTTGCAGATTTACCGGTTCCGGTAGCGCCCAATAGGACTACATCTGTTTCGCCAGCGCTTATGCGTTGAGCCAACTCTGCTATAGCCGTTGGCTGGTCACCCGATGGTTTGAATTCTGAAACAACTTCAAAGGGGGCGAACGACCTAGTTGCTTCCATTGAAGGCCTCGTGTTCGATTTGTTGCCAGACCTTGCGTGCGTCCTTGAGGAGCAAATGCAGGTCTTGGTTGGAATTCAAGATGATGTCAGCGGCATTTGCGCGCTGCGCTGGTGAAGCTTGTGATGCCACGCGCTTTTCTGCTTCAGTCCGGTTCATTTTGCGGATCGAAATCAGACGTTCGATTTGCTTCTCGGCCGGTGCCTCGACGGTGACTACCTTGTTAAAATCAAGGTCAACAGCTGCTTCTACCAAAAGCGGAACGTTGTAAATAACTATCGAATTCTCAGGTAGTTCTGAAATCCGTTCTGCTGCCAGTTGTTTTACCAGCGGGTGCACAATTCCTTCTAGTTGCTTGCGCTTATCTGTGTTTGAGAAGACGATTTCACCAAGAGCCGCGCGATCAAGAGCTCCATCACTAATCACCGACTCACCAAATTCTCGGCGAATGGCGGCAAGACCAGGTGTTCCTGGTTGCACCACTTCGCGGGCAAGTTGGTCGGCGTCAATCTCGATGCCACCCAACTCAACCCAAGCGGACGCAACCGTGGATTTGCCCGAAGCAATCCCACCGGTGAGTCCAACTAGATACATACCCTTAGCCTAAACAAAAAAGGAGGCCAACCTTTCGGCTGACCTCCTTTTGAACTTGATGATTACTCTGCGCTCTTTAGCTTGTCGCGAAGTGCTGCAAGTGATTCGTCAGCTGCAAGAGTTCCTGCATCTGAGGCTTCACTTGAATAGCTTGAGCTTGAAGCAGCTGGTGCCTCTGCTGGAGTTGCTGGAGCGTCAGGAAGCTTGGCTGCAGCTTCGTTAGCTACCTTAACCTGCTTCTTGTGCTCTTCCCAGCGAGCGTGTGCCTCGGCGTATTCCTTTTCCCACTTGGCGCGAGCTTCTTCGAAGCCTGCCTTCCATTCGTTGGTCTTCGGGTCGAAGCCTTCTGGGTACTTGTAGGTACCGGTCTCGTCATAGTCGGCAGCCATACCGTAAAGAGCTGGGTTGAATTCGGTGCCCTCTGGGTCAACCTCTTCATTAGCCTGCTTTAGCGATAGTGAAATGCGTCGACGGTCTAGATCGATGTCGATTACCTTAACGAATACATCTTGGTTAACCGATACAACCTGCTCAGCAAGCTCAATGTGCTTTGAAGAAAGCTCTGAGATGTGAACTAGACCTTCGATACCGTCTGCAACGCGAACGAACGCACCGAATGGAACCAACTTGGTGACCTTACCTGGCGCGTACTGACCAATTGCGTGAGTACGTGCGAATACCTGCCATGGGTCTTCCTGAGTTGCCTTTAGTGAAAGTGAAACACGCTCACGCTCTTGATCAACTTCAAGAACCTCAACTGTAACTTCCTGACCAATCTCAACAACTTCCGAAGCGTGCTCGATGTGCTTCCACGAAAGTTCTGAAACGTGAACTAGACCATCCACGCCACCAAGGTCGATGAATGCACCAAAGTTTACGATCGATGAAACGACACCGGTACGGATCTGACCCTTTGCAAGGTCAGCTAGGAATGTGCTGCGTGAAGCAGACTGCGACTCTTCTAGTAGAGCACGACGTGAAAGCACAACGTTGTTGCGGTTCTTGTCTAGCTCAAGAATCTTGGCTTCAACCTTCTGGCCTAGGTAAGGACCTAGGTCACGTACGCGACGAAGCTCGATAAGAGATGCAGGAAGGAATCCACGCAGACCAATGTCAACGATCAGACCACCCTTAACAACTTCGATAACGACACCGGTGACGGTACCGTCAGCTTCCTTAACCTTCTCAACATCGCCCCATGCGCGCTCGTACTGTGCGCGCTTCTTAGAAAGAATTAGTCGGCCTTCTTTGTCTTCCTTCTGAAGAACAAGTGCCTCAACTGTGTCGCCTACAGCAACGATCTCTGAAGGATCTGCATCGTGGCGGATAGAAAGTTCACGTGAAGGAATTACACCTTCAGTCTTGTAACCAACGTCTAGTAGAACTTCGTCGCGGTCAATTTTTACAACGGTTCCAGCAATTAGGTCGCCGTCGTTGAAGAACTTCAGGGTTGCTTCTACTGCTGCAAGGAAGTCTTCTGCAGATCCGATGTCGTTTACAGCGATCTGCTTTGTTGTCTTGGTGGTCATATAGTTATGTACTCTTAACGGGCATTACTCGGGTCGCGACAAAATCACACAGATTTTCCATGGATTCCACCACAACGATGGATAGGGATTTGCGTGAAAAACACGCCCCTCTAGCCTATCTGATAACTGGCTCTAGTGGGCGGCCTGATCCCAGCTCTTGCCAATACCTATCTGGACCTCAAGGGGAACCGATAGTTCCACGACCTGTTCCATTTGCTGCGTAACAAGTGCTTTTAGCACCTCAAGTTCGCCCTTGGCCACCTCGAATACCAGTTCGTCGTGTACCTGAAGCAGCATTCGGCTGTTCAGGCCAGATTCCTGCATCTTTTGGTCGATGGAATTCATAGCCAGCTTCATGATGTCGGCCGCGGTGCCCTGGATTGGTGCGTTTAGCGCTGCTCGGCGAGCATTTTCGCGGACCTGGAAAATCTTGCTGTTCAGGTCTTCGAATGGCCGGCGACGCCCAAATGTCGTTGCAGTGAATCCCTTGGTCTTGGCTTCATCAACCACAGATGCCAGGTAGCGCTTTACTCCACCGAATCTGGCGAAGTAATCGGCCATCAGTTGCTTGGCCTCGGCGTTAGAAATGCGCAGTTGCTTGGCTAGACCGTATTCACTCAAGCCATAGACCAATCCATAGCTCATGGCCTTGACTGTTCCACGCATCGAGGTTGTGACATCCTCTGGTTTTACGCCAAACAATCTGGAGCCAACGAATCGGTGTAAGTCTTCGCCAGTCTTGAAGGCCTCGATGATTCCGGCATCGTCGGATAGGTGCGCCATGATGCGCATTTCAATTTGCGAGTAGTCGGCACTGAGCAGGGTTTCGAAACCCTTGCCGGCAATGAACGCATCACGAATCTCACGACCACGCTGGCTGCGAATAGGTATGTTCTGCAGGTTCGGGTTCTCTGATGAGAGTCGTCCAGTAGATGTTCCGGTCTGAACGTAATTGGTGTGAATGCGCCCGTCTTGGCCGACCGATTTCAACATTGTTTCAACGATCTGACGAATCTTGGTCACCTCGCGGTGCTCAAGCAGTCTTGCTAAGAACGGGTGCTCTGTTTGTTCAAATAGTTCAGTCAAGGCTGCCGCATTGGTTGAAAAACCGGTCTTTACCTGCTTGGTTCCGGTCATGCCCAGTTCATCGAATAGAACTGTCTGCAATTGCTTTGGCGATGCCAAGTTGATTTCGTGGCCGATAATCTCGTAAGCGCTCTTGGCGATGCTTGCGACCTCACCGGTTAAGCGTTCGAAAAGTTCGTTAAGTTTCTTTGTATCAACTGTGATTCCGTAATGTTCCATGCGCGCCAACGAAGCGTTGGTTGGAAGCTCAATCTCGCCATAAACGCGCAACTGATTCTGTTGCTCAACTTGCTCATACAGCTTTGGCGCAAGCGCAATGGTAAGCCACGCATCCAAGGAGGCATCAGTTGATTCCTCGGCAAGTAGCTGGTTTGGGTCGCCACGCTTCACGACGGTGCCAAGGTATTCCAGTGCCAGCTCATCAAGACCAAAATCTTTGCGAACTGGATTTAACAGGTACGCAAGTAGAAGGGTGTCGTAATCTAGGCCAGCAAATTTAACGCCAAGGTCAAGCAGCAACTTCGAGAAATCTTTTGCCCCATGGATTGCTTTGACGCAAGAAGCATCGACCAACCAAGGTTCCAGCGTTTTCTTCAGATCATCCGTTGAGGTTGGTTCCCAAATTTTTCGTGATGATTCGGTGGCAAAACCAACACCTGTGATTTGGTTGTTTGAAAGCTCAAAAGATAGGCCAATGGTTCCCGTAGTTGCTTTTAGCCAGGCAATAAGTTTTGTTGCAGATATTCTTTCAACTTCAGGAATGGCAAGTTCCTCAAAAACTGCATCTGCTTTTGAAGTCTCGAATGCATCCTCGAAAGCTGCGACCGCGGCACCAGTGTCACCAGTGTCACCAGATGGCGCGCTTTTTGAAGTAACCGTCTTTGATCCACGCAATCGCAAAACGCGTTCGGTTAGGGTTTTGAACTCAAGCTTTGCAAAGACCGCGCGAACAGCCGCTTCATTTACGCCACCAAGTTCAAGGTCCTCTTGTTGAAAATCAAATTCTAAGTCGCGTACCAGATGGTTCAGACGGCGATTTCGCCTTGCAAGGTTTTGGTGCTCACGAAGGCTCTGGCCCACTTTGCCGGTAATCGAATCCGCTGCAGCCAATACTGCTT
Organism: uncultured Rhodoluna sp.; assembly: GCA_964633625.1. GTDB lineage: Bacteria > Actinomycetota > Actinomycetes > Actinomycetales > Microbacteriaceae > Rhodoluna. Next base: position 42,925 of record CAZWHL010000005.1, read on the forward strand.
CTAAATCGCCGTGCAGTTGCAACCACTTCGCTGCGGTCTTAGGGCCAACCCCAGGAATGCCTGGAAGATTATCGGATGTCTCGCCAACCAATGCCGCTAGATCTGGATACTGGCGAGCGTGTATTCCGTATTTCTCTAGCACTGCAGCATCGTCCATGCGAGCCAGGTTCATTACACCTTTGACCGGGTAAAGAATCGTAGTGTTTTCGGTAATCAATTGAAAAGTGTCACGGTCGCCAGATACAACGTAAACGGTGTATCCCTTGGCAGCACTCTGATCAGCCAAACTAGCAAGTACGTCATCAGCCTCGTAGTTCTCACGGGTGATTGTCTTAATGTTCATTGCTGCAAGTGCTTCTTGCAGCAATTCTGTTTGACCAACGAATTCCGGCGGTGTCTCGCCACGAGTCCCCTTGTACTCAGGATATTCCTCGGTGCGGAATGAGCTTCTTGAAAGGTCAAAAGCAACCGCAAGGTGGGAAGGTTTTTCTGCCTGCAGAATGTTTAACAGCATCGAAATGAAACCGTGAACGGCATTGGTGTGCTGACCATCTTTGGTCTTGAAGTTATCGGGGTTCAGTGCGTAGAAGGCACGAAATGCTAGCGAATGCCCATCAATCAGCAGGAGGGTAGGCTTTGGACTAGCGTTCATGAGGCAAGCCTAACTGCCCCGCTACCCGTTTTAGGAGCATTGATGTCTTCACCAAAGTTCAGTCCCGCAGCAGCCGAATTGATGCAGTCTCGCGGCCTTGGTCCCCTGGCCGAGAAAATGGGAATCGAGTTGCTGGAACTAAGTGCAGAGCGTGCCGTGGCAACAATGCCGGTTGAGGGCAACACTCAGCCACTAGGAGTGCTACACGGTGGCGCGCACGTAGTGTTGGGCGAAAGCCTAGGAAGTTTTGCGGCCAACGTTTGGGCCCACCCCGATAAAGTTGCCGTCGGCATTGAGGTAAACGCAAGTCACAGTCGCTCGGCGACCACAGGAAAAGTGACAGCCGTTTGTACCGCCATCAACTTGGGAAAGAGTCTCGCTGTTCACGAGATCGTGATTTCTGACGAAATTGGCCGCAGGCTTTCTACAGTCCGCATCACGAACTACTTGAAAGAAAAAGCAAATTAGTCTTTTTTTGTTTCGGCTGTAGCGTCAGGTTTAGGCGCTCCAAGTTGCTCGATAATTGTGATTGCTACTTCTTGCATGGTGAGACGTCTATCCATTGAGGCTTTTTGAATCCAACGGAAAGCCTCTGGCTCTGTGAGGTTCATCTTCTCATTCAGAAGACCCTTGGCGCGATCAACTAGTTTGCGGGTTTCGAAACGTTCGTTAAGGTCGGCGATTTCATTTTCCAGCGCGGATAGCTGGGCGTGACGACTCAGGGCAATTTCAATTGCAGGAAGTAGGTCGTTTGGAGTGAATGGCTTGACCACATATGCCATTGCTCCAGCTTCGGAGGCACGGTCCACAAGTTCCTTTTGGCTGAATGCCGTCAGCAAAACGATCGGCGTCTTTGAGCCAACCAATTTCTCTGCCGCTGAGATGCCATCAAGATTAGGCATCTTGATGTCCATTACCAATAGGTCTGGCTTTTTTTCGTTTACAAGGGCTACGGCTTGTTCCCCATCGCTGGCTTCGGCGATTACATCAAAACCGTGCTCAATTAGGGTCTCGACTATGTCCATCCGAATCAATGATTCGTCTTCAGCCACAATCACCGTGCGCTTCTTCGCTGCATCTGCCATGGGGTCAACTTTATTCGATTTGCCGTGAGTTTTATGAACAAAGTGTCTTCGGCTAAGATTGTTAAGTTAGCCGAAGTGGCGAAATGGCAGACGCGGAGCACTCAAAATGCTTTTCCGAAAGGA
>CAZWHL010000006.1:0-32624 GCA_964633625.1 uncultured Rhodoluna sp.
CACTAGCAATAAAAAACGGACCCCGATTGGGGTCCGTTTTCTTTTATCTAGGTCTTTTGGTGCCCTCTTTACTGAGGTACTGATGATCCAAGCTTGTGAACACGAAGGGTATTGGTTGAGCCCTTTACGCCTGGTGGAGTACCGGCTACTACAACCACCTCCTCGCCAATCTTGCCCTTGCCCGTTGCAAGAACAAGCTCGTCCACTTGGTTCATCATCTGATCTGTGTGCTGCACAGGCGCAACTAAGTATGAATAAGCTCCCCATACCAGTGAGAGGCGGTTGCGTACGGTCTCACTTGGCGTGAATGCCAAGGTTGGAACCGCGCTGCGCAAACGTGCTACACGGCGGAGTGAGTCTCCAGATTCGGTGAAGACGCAAACATATTTAGAGCCAAGTAGTTCGGCGATCTCGACCGCAGCAAGTGAAACCGCACCTGAGTGAGTGTGTGGACGAGTGCCAAGTTCAGGGATGCGGTCTAGGCCATTAGCTTCAGTTGATTCAATGATTCGAGCCATTGCCTCAACGGTCTCTACTGGCCACTTACCCACTGATGTTTCGCCTGAAAGCATCACTGCGTCGGCGCCATCAAGAATCGCGTTTGCCACGTCTGAGGCTTCTGCACGAGTTGGACGTGAGTTCTCAATCATGGTCTCTAGCATCTGAGTTGCCACGATTACCGGTTTTGCCCAACGACGTGCAAGTTCAACTGCACGCTTCTGGACCAGTGGAACATCTTCAAAAGGAAGTTCAACACCAAGATCACCGCGGGCAACCATGATGCCGTCAAATGCATCGATAATTTCCTCAAGTGCTTCTACAGCCTGAGGTTTTTCAATTTTGGCAATTACTGGGAGGAACTTGCCTTCTTCGTTCATGATTTCGTGAACGCGAACGATGTCATTTGCGTTACGCACGAAAGACAGAGCGATCATGTCTACACCAAGGCGTATTCCCCAACGAAGGTCGTCTTCATCTTTTTCAGAAAGAGCAGGAACATTCACCGCAACACCAGGAAGGTTGATCCCCTTGTTGTTTGAAACGAAACCTGGCACCTCAACCACCGTAGTCACTGTGTCGCTGGTAACTTCCGTAGCCTTTAGAGTTACTTTTCCGTCGTCGATTAGTAGTAGGTCGCCTACCTTGACGTCACCACAAAGACCCTTGAAAGTAGTGCCACAGATTTCCTTGGTACCTTCAACCTCGTTGATGGTGATCTTGAAGGTGTCACCCTTTTCAAGCATGTGTGGACCATCTGCAAAACGAGCCAGACGAATTTTTGGGCCCTGTAGATCAACAAAGATTCCAACGGCCTTATCTACATCGGCTGCAGCCTTGCGAACTGTGCGATAGATCTCTTCGTGAACGTCATAGCTACCGTGGCTTAGGTTCATGCGAGCAACGTCTACACCCGCCTCGATGATGGCACGAATGCTTTCGTAGCTAGAGGTTGCCGGCCCAAGGGTGGCAACAATCTTTGCGCGTCTCATTTATTTCCTCTGTTTGTTTTAGATGGAGATTGGTCGATCGGTAGGTTTTACCGGTCGTGGTAGTTCACTTGTACCTTCTAGGTATTCATCGATGGCGGCCGCCGCGCTGCGACCCTCAGCGATTGCCCAAACAATCAAGCTTTGTCCGCGGCCCGCATCACCTGCAACAAAAACACCATCGGCGTTTGTTGCCCAGTTAGCTTCGCGTTGAACATTGCCTCGATCATCAAGGGCGATGTTTGATTGTTTGTTTAGGTCGTCACCTTCAACACCGGTGAAACCAAGTGCTAGTAGCACCAAGTCTGCAGGAATGATTTGCTCAGTTCCAGCCTTGGGTAGGCGCTTGCCATTTACGAATTCAGTTTCTGCAACCTTTACGCCAGTCACTTTTCCGTTTTCCCCAACGAATTCAACTGTTGATGCCAAGTAGGAACGTTCACCAAACTCTTCATGTGCAGAGGCAACTTCAAACAAAGTTGGCATGGTTGGCCAAGGCTGGTTTGCTGGACGCTCCGCAGGAGGCTGCTTTCCAATTGCCAAAGTGGTTACCGAGATTGCACCCTGCCGTGTAGCAGTTCCAAGGCAGTCAGCACCGGTATCGCCACCACCAAGAATGACCACGTTTTTACCGTTGGCAAGAATTTGGTTTTCAACTGATTCGCCAGCTACGACGCGGTTGGCTGGAACCAGAAAGTCCATTGCAAAGTGCACGCCATCAAGTTCGCGACCAGGAATGTTTAGATCACGAGGCTTAGTAGCTCCGGTGGCGATCAAAACTGCGTCGTAACGTGAACGCAAATCTTCCCAGGTGATGTCTACGCCAATGTTTACGCTGGTTCGGAAGCGAGTTCCTTCTGCTTCCATTTGCTTCAAGCGAAGGTCAATGTGCTGCTTTTCCATTTTGAAATCAGGAATACCGTAGCGAAGTAGGCCACCTATTTTGTCGTCGCGTTCGTAAACGGCAACGGTGTGACCCGCACGAGTCAACTGTTGAGCAGCTGCCAGACCCGCAGGACCAGAACCAACTACGGCAACGGTCTTACCTGTTAGACGTTCTGGTGCGTGTGGCTTTACCCAATCCTTGTCGAATGCCTCATCAATGATTGAAACTTCGATTTCCTTAATGGTCACGGCTGGCTGATTAATGCCAAGCACGCAAGAGCTCTCACAAGGCGCTGGGCAAAGGCGGCCGGTGAACTCAGGAAAATTATTGGTTGCATGAAGTCGCTCGATGGCATTCTTGCCTTCTCCGCGCCAGGTTAGGTCGTTCCATTCAGGAATTAGGTTGCCAAGTGGACATCCGTGGTGACAGAACGGTACACCGCAATCCATGCAACGACTTGCCTGAGTCTTTACAACCCCAGCATCGCGCTTTTCATAAACTTCTTTCCAGTCCATGATGCGCACCGATACTGGACGACGTGCTGCCGTCTCGCGTTCTGTGGTCTTCAAGAATCCACGTGGATCAGCCATTGGTGACCTCCAAAATCTGCTTCCAAACAGTGTCGCTGTCTGGGTCTACCCCATCGGCGGTTGCCTTCGCGCGAATCTTTAGCACGTTGGCGTAATCGCGAGGCAGCACGGTAGTGAAGTTCTTAAGTTCAGCATCGAAGTTCTGCAGTAACGACTTAGCCAAAGCTGAATCGGTTTCAATCACGTGCTGCTCTAGTAGTGAGCGCAACTGGTGCGCCTCATCAGCGGTGACTTCGTTCATGTGTAGCTCACCCGCAGCTAGTGCCTCGTGGTTAACGTGGTCAGCGCGCAACTTGTAAACAAAAGCAACACCACCAGACATTCCGGCACCAAGGTTCCTACCGGTTGGGCCAAGAATTACTGCTACACCACCGGTCATGTATTCAAGAGCGTGATCACCACAACCTTCGGCAATTGCAGTTACACCTGAGTTGCGAACTAGGAAGCGCTCTCCAACGATTCCGCGAAGGAACATAGCACCAGAGGTTGCGCCATATCCGATAACGTTTCCGGCGATGATGTTTTTCTCTGCCGGGAAAACGCTGGCGCGGTTTGGTCGAACCACAATGATTCCGCCAGACAGACCCTTACCTACATAGTCGTTTGAGTCACCTTCAAGGTTTAGCTTGATGCCCTTAGGGACGAACGCACCAAACGACTGACCGGCTGAACCAGTTAGGTGAATGTTGATGGTGCCATCAGGTAGACCGTCGGCGCCGTATCGCTTGGTTAGTTCATTGCCTAGCATTGTGCCAACAGCTTGATCAACGTTTGTGATTGGTAAATCAATCTCAACCGGCTGGGCGTCTTCAAGCGCAACTGTTGCCCCTGCAATCAACTTGTGGTCAAAGTGTTTTTCGAGCTCGTGGTCCTGAACTGTAGTCCGACGACGTGATGCTCCAGGAGCCAATGTTGGTGAAGCAAGAATTGGTGACAGGTCAAGACCATCTGCCTTCCAGTGCTGAATCGCGCGGTTAACATCGATTAGCTCACTGTGACCAATAGCCTCATCGAGCGTCTTGAAGCCAAGTGCAGCAAGGTACTCGCGAACTTCCTGAGCCAGGAACTCAAAGAAATTAACCACGTGATCCGCCTGACCAGTGAAACGAGCGCGAAGAGTTGGGTTCTGCGTTGCAACACCAACCGGGCAAGTGTCTAGGTGGCAAACGCGCATCAAGATACAGCCCTCAACCACCAGCGGCGCAGTTGCGAAACCAAATTCCTCGGCACCAAGCAACGCGGCAATGATAACGTCGCGGCCAGTCTTCATTTGTCCGTCAACCTGAACCGATACTCGATCGCGCAAACCGTTAATCAAAAGTGTCTGCTGCGCTTCGGCAAGGCCTAGTTCCCATGGGGTACCTGCGTGCTTCAAAGAATTAAGCGGGCTGGCTCCGGTTCCACCGTCGTGACCGGAAACCAAAATTACGTCGGCCTTCGCTTTGGCAACACCGGCGGCAACAGTTCCGATACCAACCTGTGAAACCAACTTCACGTGCACACGAGCTGCACGGTTTGCACGCTTCACATCAAAGATTAATTGCTTTAGGTCTTCGATTGAATAGATGTCGTGGTGCGGAGGTGGCGAAATCAAACCAACACCAGCAGTGGAGTGACGAGTCTTTGCAATCCACGGGTAGACCTTGTTTGGTGGCAACTGGCCACCCTCACCTGGCTTTGCGCCCTGTGCCATCTTGATTTGGATATCATCGGCGTGGGTGAGGTACATGCTGGTCACACCAAAGCGTCCTGATGCAACCTGCTTAATTGCAGAACGTCTAGTTGGGTCTATAAGACGTTCAATGTCCTCGCCACCTTCGCCGGTGTTCGACTTGGCACCCAAGCGGTTCATAGCGATTGCAAGTGTTTCGTGTGCTTCCGGAGAAATTGATCCGTATGACATCGCACCGGTTGAGAATCGCTTCACGATTGATGAAACAGGTTCAACTTCGTCGATAGCCACAGCAGGGCGAACACCTTCGCGCAACTTGAACAATCCGCGCAGAGTCATCAAGTTTTCCGCTTGGTCGTCAACGGTCTTGGTGTACTCGCGGAAAATTTCATAACTCTTGCTGCGAGTTGAGTGTTGAAGTTTGAAAATCGTCTCTGGGTTAAACAAGTGAGCGGGTCCATTGCGACGCCACTGGTACTCTCCGCCTGTCTCAAGGGACTCATGCGGGTTTAGCGCCTCGTCAACTGGATAGGCGCTTGAATGACGATCCGCTATCTCGCTTGCAATTACCTCGATGCCAATTCCACCGAGTTGACTTGTGGTACCGGTGAAGTAGGTGTCAACAAATTCCTGACTCAAACCAATTGCCTCGAAACACTGAGCTCCAGCATATGAAGAAACCGTTGAGATGCCCATCTTTGACATGATCTTTAGAACACCTTTACCAAGTGCCTTTATCAAGTTCTTTTGTGCGTGTTCAATGTCAACGCCAACGATCTGACCAGACTTGACCATCTGCTCAACGGACTCCAGGGCAAGGTATGGGTTAATGGCAGCAGCACCGTAACCAATCAGGGCAGCGACATGGTGAACTTCACGCACGTCACCAGCTTCAACTACCAGACCAACTCTGGTACGCAGTCCCGCACGAATCAACGCGTGGTGAACCGCAGAAGTTAGAAGCAGCGATGGGATTGGTGCCATGTCTCGGTTGCTATCGCGGTCAGAAAGAATCAGGTAGGTTGAGCCATCCGCGATTGCGGTTTCAATCTCTTCAAAGATTTCACGAATGCGTGCAGCTAGTGAATCTGCCCCACCCTCAACACGGTATGTTCCTCGCACGGTGAACGCCTGGCCAACACCAGGGCGTTCGTCAATGTGTTGAATCTTGGCAAGTTCATCGTTGCTGATAACAGGGAAATTTAAAATAACTTGCTGAGCATGCTCAGGAGTCGCACTTAGTAGGTTGCGCTCTGGGCCGATGCCGGCGCTTAGTGAAGTAACTACCTCTTCGCGAATTGAGTCCAGTGGCGGGTTAGTTACCTGTGCGAATTGCTGAACGAAGTAATCAAATAGCAAACGTGAACGGTCAGAGATCGCTGCGATTGGCGTGTCTGAACCCATTGCACCCAGCGGCTCGATGGCGTTACGTGCCATCGGGGCAAGCAGGATGCGAAGTTCTTCTTCGGTGTATCCAAAGGTTCGTTGGCGACGGTTGACCGATGAGGCGGTGTGAGCAATGTGCTCGCGCTCAGGCAGGTCCTTCAGGTTAATGCGGTTGCCCTCGAGCCACTCGCCCCAAGGTTCAAGCGCTGCAATTTCGGCTTTAATTTCGTCGTCGTCGATCAAGCGACCGTTAACTGTGTCAGCAAGAAACATGCGACCAGGTTGTAAGCGGCCCTTACGAACAATCTTGCTTGGATCAATTTCGGCAACACCGATTTCTGATGCCAGCACAACCAAGCCGTCTTCGGTTACTATGTAGCGACCAGGGCGCAAACCGTTTCGGTCAAGGGTCGCACCAACTAGAGAACCATCGGTGAAAATTACCGCGGCCGGACCATCCCAAGGCTCCATAAGCATTGAGTGGTACTCATAGAAGTTCTTACGTGATTCATCGATGTCGCTCTGTTTTTCCCAAGCTTCAGGAATCATCATCATCATTGCATGCGGCAAACTGCGGCCAGACATGTAAAGCAACTCAACAACTTCGTCGAATGAAGCAGAGTCAGAACCATCTGGAGTGATGATTGGGGTCAGTTGTTTGATGTCACCTAGAACATCAGCAGCAAGCTGAGATTCGCGAGAGCGCATCCAGTTGCGGTTTCCCTTAACTGTGTTGATCTCACCGTTGTGCGCAATCATTCGGAATGGATGCGCCAATGGCCACGACGGGAAGGTGTTAGTTGAGAAGCGTGAGTGAACCAAAGCAAGCGTGGAATCAAAGAGTTCGTTGCTTAGGTCTGGGTAGAAGGGCTCTAGCTGGAGAGTTGTGACCATTCCTTTGTAAACGATGGTGCGCGATGAAAGTGATGGGTGGTACGCGCCAAGCTTGCGCTCTGAGCGCTTACGCAGTCGGAACGCACGGCGTTCCAAATCCATGCCGGTTGCGCCATCAGGTGCAGAAACAAAAACCTGACGAATGGTTGGCATCGCTGCACGAGCCAAGTCGCCAAGAACGCTTGGATTGATTGGTACTTCTCTCCAGCCAAGGACCTGAAGCTTTTCTTCCTTGGCTAGCCCCTCAAATGCAGCCTCTAGAGCCTGCTCTTCACCGGTTTCAATGAAAACAAGACCGGCTGCGTAGCTACCCTTTGCTGGAAGTTCGAAATTGATAACCGATCTAAAAAACGTGTCAGGAATCTGAGTGAGAATACCCGCACCGTCACCAGTGCCGGCGTCAGAACCAACAGCACCACGGTGTTCAAGGTTGGTAAGTGCAGTCAGTGCAGTTTTTACAATGTCATGTCCAGGAGTACCGCGCAGCGTGGCAACCATTGCCAAACCACAAGCGTCTTTATCGAAAGCAGGGTCATAAAGACCCTGGGCCGCAGGCGCGGTACCAAATCTTTCGAACGGCGACATTTCGGACATGCCACACTCCAATCATTTATAGGGAGGGACAACATTGGCCCAAATAGCCGACCAAGAAGGGTCGGCTGCAAGAATTACTTAGAGGTTGAGTCTAATGCATTGGCTTTATAAACACTGGCCTCTGGGACCGGGTGCTGACGCTTTTGCCAGTAGACCATGGCCAAACCAACCACAATTCCACCGATAGCCGACCAGACATTTGTTCTAAGCCCCAAAATGATGTCGCTTGGGTCAATTCGCAAATTTTCTGTGATCAATCGACCCATAGAGTAGTAGGCCAGATAGGCGCCAAACATCGAACCCCAGCGCAGTTGGAAGCGCTTTTCCAAGGCCAGCAGTAAGGCAACCCCGATAAGACTCCAGATTGATTCGTAAAGAAAAGTAGGGTGAAAAAGAGTCCCGACAGGCAAGCCCTTGGGAAAAGCGGGGTTATCGGGGTTAATTTCAAGACCCCAAGGCAAGGTTGTTGGCTTGCCGAAAAGCTCCTGGTTAAAGTAATTACCCCAACGGCCAAGAGCCTGGGCTAGCAGAATTCCAGGTGCAACAGCGTCGGCGTAAGACCAGAACTTTAGGCCGTAGCGGCGGGTGGCTAACCAGGCACCAAATGCCCCACCGATCAAGCCGCCGTAGATTGCAATGCCACCCTCCCAGACTCGAAAAACCGCGGTCAAGTCGGCACCCGGATAAAAGTAGTCGGAGCTGTGGGTGACAACGTGAAATGCGCGGGCGCCAACTACGGCAATCGGTACAGTCCAAAGAGCGACGTCTAGGGCCAAACCTGATTTTGCTCCGCGGGCAACAAGGCGGCGATCAGAAATCCAAATTGCGGCGATAATGCCAGCCAGAATGCAGAGTGCGTAAATGTGAATCTTGAATGGGCCAACGGTGAAGTAACTGATTTGTGGGCTTGGGATGCTCAAAAGCAAGTGCTGCATGAATTTGTCTCGATTACTTTAGATTCGCAGAGAGTTCTTGAACTTTGCTGGTGAGCGCTGCGATGCCACCGTCTGCGTAGGCACGTACAAAAGCCGAACCAACAATTGCTCCGTCGGCATAGCTGTTTACGTCGTTAACCTGCGCAGCAGATGAGATTCCGATTCCGACTGCAGTGCTTTGCGACGTCGACTCGTGTCGAACGGCTGCAACTACCTGCTTGGCTAGGTCGTCAACCGAGTCTCTGGTTCCGGTAATGCCCATCGTGGAAACTGCGTAAACAAATCCGCGACTCAGTTGGCATGCGCGTGCAACACGCTCTGGTGAAGAGGTTGGTGCAGCCAAGAAGACTCGATCGAGCTCATATTTATCCGAGGCTGATAACCATTCGGTTGCTTCATCGGGAATAAGATCCGGTGTGATTAATCCTGCTCCCCCTGCAGCCTTCAAATCACGAGCAAAATTTTCTACACCGTAACTAAGTACTGGGTTCCAGTAAGTCATCACTAATACCGGAGTATCAACGGCGTCAGTGATGCGTTTAACGGCATCAAACACTTGGCGTAGTTTGAAACCGTTAGCGAGTGCTTGTTCGGTTGCCTGCTGAATTACTAAACCATCCATTACCGGATCAGAATATGGAACGCCAAGTTCCAGAACATCGATTCCGTTTTTGCACATCGCAATCGCGGCGTCGACTGATTCGTCGATTGTCGGAAAACCAGCTGGAAAATATCCAATCAGTGAACCTTTGCCGGATGCTTTTCTTGCTTCAAGAACCTGAGCGGTGGTCTGACGCATTTCTACTTTTCCTTCTCTGCGTCTAGCAAGCCAAAGTACTTTGCAGCGGTTTCCATGTCCTTGTCGCCACGACCGGAGAGGTTCACCAAGATAGACGAGCCCGGCTTTAGTGTCTTACCAAGTTTTAGTGCGCCGGCTAACGCATGCGAACTTTCGATGGCGGGAATGATTCCTTCGGTGCGGCTTAGTAGACGAAGTGCATCCATTGCCTCGGCATCAGAAATACCCCAGTAGTTAGCACGTCCAATGTCTTTTAGCCAAGCGTGTTCCGGACCAACGCCTGGGTAATCAAGTCCCGCAGAGATTGAGTGGCTCTCCATGGTCTGACCATCTTCGTCTTGCAGCATGTAGCTTTTTGCGCCGTGCAAAACGCCCGGGCGGCCGAAATTCAGTGTTGCCGCATGACGATCGGTATCCATTCCTTCGCCCGCAGCTTCGAAACCGTAGATGGCAACGGCTTCATCGTCTAAGAAAGCGTGGAAGAGTCCGATTGCGTTGGAGCCTCCACCAACACAGGCAGCAAGGGCATCCGGTAGGAATCCAAATTCATCCAGCATCTGCTGGCGAGCTTCGATACCAATAACACTGTGAAAATCGCGGACCATAGTTGGGAACGGGTGTGGTCCAGCAACTGTGCCAAGTAGGTAGTGAGTGTCATCAACATTGGCCACCCAGTCTCGCAGCGCCTCGTTAATTGCATCTTTAAGTGTGCGACTTCCGGTGGTCACCGGAATTACGGTTGCACCAAGTAGCTGCATGCGGGCGACGTTCAATGCTTGGCGCTCTGTGTCGACCTCGCCCATGTAAACAACACATTCAAGCCCAAATAGCGCCGCAGCCGTTGCACTCGCGACACCGTGCTGACCGGCACCAGTCTCGGCAATAATTCGAGTCTTGCCCATGCGCTTTGTTAGTAGCGCTTGTCCAAGCACGTTATTGATCTTGTGAGATCCAGTGTGGTTTAGGTCTTCGCGCTTCAAGAAAATTCTTACGTCGCCAGCGTGCGAAGCAAAACGCTTTGCTTCCGTGATTATAGATGGCCTGCCAGTGTAAGTGCGGTGCAGCTCAGCAAGTTCGGCTTGGAAAGAAGGATCTGCTTTGGCGGTTTGGTAGGTTGCATCAAGTTCATCAAGCGCCTTGATTAGCGACTCGGGAACAAATCTTCCACCGAACTCACCAAAGTATGGCCCAACCTGGTCGCGGAGATTTGTCATGATTAAATCCTATGACTCATCAACGGCAAGAAAAGACTTCAGCATCGCGGCCGGTTCGTTGGTGACAAGTGCCTCGCCAACTAGCACCACGTCTGCCCCTGCCTTGCGGTAGTGCGCAACATCGTCAGCATTTCTTACTGCCGATTCGGCAACCTTAATTACTCCGGCAGGAATCTGGTCAACCAGCTTGGCAAAAAGATCACGATCCGTTTCGAAAGTTGAAAGGTCTCGAGCGTTGATGCCCACTAATTCTGAGCCAAGACCAATAGCCACTTTAAGTTCCTCGGCGCTGTGCGTCTCAATGAACGGTGTCATGCCTAGTTCAAATGTGAACTTCATCAGCTTGGCGATTTCGTTTTCGGCAAGACCGGCAACAATGAGCAAAATAATGTCGGCACCAACGGCACGCGCTTCAAGAATTTGCTGTTCGTTAGCAATGAAGTCTTTGCGAAGCAGCGGTACCGAAACAACTTCTCGCACAGCAGCAAGGTCAGCCAACGAACCTTTGAACTTGCGTTCTTCGGTCAAGACACTAATGGCGCTGGCGCCGTTATCAGCGTAGGTTTTGGCAAGTGCCGCAGGATTGGCGATTTCAGCCATCTCACCTTTTGACGGTGAGGCGCGCTTGACCTCGGCAAGTACGTGAATTTGTTTGCGAGGCGCCAAAGCGCTCATTGCGTTAAGAGCTGGAGTCTGTGCAAGCGCTAAGCGCTCAATCTCGCTAAGTGAGGTTGATTCGAGTCTTCTTGCTGCGTCTGCAAGTGATCCGGCATAGAGCTCGGAAAGCACTAGTGGTTTTTCTTAGACTTCTCGCCGCCGACGCCGTAGCCAGCACGCTTTAGGTAAATACCAACTGGTACACCAAGCACTGCAACTACTGCTGAACCCCAGACCACTGCTGCCTGATCAAACCAGAATCCAAGTGTTCCAACTGCAAATGCAACCATGATGATGATTACTGCAGTCCATGCAGCAACTGAGTCGCCGTGGCCTGGGTCGTTTAGGTTCTCTGACATTTGATACCTTTCTGGGTCTAACTAAATCTTACCAATGGCAATGGTGGCTAACGCTGTTCATCCCAGAGTGAAATCGAGTCCTTGACTGGGCGGCTAGCTTTACGAGTTCCTTTCACAATCCTGTTTATCCAATGCCTACTGGCGAAAATTGCAAAAACAAATATCAGGCTAAGAACCGCGAAAAAACCGATACTGGCCAGCGCCAGTGGCTGCGTCGCTATATCAAGACCAGAAACTCCATGAGTGGCGGCAATCCCAGTTGCAATTTCAAGTTCCTTGGCGACACCAGTCAGGTCCTGGCACGATATCGCTATGCCTGAAAGAAGGGTCAGGGCAAGCGAACTGAGTGCTCCCACCCAGAGGCTTACCATTCGGGTTGCCGCGGCAGCGATAGCCGAAGTAGCCATTGCGGCTAAGCAAACTAGAAGCAACGGCGAGACCCAGGCATAAGCGGAGTAGCCATCAAAGCTTTTGAGGGTCACGGTTTCATCGTTGGGCGACATGGAAACCAAGTACCAGGTTTGTCCGGCTAGTGCGAAGGATCCGATCAGCATGAGCGCGATGAGGCCAAGCGAACGACCCTTGGTCAACTTAGTTAGCAATCTCTAAACCTGCTTCTAGTTGGTGCGGCGAATCATGGCGTTTGCTGCCGCAATCGCTCTTAGTGGAGCCCCCGCCTTGGCCAAAGTTTCTAGGTATTCGGCCTCTGGAACCGAATCAAGCACGATGCCCGCTCCGGCTTGCACATGCGCAACTCCGTCGCGGATGAAAGCTGTGCGAATTGCGATTGCTAGATCTGCATTTCCGGCAAAGTCAAAGTAACCAACTACCCCACCAAAGATTCCGCGGTTAGAAGTTTCGAGTTCATCAATGATTTCCAGAGCTCGCGGCTTTGGAGCTCCGGACAGTGTTCCTGCTGGAAAGGTTGCCTTGAATACATCAATTGGTGTGCAATCGGCCGCTACTTTGCCTTCAACCGTAGAGACAAGATGCATGATGTGACTGTATCTATGTACTTGCATAAATTCGGTGACAGTAACCGAATTTGGTTCGCAAACTTTTAGAAGGTCGTTGCGTGCAAGGTCAACCAGCATCAGGTGCTCTGATTTTTCCTTGTTGTCTGCCAGAAGTTCCGTTTCGAGTTTTAGATCGGCGTCGTGCGTTGCACCACGTGGACGGGAACCGGCAATCGGATGAGTAATAGCGTTGCCATTCGTGACTGATACCAGTGCCTCAGGTGAGGAACCAACAACGGAATACGGGCCATTCTCGTCTTCAAAATTTAGAAGATACATGTACGGACTTGGATTCAGAGCGCGAAGAACCCGGTAGGTATCCAGAGCGCTCGCGCTTGTTTCAAGATCGAATCGCTGGGATAAAACAACTTGGAACACATCACCAACTCGAACGTAATGCTTGGCATTTTCAATCGCCTCAAGGAACTCACTCTTCTGAGTCGCGTGCCCAGCCGAGTGATCGGTGTTGAAATCAATGTCAGCGATTACCGAATTAACTGGCTGCAACAGTGCCACGCGCATTTCATCGATGTGGCTCACAGCCTGGTCATAAAGTTTTGCGACATCTTCGCCATCGGCAGCAAAAACGTTTGATACTAAAAGCACGCAATTTGTTTCGTGATCAACAATCACCAAATCGCGGAACATGGCCAATGCCAAAATTGGCGAGGCAAAATCCTTTGCACTTGCCGGCGGAAGATCTTCGATTTCTCTAATCAGATCCCAGCCCATCACGCCAACTAGACCACTGGTTAGTGGTGGAAGTTCGCCTACTGCAACCGATGTCCACGACTGCTGAATGAGTGCAACCGCATCCAACGCAGATCTAGGTAGGTCAAAAGTTCCATCGGCAAGCGGTGACTGATTGGCGGCTGAACTCCATTGCACTTGGCCATCTGAATCCTGCGTAAGCAAGCCACGATTGTTTACGCCAATGAAGCTGTACCTTGCCCAAACTCCGTGCTGCGCGGATTCGAGTAGGAAACTCCCTGGCTTGTCGGCCGCCAGCTTTTCAAAGATTGACATTGGAGTTTCCGTGCCCGAAAAGAGCGTCTCAATAAGAGGAATTACGCGATGTGAGGCAGCAAGTTCATTCACTTGTTCTGCTGTGAACTGAACCTTAGCCATTATTGGTACCTACTTCACCAAGCACAGCACTATCAAAGCAAGATTCGGTTCCGTTGTGGCAAGCCGGGCCATTTTCTTCAACCTGAATTAGTAGGCAATCGCTGTCGCAATCAACCTCAACCTTTACAACTCGTTGAGTGTTGCCCGAGGTTGCTCCCTTGTGCCACAGCTCAGAACGCGATCTTGAAAAGAATACGGTTTCACCGACTGCAAAGGTCTGTTCAATTGATTCAAGGTTCATCCAGGCAACCATCAGTACCCGATTAGTTTGCACACTCTGCACGACGGCAGGAATCAAGCCGGCTTCGTTAAAGCTCAACTTGGTGAGTTGTTCCCGGTTTGCAATCATGGCTATCTCGTCTCGTACCCAGCCAATTTTAGTTCTGCCTTCGCTCCGCCAATCGAAACCGAACCCTCGTGGAATATCGAAGCAGCAAGAATGGCGTTCGCTCCAGCAGCCGCGGCCGCAGGAAAATCAGTTGCCTTCCCTGCACCACCCGAGGCAATAATCGGAATATCTGAAATTTCTCGAATAGCCATCAGCATCTCTGTGTCGAAGCCAGACCTGGTTCCATCGGCATCGATGCTGTTGACCAAAAGCTCACCAGCACCAAATTCAATGGTTTGCTTAATCCATGCCAGGGCATCCAACGATGTTTCTTCACGTCCCCCGTGACTTGTCACTACGAATCCAGATTCAGTATTGCCTGAACGCTTCAGATCCAGTGAGATAACCAGAACCTGATTGCCAAATCGATTCGCTATATCGCTAAGCAATTTTGGGTTAGCAATTCCTGCTGATCCAACGCTGATTTTGTCTGCGCCTGCGCCTAGAAGCTTGGCTACGTCTTCAACTTCGCGAATTCCGCCACCAACCGTTAGCGGAATAAATACTTGCTCTGCACAAGCTGTGACAAGCTCATACATCGTCGAGCGATTGTCGACGGTGGCGTGTACATCCAAGAAAGTTAACTCGTCGGCGCCATCGGTATAGTACTTTGCTGCAAGTTCAATTGGGTCTCCAGCATCACGTAGATTTAAAAAGTTGACTCCTTTGACCACGCGACCATCGGCAACGTCTAAGCAGGGAATAACCCTTACTGAGAGCGACATTAGATTCTCGCGGCGTGAATCGCGCTTACCAAAATTGCGCGTGCGCCAATCTCGTAGAGTTCATCCATCTTGGCATTGATCTCAGAAGTCTTTACAAGTGCGCGCACTGCAACCCAATCGGCATCGCGCAGCGGCGAAATTGTTGGTGATTCAATACCAGGAGTAATGGCCGATGCTTGATCAACCAAATTGGTTGGACAGTCGTAATCGAAGATCACGTATTCACGTGCTACCAGAACGCCCTGCATGCGCCGCAAAAGTTGGGTGTGCTCCCCCTGCTTTCCTGGCGCAACGATTAACTGTGCTGAACTCTGCAAGATAATCGGACCAAAGATTTCAAGCCCAGCCTGGCGCAATGTGTTTCCTGTGGAAACCACATCGGCAACCGCATCGGCAACTCCAAGTTGTACGGCTACTTCAACCGCACCATCAAGTTGAACAAGTTCCACCTTGATGTCTTGGTTCTTTAGAAAGTCTTCTACCAAGTGTGGATAAGCGGTTGCAACGCGCTTGCCTGCAAGGTCGCTAAGTTGGTTAAACTTGCCAACCGGTCCTGCGAACCTAAAAGTTGAGCCACCAAAGCCAAGATCGGCAACCGATACCGCCTTCGAGCGACTGTCTAGTAATAGGTCAAGTCCGGTGAAACCAACGTCTAGCGAGCCAGAGCCAACATAGGTGGCAATGTCACGCGGGCGAAGGTAAAAGAACTCAATGTTGTGTGCTTGGTCGACGACGTGCAGGTCCTTTGGATCACGACGTACTGTGTAGCCAGCTTCTTTAAGCATGAGAATTGCGGAATCAGAAAGGATTCCCTTATTTGGTACTGCGACTCTAAGCAAAGTTTTATCTTTCGAAAAGGGTGTTTAAAAGTTTTTTTCTAGGTCTTCTAGGGTGAGACCAAGGTTCACCATCATTACCTGCAGATGGTAGATCAGCTGCGAGATTTCCTCGGCGCTGCGCTCTTTGCCCTCATGCTCTGCGGCCATCCAGACTTCGGCCGCTTCTTCGACAATCTTCTTACCAATTGTGTGAGTGCCAGCATCGAGCCACTTAACGGTTTCGGAACCGGCAGGGCGATTGGCGGCCTTTTCGCTGATTTCCGCAAAAAGCTGTTCGAAGGACTTCATTTGAATAGGTTACCTGCTGAAGGCTTGGCAACCAAGGCTAATGTCGGTGTGAAATGCCGATTTCAGCCAATTCGCGTAGGTTTTGGATTTGCTTTGCTCGATCAGCTGACTTGAATACTGCGCTACCGGCAACAAACGTATCTGCTCCAAGTTCGGCAACTCGTTGAATATTATTCTCGTCGATTCCGCCATCCACCTGCAACCAAACATCAAGTTTGTCTTGATCAATGCGACGGCGAGCGGTGCTTACCTTCGTGAGCGTATCTTCGATGAGTGCCTGGCCTCCAAAGCCGGGTTCAACAGTCATCACCAACAGCTGATCGAATTCGGCGAGTTCGTCTAAAAATCCGTCTACGGCAGTTCCTGGCTTAATCGCGACACCCGCACGGGCACCGATAGACCTGAGCTTTCTCGCCAACTGCACCGGGTTCTCGGATGCCTCGGCGTGAAAAGTCACCGAGAATGCTCCTGTTTCCGCATATCCGGGAGCCCACTTGTCAACATTCGCAATCATTAGGTGTACATCTAATGGTTTGGGTGTGATCTGCTGCATGCGTTGAACCATTGGCAGTCCAAAGGTTAGGTTTGGCACAAAATTGTTGTCCATCACATCAACGTGAATCAGATCACTATTGGCTATGGATGCGAACTCGGATTGGAAGTTGGCAAAATCGGCAGAAAGAATGCTTGGGTTGATTCTTGCGCGGCTCATGAAACCAGCCTAGCGATTTAGTTTGATGTCTTGGCGAGTAGCGCGATGAACATGGCATCTGTTTGGTGGATGTGCGGCCAGAGTTGGGCAGTCTTTCGGCCTCGATTCAGGTGCAGATTTGAGTTGATGCCAGCCAAGACGGAATTTGCATCAACAAGCTCAAGGCCGTGAAGCTTCTTTTTGGCCCAGTCAACAATTGCATTCGTTTCGGCAAGATGCGGTGAGCAGGTTACGTATGCAAGCACGCCACCAGGCCTAAGGCAATCCCACGCACTCTGGAGTAGCTCTTCTTGCAAGCTACTAAGTTCAGCAACGTCTGACTGTGCTTTACGCCAGCGAGATTCTGGGCGGCGTCGCAATGCGCCAAGGCCGGTGCAGGGAGCGTCTAGCAAAATTCGATCAAATTGTTCACGGTGATTACTTGAATAGTTGCGACCGTCCTCAACGGTTACTTGAATTTCGTTGTCAACAACCGCAAGTGCTTGACGCACCAACTTTGCTCGGTGCGGCGCCACTTCATTGCAAGTGAGTTTTGCTCCGTTAACCTGGGCCTCAGCTGCAAGCAGCGCGGCCTTGCCGCCGGGACCAGCACAAAGGTCTAACCATTCTTCGTTCTTGCCGATTGGCTTGGCTTCAACAAGAACAAGTGCCGCAAGTTGTGAGCCTTGATCCTGCACGCGAATCCTTCCTTCGCGGAATGCAACCAGTCTATTTGGATCACCGGAATCCAATTGAGCACCGATAGGACTAGCTGGCCCTATCGGCAAATCTTCAAAATCTGACTTTCGAGCAAGACCTGGAAGGGCAACCAAGCTGACCAATGGTGCAATGTTGTCGGCTAGCAACAAGTCCTGTAACTCGGTTTCTCGACCGTCGAGCGCAAGTGATTGTTGCAATGCTTTCACCACCCAGATTGGATGCGAAAACTCCACCGCAAGTTTCTCGGCTGGGTTTTCCAATCCGGTTAATACGATGCTTAACCATTCGTCTCGAGAGCGTTCGCTAACTCTTCGCAGAACACCATTTACGAAGCCCGCGGCTCCCCTGCTTACGAACTGCTTTGCTAGTTCAACAGTCTCATCGAGGGCAGCATGGGCTGGGGTTCGCATTCCTAACAGCTGGTGTGCGCCAAGTCTTAAGACAATTAACGCCTTCAAATCAATTTCATCGGCATAACGCTTGGCGCACTCTTCGATTACGCGATCATAAAAGAGTTGCCAACGCAGAGTGCCGAAGCTTAGTTCCTGAGCTAATGCCGAATCACGCTCATCAAGTCGAGATGCCGTCAGAAGTTTTGGCAACAAAAGGTTTGCATAGGCATCGTCAAACTCAACTGCAAATAGAAGTTCAAGAGCAACGGTTCTTGATGAAGTTCGCATTTGCTTAGGAGCCGAAGACAATGTTCTCCTTGTTCTGTGCGCCGCGGAACCAATCGCTGGCATTCATCTCATTTTTGCCAGCAGGTTGCACAGCGATCAGTTGCAGAGCGCCGTTCTTGCAGGCAACGAACACCTTGTCCTCAACATTGTGAACTGACCCAGGTACACCTTGGAGTTGATCACCTTTGCTTGCGCTGGCTTCCAAGATACGGAAACTCTCCCCGCCAAGCGTCGTCCAGGCCATTGGTTCTGGATTCATCGCCAGCACCAGCTGCTGAATAGTCGTTGCTGATTGATTCCAATCAACCTGTGCGTGGGACCGATGGATTTTTGGTGCGAAAGTTGCGTTGGAATCATCTTGAGGAGTCTTTTTCGCAATCCCAGCAGCAATGCCCGGAAGAAGTTCTAGTAACACCGTGATACCTAGGTCAGTCAGGCGGCTAAGCAAGCGGCCGGCGTTTTCATTCGGCTCGATTTCGGTTGGTGCCTGCAAAAGAACCGCACCAGTATCCATCCCCTTGTCGAGTTGAAATGCGGTCACACCCGTAACTCTCAAACCCTGCAGCAATGCATGTTGCACCGGAGCCGCCCCGCGCAGAGCTGGAAGCAGACTGTAGTGCAAGTTGATCCAACCTTTAGGCAGAGAGTGCAAGGCGGCTTCGCTAAGGAACGCCCCATAGGCAACTACGACGCCAAGTTCAGCATTGAAGGCTTGAAGTTGGCTAAGCGCATGCGAATCCAGATGGTTTGCCTTCACCACTGGAATGCCCAGCGCCTGAGCCGCATCCGCGACAGGTGATTGAGTGAGTACTTTTTTACGACCTATCGGTGCATCTGTGCGGGTTAGCGTGCAAACAATATCGATGCCTGATTTTTTGAGAGCTATCAGCGTCGCGGCTGCATTGAGCGGCGTACCAGCGAAAATTACTCTCATAGCTTTCTAGATTACTTCGACATCATCCATCTTGATGCGGATTGGTCTCATTGAGCGTCCGGATTTGGCGCTAATACGTTGTTGACCAGCAGACAGTTTGAGAGAAAGCGCCTTCAATAATTCAGCCAACTTTGCACCATCTGAGTATTCATACTTAATTAGGGTTCGCCACTCTGAGTTCACACCACGTTCGGTCACTGGCATTGGACCAAGAACCTCTAGGTTGGGTCGTTGAGCTAGTTCTGCTTGAACCTCTTGAATCAATTCCCTCGTGGTGCCAATAGAAGCAAGTCTTATTGCCGGTGGAAATCTAAGTTCGGCTCTGGTCGCGAACTCGCGCTGCGCAATTTCAGCCTGAGACCAAAGCGAGAACCAGTTTGCTAGCCCACCTGCAACTCCAACCAAAACACTTCTTGAGGCCGCACTACCCAAAGCAATTGCGTTTGACCAAGTACGAACAGCGTCTTCAGTAGCTCGAAGGCTGTCGCGATTCAGAGCACGATTCGCGTCCAAGATGACTACTGCGGAGTATCCGCCGACCACTCTGGGCTCGGCACCAGGTGTTGCGACTACCAGGAATTTACCGGCCTTGAGGGTTTGAGATCTCAGTTCGGCGGTGGCCTCAATTAACTTCACACCGGGGAATGCTCTGCCAAATTCGGCAATCGTACGAGTTGCACCAGCCGAACCCTGCTTGAGTTTCGTTCCTGAACACGCGTCACAACGAAAGTCCATGTTCACCGCGTTGCACCAACGGCATTTCACATAATTGCGTTCGTCTATCCAAAGCGGACCATTACAAGATCCGCACTCGGCACGTTTATCACAGGTCGCGCAGAACACGGAAGTCGCAGTTCCCTTTGCTGCAACCTGAACCAGAACCGGACCAGTCTCAAGACCTTCGCGAATTGCTTTCCAGGCCATGGAATCAACGCGAAGATCGGTATCGGTGTTCGCGATTCGTGGAAGTTTGAACGGCGTGCCCACATCGTCAAGAAACTTCATTGATACAAGGCGTGAAACCTCAGTGGAACGACTGTGACCTAGGAACAACAGGTTGCATTCCTGTAGCCGTTGGCGAATCAGAGCCACTTCGCGAGTATGACTGTACGGACTGGTTGGTTCGTGGTGACTTGGGTCTCCGTCATCCCAAACAATAATCTCGCCCAAATTTCTTACCGGCGCATAGATTGCTGATCTGCTGCCAACCACAATGCTGCGGGCCATGCTTAGGCAACTTAGAAAGGCGGCATAACGCTTGGACTTTTGAGTGTCTGTTGTGTAGTTGATAATGCTTGAATCTAGTTCGGTCGCGCTGAGAACCTCTAGTAACACTGCCTGATCGCGGAAGTCCGGAACAACCACAATCACCGATCTGCCTGCCTGGATTGCAGTAACACATTTATCGCGGATCTGTGTAGCCCATACCGGGCCTTCTTCTGTTGTGTGCGGGTCCACCAAGGCAGTCTGCTTAGTTCCCTTGCCAATCGCTTGTGAGTTCAGGGCAACAGAATTGGATTCAAGCCACTTCTTCTCAACTGCAACCGAGCGATCAGGAACCGCCAAACGAAGTACATCCGATGCTGTTGATGCCTGGCGATCGGCAACTGCGCGAACGAGTGCAAATACGGTGGGGTCCAGTACCGGAGCAACCGAGACTAATTCGGCTATGGGACTTAGTTCACCGGCAAAATCACTGGCCTCAACAAGATCTACTACAAAAGCGTCAAGTAGATTCTTTGATCTACCAAATTGGACCCGCACCCTGACACCAACCGCAACTTGGCCGATCAGGTCATCTGGGATTGAGTAGTCAAAAAGCCTGTCTAATTGCGGCAGCGGTGAATCGATCACCACTTTGGCAATCATTTGGATTGCAGGTCGGTAATTACGTCTAGCAGTTCTGCTGCTACTAAACGCTTTGATCCTTCAGCCGCAACCGATCTACCGGTTTGCGAAAGAATCAATACGTTATTGGTATCGGAATCAAACACAGCGCCATCGGCCACATTGTTGGCAACGATTAGGTCGCATCCCTTGGTGGCAAGTTTGGCTTTAGCGAGTTCCTCAAGGTGTGAAGATCCAGCGGCAGTTTCTGCAGCAAAGCCAACAGTTAGCACCGATAAACCCTGCGACCTAATTTTCCTTACGGAGCTAGCTAAAATGTCAACATTGGCAACGAGCTCCAACAGCAGGTGATCGCCCAATTCCGAACGCTTTAGTTTGTTGGCAGCAGGATTCGAAACTTTGAAATCCGCAACGGCTGCCGCCATTACCAGCACGTCACAAATTACCAAGTTCGCATCAATAGCGCCATTTAGTTGATCAGCGTTTTGAACGTGGATCACGTTATGAATTTCGCTAGGAACATTAGAAATATTTGCGGCAATGAGAGTTACATCTGCACCACGTCGCGCGGCTTCAATCGCAATCGCAATACCCTGCTTACCCGAAGACTTGTTACCAACGAACCTGACCGGATCTATTTCTTCGCGGGTACCGCCAGCAGTAATTAGAAAACGTTTACCAGACAAGTCTTGGCTAGAAACCTTAGAAAGAGCGAATTCGACAATGTCCTCTGGTTCAGGCAGGCGGCCAATTCCGGAATCCTCGCCTGTCAATCTGCCAACAGCAGGTTCAAGTATATGAACGCCGCGATCAGTAAGTGTCTGAATATTTTGCTGAGTTGCTGCGTGCAGCCACATTTCGGAGTGCATTGCGGGTGCCAACACAACTGGAGCCTTGGTGACCAGTAACGTATTTCCAAGCAAATCGTCGGCGATACCAGCGGCATATCTTGCTATGAATGAAGCGCTTGCCGGAGCAACAATTACCAAATCAGCTTCCTGGCCCAGGGCAACATGCTTTACGGAGTCAACATCGGTGTACAAATCTGAATCAACTGTGTTGTGCGACAGGGCTTCTAGCGTGGTTGCGCCAATAAAACGCAAGGCATTTTGGGTAGGAATGACTTTTACGGTGTGACCAGCTTCAGTAAGCAAACGAATTATGCTCGTGGTTTTATAAGCAGCAATGCCGCCGGTAATACCAACGATTACGTGCATGACCTTGGTCTTAAAAAGTTTTGTAAAAGACTACTCTGTGGCGTGCTTCTGAAGCTTGTTCTGGTCGATTTCGTGCATCGCGATAGTTAGCGGCTTCTCATCAACAGTTGCATCCACCAGTGGGCCAACGTTGTTGAATAGGCTGCCCTCGTGAAGAGCTGAGTAGTAGTCGTTAATCTGGCGAGCACGCTTTGAAGCAAAGATCACTAGTTCGTACTTTGAGTCAACCTTGTTTAGTAGGTTGTCGATCGCTGGAGAAACAATTCCTTCTAGCTTTTCAGACATGGTTCAACCTTCTTGTTGTTTTGGTGTTTTTGCGGTCTTGCCGCTAATCCTTCATTAATTCTACGACTTCGGCAGCGCATCTGGCTACCTCATCGTTGATAACCACGTGGTCAAACTCCCCCTGGGCTGCTAACTCTTCGCGGGCTGTTTCAAGGCGTTTTGCCTGTTCTTCAGCAGATTCTGTGCCTCTTCCGGTTAGCCTGCGTACCAATTCATCCCAACTTGGTGGGGTTATGAAAATGAATTTCGCGTCCGGCATGGTCTTGCGAACCTGCCTCGCACCCTGTAAATCAATCTCCAAAATCACGTGCTCACCGCGACCCAGCGCGTCGAGAACTGGCTGACGAGGCGTTCCGTATTTATTCAAGCCGTGCACAGTCGCGTATTCCAGCATCTCGCCGTCAGCAATTAATCTGTCGAATTCCTCATGGCTCAAAAAGAAATAGTTTTTGCCATCTACCTCACCGGGTCTTGGATCCCTGGTAGTTGCGGACACCGATAAGTGAATGCCTGGATAGTTTTTCACAATGTAGTCCACGACCGTGCCTTTGCCAACCGCAGTAGGTCCGGCAATGACGATCAACTTATTCGACATGAATTTAGCCTAGGCCAATCGCCAGTTCTGCTTTGGCGGAGTCAATCGATTTGACTAACCCGGCGGCTCCCGCTTGAAGAACGCTTCTTGAGACCGAGTGAATGACCTGCGACGCAGCTGCGCCAAACAGTTGCTTGCTTGCCGATAGCTCTGCACCTTGTGCGCCAAAACCTGGCGCAAGAATTGGAGTTGCCGATTGGGCTTGCCCCTCTAACACTTCGCTAAGTCCAAAGGATTGCAAATTCAGCGTGGCACCTAGAACGGCACCAAGTGAACCAAGCCTGGCATTCCCGGCTGCAGTTACTCTGTTGATTTCGCTTAGAGAATCCCAGATTGATTTGGCCAAAGTTTTTTCGCCAATAGTTGCTCGCTGAACACTGGCCCCTTCTGGATTCGAAGTAGCGGCCAAAACAAAGACACCTTTACCTCGTTCGAGTGCACCGCTAAGCGTGTCTTTTAGTGAACCAAAGCCAAGGTATGGCGAAACCGTTAGAGCATCCGATGCAAACGGCGCGTTCTGCCCCAACCAAGCATCGAAATATGCATCCATTGTGGTGCCAATGTCGCCACGCTTGGCATCCATGATTACTAGCAAATCAGTTTGTGCTGCGCGCTCGGCAAGTTTCTCTAAGACTGCGAAACCCTTGGACCCGTGGCGTTCAAAGAATGAAACCTGCGGCTTGATTATGCCTACCCTGCCAACTGCTGAATCCAGCACAGAATTGGCAAAAGACTCAAGTCCTTGAACGTCATCGGTCAATCCCCAATCGCTAAGCAACGCTGCGTGCGGATCAATGCCAACGCACAACTGACCGTATTTCGCAAAAGAGTCGCTTAGCTTTGAACCAAAACTAGTTGGCAAGTGCCACCGCCCGATCGATCGCGTGATCCTGCAGTGATTTAACCGCAAACGGACCAGCAATCACTTCTTCGAAAGATCCAATCGCGGCACTTAGCTGCGCAATCGTTGTGAAGATTGCCTTGTCGGCTGCGGTAGTCGCCGCGCGAATCTCATACCCGTCTTTACGCGCACTTGAACCTGATGGTGTGTTGACCACAACATCAACCACGCCGGCAGAAATAAGATCCACAATCGAAGGACCTTCTGCAACGGAGTTGTCATCGGTGTGTTTACGTACCACCTGCACTTCAATTCCGTGACGCGCCAAGATTGCAGCGGTTCCACTGGTAGCAAGAACCTTGTAGCCAAGCTGTTGCAGTCTGCGCACCGGAAGAATCACTTGCGGCTTATCGCGGTCTGAAACTGAGATGAAGATGCTGCCAGACGTTGGCAACGCACTTCCGGCTGCCGATTGACTCTTAGCAAAAGCCTTAGGGAAATCAACATCAATACCCATCACTTCACCCGTCGAACGCATTTCAGGGCCAAGAAGTGAATCTACGAAACGTCCATCTTTGGTTGCAAAGCGCTTGAATGGTAGCACCGCTTCCTTCACTGCAATTGGTGAACCAGCTGGAATGTAGGTTCCATCCTTTTCAGGAAGGTGACCCTCGGCAACCAACTGCTTGATGGTCTTGCCAACCATCACAAGTGATGCAGCCTTGGCAAGAGTAATTCCTAGAGCCTTAGATACAAATGGGACTGTTCGTGACGCACGAGGGTTAGCCTCTAGTACGTAAAGTACATCGGCAGCCAAGGCAAACTGTACGTTTAGCAAACCACGAACACCGATGCCCTGAGCGATTTTTAGTGTTGCTTCACGAACGCGAGCAATCTGCGAATCACTCATTGTGATTGGCGGCAAAGTACAGCTTGAGTCGCCAGAGTGAATACCGGCCTCTTCAATGTGTTCCATTACTCCACCAACGTAAAGGTCAGTGCCATCGAAAAGCGCATCGATGTCAATCTCGATTGCGTCATCAAGGAAGCGGTCTACCAACAATGGGTGGTTTGGTCCAACTATGCCCTGATCTGAAATGCGATTAAAGTAATCGCGAATACCCGCCTGGTCGTAGACGATTTCCATTCCGCGTCCACCAAGAACGAATGAAGGACGAACCAATACTGGGTAACCGATTCGAGCCGCAATAACCTCTGCCTCACTAAGGTTTAGCGCGGTTCCGTTTGCTGGTGCAAGAAGATCGCCATCATCAAGAATCTTCGCGAACAATCCACGCTCTTCGGCTAGGTCAATCGCATCAGGTGAAGTGCCAAGAATCGGAATTCCAGCTTCCTGTAGACCCTTAGCCAAACCAAGCGCTGTTTGTCCACCTAGTTGAACAACAACGCCTATCAATTCACCGCTCTGTTGCTCTGCGTGAATAACTTCCAGCACATCTTCAAGAGTCAGTGGCTCAAAGTAGAGCCTGTCCGAGGTGTCGTAGTCAGTTGAAACTGTTTCAGGGTTGCAGTTGATCATGATGGTTTCATAACCTGCATCAGAAAGTGCGAACGAAGCGTGCACACAACTGTAATCAAACTCAACGCCTTGACCAATTCGGTTTGGACCAGAGCCCAGAATCACTACCTTTTTACGGTTAGAAGGGGCGACCTCTGTTTCTTCTTCATAAGTGCTGTAGTGATAAGGAGTCTCTGCTGGGAATTCACCAGCACAGGTATCAACCGTCTTGAATACCGGTCGCAAGTTCATTGCGTGACGCATAGTGCGCACCTCGGCTTCGCTAAGTCCGCGAATCTGACCGATTTGCGCATCACTGAAACCGTGATCCTTAGCCAACTTGATTACTGTCTCGTCAAGTGATGGCGCCGCCGCAACATCGGCCGCAACCTCATTGATCAGAACTATCTGGTCAATGAACCATGGGTCAATTTTGGTTGAATCAAAGACCTGCTCTGCTGTAGCTCCGGCACGGAGTGCCTGCTGTACCTGCACGATACGGCCATCGGTTGGAGTCTTGATTTGTTCAAGAAGTTCGGCAACATTTCCCAACGCACCATCCCAGTGGAATGATGAGCCGCGCTTCTCTAGGCTGCGCAGAGCTTTTTGAAGCGCCTGGCTATAGTTGCGACCAATCGCCATTGCCTCACCAACAGACTTCATTGTGGTGGTCAGCGTGTTGTTTGCTGCTGGGAATTTCTCAAAAGCAAAACGAGGTACCTTAACCACGATGTAGTCCAGAGTCGGCTCGAAGCTTGCCGGAGTTACACGAGTGATGTCGTTTGGAATCTCATCAAGCGTGTAGCCAATTGCCAGCTTCGCCGCGATCTTGGCAATCGGAAAACCGGTTGCCTTAGATGCCAAAGCACTAGAACGACTAACTCGTGGGTTCATCTCGATCACAACAACGCGACCATTGGTTGGATCAACGGCAAACTGGATGTTACAGCCACCGGTGTCCACACCAACTGCGCGAATGATGTCGATGCTGATGTCGCGCAAGTTCTGATATTCACGGTCGGTAAGAGTCAGAGCCGGAGCAACAGTAATGGAGTCCCCTGTGTGCACACCAACAGGGTCCACATTCTCGATTGAACAAACCACTACACAGTTATCGTTCGTGTCACGCATCAACTCAAGTTCGTATTCCTTCCAACCAAGAATCGATTCGGAAAGCATTACCTGAGTCACCGGGCTGGCTTGCAAACCAGACTCACAGATGCGGCGTAATTCTTCTTCGTTGTAGGCAAAGCCCGAACCTAGTCCACCCATCGTGAATGAAGGTTGAACCATTAGTGGGAAACCAAGTTCAGCCGCCGCAGAGACGCATTCATCCACGGTGGCACAGATTACAGACTTAGCGACATCGGCACCGGCGTCAAGCACTAACTGCTTGAAGATCTGACGATCCTCACCCTTCTTGATTGCATCAACCTTTGCGCCAATTAGCTCTACGCTGTACTTTTCAAGAATGCCCATTTCATGAAGGGCCATCGCAGCATTCAAAGCGGTTTGCCCTCCAAGAGTAGGAAGAATTGCGTCAGGCTTTTCTTTGATGATGATCGATTCAATTACCTCTGGGGTGATCGGCTCGATGTAGGTTGCATCCGCAAAGTCAGGATCGGTCATGATGGTTGCCGGGTTTGAGTTGACCAAAATTACGCGGATGCCCTCGGCGCGCAAAACGCGACAAGCCTGGGTTCCTGAATAGTCGAACTCACATGCCTGACCAATGACGATTGGTCCAGAACCAATAACTAAAACACTGTTAATGTCGCTGCGCTTTGGCATTACTTGGCCGCCTTGTTCTTTTGAATTAGTTCAACCAAGCGGTCGAAAAGATAATTTGAATCGTGTGGGCCAGCTGCGGCCTCTGGGTGGTACTGAACTGAGAATGCCGGAATGTCTAGACACTCAAGTCCTTCAACGCAATCATCATTTAGCGAGACGTGACTTACGCTCACTCGTCCGTATCCGGCAGGGCTGGATACCTCTGGCCCACCATCTACCTTCACAGCAAAACCGTGATTGTGAGCAGTTACCTCTACCTTGCCGGTGCGGCGATCCATAACCGGTTGATTGATGCCACGGTGACCGAAAGGTAGCTTGTAGGTCTCAAAGCCAAGAGCTCGTCCAAGTAGTTGGTTACCGAAGCAGATTCCAAAGAACGGAATCTTCTGGTTAAGAATCTCGCGAAGAACTTCTACCTGAGCCCCAGCTGCCTCTGGGTCACCAGGACCATTTGAGTAGAACACTGCGTCTGGATTAGCTGCCAACAAAGTGACTGCATCTACTTTTGCTGGGAAAACTGCTACCTCTAGGCCACGTGCGGCCATGTGTTCGATTGTTGAACGCTTGATTCCCAAATCAACGATGGCAACCTTGCCAACCTTAGTTCCCTCGGCTGCTACGGTGTAGTTTTCCGGTGTGGTCACAATGTCACTCAGTGAAAGGCCCTTCATCTTTACCGCGCCTTGAACTTCGGCAATCAGCTGTTCCACTGGATGCCTAGAAGCATCACCAGAGAAAACACCTCCGCGCATTGATCCAGCGGTGCGCAAATGGCGAGTTAGCGCACGGGTGTCGATGCCGGAAATTCCAACTACGCCAAACTTCTTCAGTTCCTCAGGCAGCGAATTCTCGGAACGGAAGTTAGAAACAACCCGCGACGGGTCTCGCACAACGTAGCCCTCAACCCAAACACGGTTTGACTCTTCGTCACGCGCATTCACACCAGTGTTGCCAATGTGAGGAGCTGTCTGCACAACGATCTGCCCAGCGTAAGAGGGATCTGTAAGGGTCTCTTGGTAGCCAGTCATGCCGGTAGCAAAGACCACCTCTCCAAGTGTTTTTCCTTCTGCACCGTAAGACTGGCCGCGAAACACGCGCCCATCTTCGAGTACCAATAGAGCTTGGCTCATTTAACTACTTCCCTCTTTGAGTTGCTTCCAAAAATTTGCATCAAGGCGTCGAAAATAAGTGTGCGTTCGCTAGCTTCAACAATGCGAAGTTGTGTAGCCAGGCCGACGTTGTCCTGCTTCCAAGACACAGAAATCAAACCGTCCGGCTCTACAGCCTTATCGATCACCACCTGTGTGAATTCGACTGCGGTCAATTGTGTGCGGTGGATTGCCAACGGGCGCTCTCCGGTTCGCACAATCAGCAGACCTTCGGTGAAAACCAAGACCTGTGCGAAGCCGCGTGCTCCTAGGCCATATGCATTGATTCGTTCAAGGTGATGCACTCCACGAGTAGTTGCCACGTAGAAGGCCTTCGCCTGCGCCAGCACTTCACCAAAGAATTCCAACGCTTCAAGCGGTGCAGAAAATTCTGCAGCCTGATCGGACGCACGCCGGCGCCAGGCGCGCAGAGCAAGCGCAGTCAAGAGCATAAAGATGCTCAGACTAATAATCGCCATTATTTGCTTTGCCATTAGCCTCTACCCTGCTTTGCCAACTTTGCATCACGAACGGTGAAGTACCCGCGGTAGATGGTGTGTACGACCTTGCCTGGCAGCTCTAGACCAACGTATGGAGAGTTCACTGATTTTGAAGCAGATTCTGCAACCACCTTGCGCTTTACCTTTGGGTCAATCAAAACGATGTTTGCAAACGAGCCAGCAGCAAGTTCCTGACCCTGTTGTAAGTCGCCAGCGATACGCGCGGGATTTTGAGAAAGCACCTGAGCGAATCTATTCCAATCTGATTTACCGCTGTCGATCAAAACCTCTTGAGCAATCGACGCTGCTGTTTCAAGACCTAGCATTCCAAACGCAGCAGCATTCCATTCGCAATCCTTAGCTTCGATTGGGTGTGGCGCGTGATCAGTGGCAATGATATCGATCGTTCCATCGACCAGAGCTTCGCGTAGCGCAGCAACATCGTCTGCTGTGCGCAGCGGTGGATTCACTTTGTAAACCGAGTCATAGCTTCGAGCAAGCTCATCGGTTAGTAATAAGTGGTGCGGGGTTACTTCAGCGGTCACCTTGATGCCACGCGCCTTAGCCCAGCGCACGATCTCTACCGAACCCTTGGTAGATAGGTGGCAAATGTGAATTCTCGAATCAACATGTTCCGCGAGTAGCACATCGCGGGCAATGATCGATTCCTCGGCAACCGATGGCCATCCGGTAAGCCCTAGTTCCGCGCTCACCGCTCCTTCGTGCATCTGAGCTCCCTCGGTTAGGCGAGGTTCCTGCGCGTGCTGAGCAATGACTCCATCGAAAGCCTTTACGTACTCCAAGGCACGTCGCATGATTACAGGATCATGAACACACTTTCCATCGTCTGAAAACACTTTGACCTGGGCCTTTGAATTGGCCATTGCCCCAAGTTCGGCAAGCTGCTTACCTTCTAGCCCAACGGTTACTGCTCCGATTGGATAAACGTCTGCGAAGCCTGCCTCCTTACCAAGCGAGGCGACCTGCTCAACGACACCGGCTGTATCCGCTACTGGCATTGTGTTTGCCATTGCATGCACTGCGGTGAATCCGCCAAGTGCAGCCGACTGCGTTCCGGTAAGAACGGTCTCGCTTTGTTCGAAGCCGGGCTCACGTAAGTGGGTATGTAGGTCAACGAAACCAGGCAGAGCAACAAGACCATTGCAATCAATCACTTCGTCTGCACTTAGCGAGGTTCCAACGGCAACAATCTTGTCGTCTTGGATCCGGATGTCTTGAACGCTGCCGTCAGATAGTTGAACATTTTTTAGTACGAAATTAGTTGGCATTGGTGTTCCTTTCACCTGAAAGAAGTGCGTAGAGAACTGCCATTCGCACTGAGACTCCGTTTGTTACTTGCTCTAAAACTGTTGACTGAGGTGAATCGGCCGAAATCGCGTCAATTTCCAGGCCTCGGTTCATCGGCCCAGGATGCATCACAATCGCACTGTCCTTTAGACGCTTAAGTCTTTGCGCGTTGAATCCCCAGATTCGCGAATACTCGCGTTCCGACGGGAAGAACGAAGCATTCATGCGTTCCGTTTGAATTCGAAGCATCATTACAACGTCAAGATCTTCAGAGTCAATTGCGTTATCTAATGAATAGTGCAGCTTGGCATTCCAGCGACTTGAATTCGCGGGCAGCAAGCTTGGTGGAGCAACGAAGTTGACTTGAGCACCAAGGGTGTATAGCAAAAGTAAATTAGAACGTGCAACACGAGAGTGCAAGATGTCGCCGACGATAGCAACCTTCACTCCGTCTAGGCCCTTACCAATTGAATTGTCTCCGTGAATGCGCTTACGCATGGTGAATGCATCAAGCAGAGCCTGGGTTGGGTGTTCGTGAGTTCCGTCACCTGCGTTGATGATGCTTCCGTTTATCCAGCCAGAGTGCGCAAGTTTGTAGGCAGCACCTGATGCAGAATGTCTGATCACCACTGCGTCGGCACCCATTGCCTCAAGTGTTTGTGCGGTGTCCTTTAGGCTCTCACCCTTAGAAACGCTTGAGCCTTTTGCAGTGAAATTAATCACATCAGCAGACAAACGCTTTTCGGCAAGCTCGAAAGAAATTCTGGTTCTAGTTGAGTCCTCAAAGAACAGGTTAACCACGGTCTTGCCTCGAAGCGTTGGTAACTTCTTGATGTCTCGGTGGTTTACTCCCGCCATTTCTTCGGCGATGTCAAGGATCTCGATCGCCGCTTCGCGCGTTAGATCAGCTGCTGAAAGTAGGTTCTTCATGACTCGATCACCACCGCGTTTTGGGCATCGGTCTCTGAAAGGTTCACATTGATTCGCTCTTCGCGCGCGGTCGGCAGGTTCTTGCCAACAAAATCAGCACGGATAGGAAGTTCGCGGTGACCGCGGTCAACCAGGACAGCAAGTTTTACCACGCGTGGTCGTCCATATTCGCCTAAGGCATCAAGAGCTGCACGAATTGTTCGACCGCTAAACAGCACGTCATCAACAAGTACAACCACCTTGTCGTCGATTCCCTGCCTTGGAATCTGAGTTTCGGTGACTGCTCGAGTTGGGTTAGAAGCCAAGTCGTCGCGATACATGGTGATGTCTAGGCGACCAAGAATGTTAGAAATGTCGGCTTCTGGTTCTGCCTTGGCAATCACGGCAGCGATTCTCTCTGCAAGCAGAACGCCGCGGGTTGGAATTCCCAGAATTACTAGATTTTTTGTGCCACTTTTCTGAACTGCACTCTTCTGAACTGCAGTGTTGGCTTCAAGAATTTCGTGAGCGATGCGCGTGACTGCGCGATCGATATCTTCACTACTCAAGACGGTGCGTGTGGACACGCCCACCTCCTTCTCCGCCTCTCTGGACGGTCTTTAAAGGATGTTTGTAAAACTCTAGCAGTGAACCAGGCCTATTACACCCGGCAACATCAGCTAGTTTGCGGTTTTTGTTGAGGCAATGCGTGACAGCAAGCCATTTACAAATGAGCCCGAATCATCGGTGGAAAGTTCCTTAGCCAACTCAACTGCCTCGTTAACTGCAACGGCATCCGGAACCTCTGGGTTGTGCAGGATTTCCCAAACCGCAACGCGCAAAATTGCTCGATCAAGGTTTGGCATGCGGTCAAGCGCCCAGCCCTGTGAATAAGTCTCAAGCAGATCGTCAATTTCCTCGTGGTGATCCACTACTCCCTGAACAATCTCCCGTGCATAGCCAAAGATTGCACCCTGGTTTTGGCGATCCGCTGCCAGGTCGGCCACGTCATCCAGCAGGGTTAACGGAGAAATCTTGCGAAGATCGGCTGCAAAAACAGCGTCTACCGCTCGTTTGCGTGCCTTAGTTCTAGCGCTCACTGATTAATCAGTGACGCGACCAAGGTAGTCACCGGTGCGGGTATCCACACGGACCTTGGTGTTGTTCTCAAGAAATAGTGGAACCTGAATCTGCAAACCAGTCTCAACAGTCGCAGGTTTGGTGCCTCCGCTTGAGCGGTCACCCTGTAGACCAGGCTCAGTGTAGGTAACTTCTAGAACGACTGATGCAGGGAGTTCAACGTAAATTGGGTTGCCCTCGTGCATTGCAACGGTAGCTTCCTGGTTCTCAAGCATGTAGTTGACTGCGTCGCCAACAACAGCCTCAGGCAGAGTCACCTGGTCGTAAGTGTCTTTATCCATGAAGACAAAGCCCTCGCCATCGTTGTAAAGGTAAGTCATGTCGCGCTTATCAACGGTTGCAACTTCAACCTTTACTCCGGCATTAAAAGTCTTTTCAACAACCTTGCCGGTCAACACGTTCTTCAACTTAGAACGAACGAAGGCGGCACCCTTGCCTGGCTTTACGTGCTGGAATTCGGTTACAGCCCAAAGCTGACCTTCGATGTTTAGGACCATTCCGTTTTTTAGGTCGTTTGAAGTTGCCATGACGCAATCACTCGTTTCAATTATTAGGGAATTCAGATGCGCTCGAGGCGCAATAACTAACCCAATTCTAGTGGCCACAATTAGGCCAGCTAGCGCTTATTTGGCTAGTTGCGC